>JBFJYH010000001.1:0-119985 GCA_041622675.1 Porticoccaceae bacterium
CACTAGCGGCTCTTTAAAGCGCCGCTTTTCTTTACAGATAAATCGAGCGCCATAATACTTTGATAGCAAGATTCTGTCTCATCGCCTTCCGGAATTAATTCCGTGGCTGTGGTGAGCCGTTTATAAAGAGAGGCCGTTGAGCATTTTATCGGTTCGCTGCTAATAATAAATGCAGTCAATATTTAGCGATTTAATTGGGATGATTTCCAAGGCCAGAAGGTAGGGCTCCTATAATTAATTGTTATGTTTGGATGTCAAAGTCAGAGTAAGTTATGAAAATAGGACTGAGCACAGTAATAAATGGGTTGAATATATTGGGTGTCCCTTTATTGGTGGTATATTTCGTCTGTATGGTTGTTTACCCGTTTTTTCAAGGGAATTGGGCGCACGTGCATTCTGTTTGGCACTCATGGCAAACAGTAAATATGGGTGTTTTAGCGCTCCTATCTAGTTTAATTGCATTCAATATTTCCCGTTATCGCGTAGAAGAGCAGAGGAAACGCGAGCTAATTGCTGCGACTTCATTCTTATCTCAAGCATTAAGTGATTTGAGTTCGTACCTAACTGATTGTGCCGATATTTTAAGTCAGGGTCGGGATGCAACGAAGGATAATAAGACTGCTGAAGGAGAATTTTTTCAAGGGGAAATAACACCCCTTAATAGCTCGGTAAAACAAGTATTTAGTGAATGTATTCGACATGGGGATGCGGATTTATCTAAGCACTTAGCTAATATTCTAAGTAAAGTTCAGATCAACAGCTCAAGAATAAGAGATCTAAGCATAAAGACTTCTCAAAATTCAAATATTATTATAAGTCGAAGGACTATTAAATATCGTTTGTTTGATGTGGCTGAGTTGCAAGCTTTAGTAAATGCTATTTTCCATTTGCTAGAAATCCGGAAAGTAGTATTAGCCAAAATAGGGCTAAAGGAATTTACTGACGCTTACCATAACTTGAATCTAGACTCTCAAATGATAGAAGAAATGAGAGATTTTACGAGAGATAAACTCGAGAGATGCATAACAAAACGCTTTTGCCAAATATTGACTCGATGGCACCACTGATTTTTCGCAGAGCGCGGCGTTGTGGTACTTAAATAATTTCGTAAAAATTTCTCAATGACTTAGCTCAAATCACTGTATTAACGCTAATCGCAGGGCTTGCAGTGCGCGGTGTTCAGTTGATTGCTGCGCTCGAGCGACTCTGTTTTCTCTGGCTAAAAACCACAGTGCGCCATAGCGTTCATCGCCTTTGTTGACGGTGCCCTTTTAGCTGCAGTTGCGCTGGTTCTCGTGCCTTAGGGGGTGAGTGATTTATCTTCACTTTTTGCAAAGATGCTGGGCTGCTTCTTGCTGACCACAGCTGCGGGCGCTACCGGTGACTTTGTGCTATCGGGATATCCGCAAGTCATTTCTTGCATCATGCTATTTGCAGCCGGTGGTATCTTGTACATTATTTTTCAAGACGTTATGCCACAGTCGAAACTAAAAAAGCACTGGGCATCTTCATTGGGTGTTGTTGCAGGTTTTCTGCTTGGCGTCTTGGGTCAAGTGTGGCTTTGGCATAACCATGGGCTGGTTTAAAACAAATTCTCAGTGTGAGTAGAAAAATTGCACAACTAGTTTGACCAGTTCTCATAAGAGAAAAATATATCCACTTCAGGCCTGCTAAACTGATTACTTTTGTATTTGCCAGCCATTAGGGAAATTCAAAGTGAAGATTTCTTACGAAGCTTTAAGCTTGATACTCGATTCGATCACTGAACACATTGTCGTTGTCAGTGAAACAGGTGAAATTCAATATGCTAATAAGAGCTGGTCAAAATTCGGAGAGCGCAATGCTTGTAATATTGGCACTGACTGGATTGGTGTCAACTACTTAGATGAGTGTGACAAAGCCGCAGCCATGGGCGACGAGTACGGAGAAATGGCGGGCAGGGGAATTCGAGGTGTTATTAATAAAGATCAGCCACTTTTTTATTTTGAGTATCCTTGCCATAGCCCTGACGAAAAGCGTTGGTATATGATGCGTGTCACGCCACTTCAGGTAGCGGGAAAAGACTATTTTGTTATTTCTCACCAAAATATTTCCGAAAGAAAATTCGCAGAAGAGGAGGTCATTAATCTCGCGAGAATAGATGGGCTTACTAATATTCCTAACCGTCGTGCTTTTGATGAATTTCTTCACAGCGAGTGGCTACGTTGTTTGAGGTTGAAAATACCCATGAGCTTGGCTCTGCTCGATTTAGATCATTTTAAATTACTTAACGATACTTATGGGCATCAGGCCGGGGATGAGTGCTTAATTCAGGTGGGAGCCTTGCTGAAGAAACTTTGTAATCGACCGGGCGATATTTGTGCCAGATATGGGGGAGAAGAGTTTGTCATGATATGGGGCGATACCTCGCTAGAGCAGGCTAAACAGTTGGCTAATAAACTGCTTGAGGAGATTGCCCATTTAAATATTGCCAATAGGCAGTCGCCAGTGGAAAAATATTTGACGGCGAGTATCGGATTGGCAGAAATTTTTCCCAGCAAAAATAACACTGAGTATGAGCTAATTAGTCAAGCAGATACTATGCTTTATAAAGCGAAAAATAGCGGAAGAAATAGAGTTGTGTGTTAACAATTCTAAGTAATCAATGATGCTTTTGTGGCGGTGCTCATCGACGACCAGCATGGCGGATTATGTTATCGACAAGGCTAACTTTATCCGGGTTTTTTCATCATGGCAATAAAACCGAGACTGATAATAAAAGCGGCACCCATAAAATAGAAACAGTCGTTGTAGGCCATGATAAAGCTGTCACGCCGGGCGATGGCATCGACAGCTCGAAGTGCTTGTTCCTGTGCCAGCATCGGGTCGGCCCCGAGCTCGCCAAAATAAGTGCTAAAGCCTTGTAGGCGCTCCATAGTGAAGGGGTTGTAGGCACTCACTCTTTCAACAATATGGCTGGAGTGAAACTGTTGTCGCAGTGACAAAAAGGTCGCCAGCGTAGCGATACCGACGGCACCGCCTAAATTTCGTAGTACGTTGAATAACCCCGAGGCCGACCCGACCTGTTCTTTTTCAATGCCGGCGGTGGCGATGACATTGAGCGGTACCATAATAAAAGGCATACCCAAGCCACGCACAATATTGGGCCAGACCAGGTGGTCATGGCCGTAGTCAGCACTCATATGAATATTTAACAGGCAACTCAAGCCAAAAATAAAAGCCCCAAATGCTAGCAGTATGCGGATGTCGATGTGGGGCATTAGCCGCAGCACAATGGGTACTACGATCAGTTGAGGTAGGCCAACCCACATCATCACTAGGCCAATTTGCATCGCGTTATAGCCGTGCACCTGGGCGAGAAACATGGGCATGATGAAGACCGAGCCGTAGAGGCCAAGACCGAGAATAATTCCCACTAAATTAGATAGCAGGAAGTTGCGCCGTTGCAGTAGGCGCAGGTTAATAAAGGGGTTTTTACGCCTTAGTTCAATAGCCACAAAAGTGACCAGGCAGGTGACGGCGAGCAGGGTGCCGTTAAAGATAAAATCAGATTCCAGCCAGTCTTTGCGGTTGCCTTCTTCGAGCACAATAATCATTGCACCTAGGCCCACGGCCATGGAGAGGATGCCAAACCAGTCGCCATTTTTCAGTAGTTCGAGCTGGGGTTTAGATTTTTTCAGTCCTTGAAAGAGAATTAAAAACATAATGCCGGTGGGGACAATTTGTAGATAAAACACCGACTGCCAGCCGAAGGCCTCGGTCAAATAACCGCCTAGGGTGGGACCAATGGACGGTGCTTGGGTAGCGGTGAGGGCAAACATCCCCATGCCAATCGCCTGCTTGCTGGGGGGCAGCAAGGTGAGAATTAGCGTAAAGGACAGGGGAATCAGCGTGCCACCGGCAAGCCCTGCCAGTGTTCTAAAAACCAGCATGGACTCGAGGTTCCATGCCGAGGCACAGAGTAGGGTGGTGAGAGCAAAAAGCACCGTGTTAAAGAGCATGTAGGGGCGCAGGCCGAAAACCATTGTTAGCCAACCGGTAACAGGAATTACCACCACCTCAGCGGTGAGGTAGGCGGTGGAAATAAATGAGCCTTCCTCTAGCGTTGCTGACAGAGCACCCTGAATATCTTTCAGCGAGGCATTGGTGATGTGGATATTGAGGACGGCGATAAAAGCACCGAGTACGCCGCCGAAAACGGTTAGCCAGGTGCCGATAGTGACGGCATCCTCAGGTTGACTGGCTGGGGTGGCATCCTCTATAGCAGGGCTTGTCGAGTGGCTCATGATGGTGGTCCGTGTTTGCCCGTCTTGGTGGCGGGCACACTATTGATGCGGGTTACTCGCTGTCTATTCTCACAGTGTGACGCGGGAGCCGCTTGTGATAACGGTTTTTTTGTCTGCCAGGGTCTCGGCATTGACGTTGTCGCGTGTATCAATTTTCGCGAGCACAGACATGCCGGGACGCAGTTGTTTGACCACGGGGTTGTTTTGGTCGAGAAGGATTTTTACTGGTACGCGTTGCACAATTTTAGTGAAATTGCCGGTGGCATTGTCCGGGGGGAGTAAGCTGAACTGGGCACCACTGGCGGGTGATAAACTTTCGACAACACCTTCAATCAATTGATCGGGGAAGGCATCGATTTCAACTAGGGCCCTTTGTCCGGGCACCATGCCGTTGAGCTGAGTCTCTTTAAAATTGGCATTTACCCAGACGTGGTCGAGAGAAACGATGGCCATCTTACGCGCACCGACGTGAATATATTCACCATTTTCGACATGCTTGGCACCGATGACGCCATCGCGAGGGGCGCGAATGTCAGAGAGGTAAAGGGCAATCTTGGCAAGGTTGACCTCGGCCTTGGCGTGGGCTTGTTCGGCGCTAATTTCAGCTTTTTCGGCAGTGAGTACATCGAGTTGAGCAATAGCTGCACTGACATTGGCCTGGGTGCGCGCAAGCTCGGCTTTTGCACTACTGACATCGGTGAGGGCGTGGTCGTAGCGCTGTTTTTCTGCATAGCCTTTATCTTTCAGGGTTTTCGAGCGCTGCAGGTCAAGGTTGGCGCGCTTCACCTGTGCCTCGGCGGCCTTAACTTCTGCGCGGTTAGCTGCAATGATCGCCTTTTGTAATGCGGTTTGAGTGTCTACCCGCGCCAGGCTGGCTTGCGCTTCGACAACCTCAGCTTCTGCACGAGCCACTTGGGCATTAAAAGTGGGCTTGTACATAGAGATAAGAATATCGCCCGCTTTAACTTTCTCATTGGCACTGACATTGACACTATCGACAATGCCGGCGACTTTGGCACTGATGACGGTGATATCACTTTGCGTGTAGGCGTTGTCAGTCGACTCCCAATGGCGCCCTTCAAACCACCACTGTTTGGCCCAGAGGCCACCAAAAATGCTGCCGGCGATAATAATCCCGAGAAATATAATTTTACGCATTGTGTTTACCGCTTGGTCTATATGGGTAAATGCCGTCCTTCTAGTCTATATGGTGAAAACGCTTTTCTTGGACGAGAGGTTAAGGAGCAATAATGACTGTTGTTCTCGGGTTGAAAAATGCTTGGTTTCAACTGGTACTGGGTCGTACCCTATCATCGGGCCTGGTTTTATGCAAACTATTGACAGAAATTTATAGCCCTTCAAGGGGTGCGCTAGGTGGTGTTGCGATAGAATACTGAATTTATCCCCCGTTCAACCCTCACTGTGCTGGGACTAAATGTTAGTGATCATTGGGAAAAATGTTAGTCATGCCTAAAACGCAAAGAACGGCTGAGCAGAGACGTCGCGATACGATTTTGCAGGCGGGTATTCAGGTCTTTCTTGAATACGGCTATGTCAATGCCAGTGTCGATGAAATTGTGCGCAGGGCGGGAGGTTCAAAACGTACGGTGTATAAGTACTTTGGCAACAAGGAGGAGTTGTTCGCTGCAATTATTGAAAGCCTTGTAGCACAAATGCTGTTGCCACTGGGAAGCGCTCTTGATAGTGAAAGCAATTTGCAAACGACGCTTGAAAAACTGGGTAAAGCGTATCTGGATGTGCTTCTACGTGAGGACAGCTTGGCAATTTTTCGCACGGTGGTTTCTGAGGGGCAGTGTTTTCCCGAACTAGCAAAGACTTTTTATCACAATGGCCCCCATGCGGCGGTCATGCGACTATCGAGATATCTTGATCAGCAGGTCGAAAGTGGCAGTCTTCGACTTGAGGATTCTTACGCAGCCGCACGGCAATATTTCGGCATGATTCGCTCTGACCTGCATATGCGCGCAGCACTGGGTTTGGAGCTTCCCTCTGAAGATGAAATAGACCGTGAGGCCAATACGGCAGTGGCAATGTTTATACGCGAATACCGCGTTTAGTGCGGCTTGTACAGAGAGCTACATCATCTGGGAACTCGCGATTGTCGCAGCTAGTGCTTAAGTTCAAATTCGACGATCACGGGCAGGTGGTCACTGGCGACACGGGCAGCCTGATGACGACAGGGAATGGCAGAGGTGGCCCGCAGATTTCCCCGGTAATATATTCTGTCGAGGCCGCCCCGAGGAGCAAATGAGGGGTACGTCTTGATGGGCCGGGTGCGTAATCGGGTTTCTTTGTCGGTGGCACAACGCAGTGACATCCCTTCAATGAAAAGCGCTCTTAGGCGTGACAGCCAGTCGTTAAAGTCACCACCGACAATGCAGGCCGCATCTGGGGCAATATCAGTAAACTCTTTACAGCGCATCAACATACCGGCTTGGCGTTGGCGCTCTAGGGGTGAAAGGCCTAAATGGAGGTTGAAAACGTCGAGGTGAAAGGCGTGTCCGCTCGGGAGGGGTATCTCTATAGCAGTGTGTTGGCAACCGCGTCGCTTGTGGACGCCGATGGTTAAATCGATATTGCGCTCACATGTAATGGGATAGCGGCTTAAAGTGGCATTGCCATAGCGGCCTTTGCGCAGGCTGACGTTGTGTCCAGCCGCGTAGTGGGCGTAACCGAGCTCTCTGGCAATTTCCCGGGCCATATCCTGCTCCCTTGAGCGGGGTGCACCTTCATCAACTTCCTGCAATAGCACAATATCGGCATCGTGATCATCGAGTATTTTAATGATTCGTTCGGGCTGATAGCGCCGGTCAAGGCCAATTGCGCGATGGATGTTGTAGGTAATTACTCGCAGTTTCACAGAGCTAGATCCGCGAAAAATCGTCTAGCAGATAGAGTGGCCTTATCACTTGTCAGAGCATCATCCTATAAAAATTATCACGGAAGTTGAGGTGCATTGTCGCTCATTTAACGAGGCTGCCTGTTGGAAAATATTGCAGTGAGGCGACAAAGTCACATTTTATCCGGCACAATAGCCCGCATCAATGACCAGCTCAGAGCCGGTCATATATTTCGATTCGTCCGAGGCGAGAAATAACACGCCATTGGCAATATCGGTGGGTTCACCCAGCTCGCCGAGGGGCGACATAGCCTCGAAACGTTGTTTGATTTTTTCCGAGCCGCCGTATTTTTTGATGGTGGCTTCGACCCCTGGAGTACGTATAACACCGGGATGTACCGAGTTAATGCGTACCTTGTTTTTTAACTGGGCAAATTCAACCGCTGCCGCTTTGGTGAGTAATTTAACGCCGCCTTTAGCGGCACAGTAAGCGGCTGATTTATCGAGACCAATGATGCCGGCGATGGAAGAGATGTTAATGATTGACCCGCCGCCCGATTGCTCCATAGCGTCAGCACCGTATTTTACCCCGAGAAACACGCCATCGAGGGCAATACTGTTTTGCCATTGCCAATCTTTTAACGTGGTGTCTTTTATCGACTTGGCGATAATTACAGCCGCGTTATTGACCAGTACGTCGAGCTGGCCATAGACCGCAATAGTGTTGGCGATAACGGTCTGCCACTCTTCATCGCTAGACACATCGTGGTGCTGATAACGGGCGTCACCCCCTGCTTGTTCGATCAGCTCAACGGTTTCATTGCCGCCTCTGTCTTCCCAGTCGGTGACCATGACTTTGGCACCTTCCTCGGCAAGGCGCAGAGCAGTCGCTCGACCAAGGCCCGATGCAGCGCCGGTAATTAACGCAACTTTTCCCTCTACTCGTCCCATCTTTATCTCCTGTATTTATTCGGTTTTAATTTTATTTGCCAGAGAAATTTGGCGCGCGTTTTTGCAAAAAATGAGAAACGCCCTCTTTAAAATCGTCACTACTAATACTGGCTTTCATCTCTCTGTGGGCCATATCTAGGGCCGTATCGAGGTCTTGAAACAGGGATTCCCAAAGTTGCTGCTTAATCACGCGCATGGAACGGGGCGAATTGTTATTGGCCATATCGTGGGCGATTGCCATGGCGTTTTCGATGAAATTTTCCTGAGGGAGTACTCGGTTGACAACACCCAGTGCTTTGGCTTCGGTGCCATCGAACACTCGACCCGTTAGCCAAACATCCATTGCGTTGCCAAAACCGGCGATGCGGGGCAGTAACCAGGCACCACCGTATTCGGTGATCAAACCGCGTTTCACAAAGGCCGAGGTAAACTTGGCATCGGCAGCGGCAATGCGCATATCACAAAACAAGGTCAACACTAGGCTGATACCGGCGCAGGGGCCATTAATGGCGGCGATAATGGGTTTCGGTACAGCGGGGAAATAGGAGTAGGCCTGTTTGAAATCGGGGCGCACATCTTGCGGTGTGGGTCTGGGTTGCTCAGCTTTGTCAGCCTTTGTGCCGCCGCCGTCACCCAAATCTTGCAGTACACTCATATCAGCACCAGCGGAAAAGCCTCGGCCAGCACCGGTGATGACAATAACATTGACTCTGTCATCGACGGCGGCGGCCATGACCGCATCCTGAATTTCTTCGGCCATGCGCGTGGTCCAGGCGTTGAGTTTGTCGGGCCGGTTGAGCGTAATGACCGCAACTTTTTCGTCCACGTGGTAAAGGGTTTCGCGGTATTCCATTGCTTGACTCCTAATGTATCCCTGTAAGGGCATTATTATTTTTAATGGTTTTTTTAGCCATTGGTACTGTCTTCAATCCATTTCGGCAAAGGCTTTTATCAATTGAAAACCTATAGCCATAGGTGGGGGTAACAACACACCTTGGTCGGTGGCGCCGTTGAGTACATCGCGTAGAACACTGCGTGATACCCAGCGTGCCTCTTCCAGCTCGAGGCCATCAATGGTAATTTCTTCACTTTCAGCTTCGGCAAAGCAGCCGATCATTAACGACGAGGGCCAGGGCCAGGGTTGGGTTGAATGGTAGCTCACGTCGCCGACTTTTATCCCTGCTTCTTCCATAATTTCACGGCGTACGGCCTCTTCAATATTCTCTCCAGGCTCGACAAAACCGGCGAGGCAGGAGTACATGTGCTGGGGGAACATAGCCTGACGACCGACCAGACACTGATCACCGCGCATGGCGAGCATAATCACCACGGGGTCGGTGCGGGGAAAATGCTCAGCATTACAGGTATCGCTGCTGCATTTGCGCATATAACCGGCATCGCGCATGTCAGTTTTTTCGCCGCAAACGGCACAAAACCCGTGGCGAGCATTCCAGTCGAGAATGGCTTTGGCAGTGCCGAGTGTTGAGGGATCGCCGAGGGGCAATTGCAGAGCAATGGAGCGCAGGTCCATAAAGCGCCCCACTTGAATAAAAGGCTCACTTTTATTGGCGTCTTCAAACACTGTGATATCGATTGCGAAATGGGCGATACCTTCGTCGTCGTTGCCGAGAAAAATCGTCGGTACGCCGCTGGCTATATAGTCGGCGAGATCGATGGGAGATAGCCAGCCAATAGCGTCACGGCGGCGAGTGACCAGAGGCTGTAGCTTCCACAAGGGGACGATGCGGCTGGCCGGGTCTGCCAATTGGGTACTCAACCATTCGCTGTTAGTGCGCAAGTGGCTGGCCCTATCGAGTGGGCCACCGGCAAAAGTGTGGACGTCAGACATGAGGTTTCCTTCTTATAAATGGGTTAAGCGTTCTACGTAGCGTCAGATGTGTTTGGGGGTAAGAGTTTACATGCGGTCGGAGACAAAGCCGTTGGTTTGGCGCTCTTGGCCGAAAGTTGACATCGGACCGTGGCCGGGAATAAAACTCACATCGTTGCCCAGTGGCCATAGCTTGTTGCGAATGGAATTAATGAGGGTGTCAAAGTCACCTTTGGGGAAATCGGTGCGACCAATAGAGCCTTGAAATAGCACGTCGCCGACAATCGCGAGGCGTTCTTTGGGGTCGAAAAAAACTAGGTGTCCAGGTGTGTGTCCTGGGCAGTGAATGACTTCGAGGGTTTGATTGCCTACGGTGAGGGTGTCGCCATCGTCGAGCCAGCGGTCGGGGGTGAACGTGCGGTATGTTTGAGCGTCGCCAAGACCGAACATTCTGGCCTGTTCGGGGAGATTGTCGATCCAGAATTTTTCTTCTTTATGGGGCCCTTCAATGGGGATGTTCTTTTGCTCTGCCAAATCGGCTACAGCACCGGCATGGTCCATATGGGCATGGGTAACAAGTATTTTTTCGAGCGTCACGCCATTGCTCGCAATGGCTTGTTCGATACGATCGAGGTCGCCACCCGGGTCTACAACTGCGCCGCGTAGGGTATCTTCACACCACATCAAGGTGCAGTTTTGTTGAAAAGGCGTGACGGGAATAATGGTGAACTTCATGGGTTTTTCCGTGTGAAAAAGTGAATTAAGAGGCTTTGTCCCAAATACCAGCCTACAGCGTTTCTGTAATCCAGTGATCAATCACACAATAACATGCCTTTTTTTCCGGGGTGTAGGGCGCTGTATTGGGGGAGGGATCAGGGGGCGCTTTTGTTAGGCTTTAAGGGCGAAAGCTTGTAGTACTCGAGGGTCGTAGCCGGGTTCGCCGTCGGGGCGTAAAGCTTGAATACAGACATGATCGGCACCATTTTGCCAGTGGGCTTCCAAGCGCTTTTGAATAGTTGCTTCATCGCCCCAGGCAACAATGGCATCAACCAAGCGGTCACTGCCCCCGTGTTCAAAATCATCGGTGGTAAAGCCGAGGGTAAGTAGGTTATTGCGGTAGTTCTCAAGACCCAGGTACATTTCCATAAACTTTCGAGCGACGCATCGGGCTTCACTAGGGTCTTTTACCAGTAATACTTTCTGTTCCGGGGCGAGGAATTTATCGGGGCCGATAATGTCGCGAGCACGGGCGGTGTGTTCTGGGGTGACGAAGTAGGGGTGGGCGCCATCGCTGGCACTGCCAGCCAGCCCCAGCATTTTTTCACGCAGTGCTGCGAGCACTATGATTCCCTGTTTTGCCGGTGGGGGCGCGGTATACATGGCTGTATTCATGGCTTCAAGGTAAGCGCGCATGGTGCTGACGGGTTTGCCGTAGTCGTGGCTACGAATCGCGCTAACCAGCTCGCGGTGAGAGACACCAAGGCCGAGAATCAAACGTCCGCCACTGAGCTCGTCAAGGGCATTGCGGGCAGAGGCCATTGCCATAGGGTCGCGAGCGTAGACATTGGCGATGCCTGTGGCGAGGTAGAGCGTTTCGGTTTCGCCCGCTAGCAGTGTGAGGGTGACAAAGGGATCACGACCAAAGGCCTCGGGGACCCACAAGGCTGAATAGCCCAGTTGTTCGACAGTTTGGGCGAGTTCAATGCATTGTTTATAGTCACAGGCATCGAGGAAGCCCCAGACCCCAAGTTTGCCAACATCAGATGTTTTCATGATTGGATGCTTTCTCTGTGTCTTAATTTGATACTTAGTCTACCCTTTGCCAATTGCCGATTTCAACGGCTCAAAATTTGGTAAAGCGCCGATTAAAGACAAAATGGAGTATTGACTTGCGTGTAGCCCACTGGAGTAGACTAAGCAGACGACAACCACCACTATTTTGAGATTATTGCAATGATAAATATAAAAACGGCTAGCTCAGAGCAAATGGGTAAATTGCTGCCTTATCTTAAAGTCTTTTCTGCGTTAAATGAAAAGGTTTATCGTCTCACTAATGGGCGAGTCCTAGGGAAGCTGGGTGGCTATGATGTCTGCTTGGTGACTATGACTGGGGCAAAATCAGGTAAACAACGGGTAATCCCGTTGATGTATGTACCTTACAATGAGGGTGTGATTATTGTTGCATCACAGGGTGGTGCACCGAAAAACCCCGTTTGGTTTAACAATTTGGTGGCCAACCCGGACATAGAAGTGCAGTACAAAGCCAGCAAAATGCAACTGCGGGCGCGTCGTGCCGACGTAGAAGAAAAGGAGGCTGTCTGGCCTATCTGTTGTAAGTACTACCCGGACTACGATATTTATCAAAAGCGCACTGGGCGCGATATCCCGGTCTTTATTTGTGAGCCGCGCTAGTCAATAGTTGAATGCCAATAGCCTTTGCCGTATGTGTGCGGGACGAGGTGTCGGTGAATGCCTATCCGACGGATAAAGGCTTGTTAACTGGTTGAGTGGGCCTTAGATTAGTAATCGTCGCCGCTAAATACTGGTTCGGGTTCGATATCTCTCAGAGGGTCATCTGCCGGAGCCATGGTAAAGGTTCTGTCAGGGTCGGCGCTATCTTCTGTTGCCAACTCGTAGGGTGCGCTCCAGTCTTCAGGGGGTTGGGCGGGTAGCACCAACATTTGGTACCAGGTGTCGTAGTCGAATTCGCCAATTTCGCCGTCGGCATATTGTATATCTATACAATCACCTTCTTCATCCAGAGCCACAACTTCAAAAATTTGGTTCTCTTCAATGTCTTGATACCAGGCACCAATAACCGGTAATTTTCTACTCATTTGGTCTCTCCTGTGCGCTCGATGAGTCCAAGATAGCACTGCCAAAACTTCATGGCACCCGTATTTCAACGACACAAACACTACTATTTCAGGATGGAATGAATATACAAGTTGATGCTTTGTCTCTAACTTGCTGATATGTATAAACATGTTTGAAATGAAATGTTGACCATTAATTGCCACTGGGAATATCAGCAAATCTGTACATGCGCTATTTGTCTAATACCGCGCTGTTGAGGGAAAGCCATTGACAATGCTCGGCAGCGTTTCTATTGTCCGGGCCATCAATTAACAACGGATGAAGATAATGGCCCCAGGCCCCTTGATGCTCGATTTGGAAGGTACAGCTCTCAGTGATGTGGAACGCGACTTGCTGATGCAAAGCCCCGTAGGTGGGGTGATTTTTTTCGCGCGCAATATTGAGTCAAGGGCGCAATTTATGGCTTTGACGGCGGAGGTGTCTGCTCTGCGTCCCGAGCTGCTACTGGCGATAGATCAGGAAGGTGGTCGCGTGCAACGCTTGCGCGAGGGCTATACCCTATTGCCACCGATGCAGCGGTTGGGCACGCTGCTTGCGGATGACGGTACGCGTGGCGCTGAGTTGTTGCTCAATACTGGCTGGTTACTGGCTGTTGAAATGATCGCCAGTGGGCTCGATTTTAGTTTTGCCCCTGTGCTCGACCTCGATAGCCATCATTGTGAAGTGATTGCCAATCGTTCTTTTTCTCCCGATCCCGGAATTACTAGCGCGGCGGCAGGTTATTTTATTGCCGGTATGGCCGAGGCGGGGATGGCTGCTACGGGCAAGCATTTTCCCGGCCACGGTGGCGTAACAGCAGATAGCCATTTAGAAATACCCTATGATTGTCGTAGTCTCCCCCAGCTTCAGGCGCGGGATCTACTTCCCTTCAAGGCGCTAAGCTCAAAACTGCAAGGCATTATGCCGGCTCATATTGTTTTCCCCGAGGTCGATAGCAAAGCAGTCGGTTTTTCGTCCTATTGGCTACAGAATATATTGCGCGAAGAGCTGTCGTTTGATGGTGTTATTTTTAGCGACGATTTGTCGATGAAAGGTGCAGATCAGCTGGATACTTATGCTGAAAAAGCGCAAGCGGCTTTGCATGCCGGCTGCGATATGGTGCTGGTGTGTAATAATCGTCAGGGTGCATTGTCAGTGCTCGACTCTCTTCACAATAGTGCAAAACCGCTTTCATCGCCCCGGCTACCTTCAATGAAGGCACGAAAAAAATGGCACTGGGCTGAACTTATGGAGGACCCGCGCTGGTTGGCTACGCGAGAGTCCTTGGTTGCATTACAATAATTTTGGAAACAGAGTGAGTTCGTGCAGTTTTTAAAAGTCTGATTTATGGCTGATAGATATTGAGGTAATAAATGTTTCAAAACTTTGAACGTTGGTTGATAGAGGTAACAGGCACGGAGTCAACCTGGTGGTTTCAAGTTTTCCTAGTGGTCTTTGCGTCGCTGTTGTTGGGTTACATTGCCAGTCGCTTCTTTAATCGTCTTTCATCCCATGCTGCTGCGACAAAAACGCTGTGGGATGATGCGTTAATTGAGGCGGCACGCAAACCCATTGTTTGGTTGGTCTGGGTGTTGGGCGTCAATATCGCGGCAGAATTAGCTGCCAAGGCGGTCGACTCAGTCTGGGTAGAACTAATTGAACCTGTTAATCAGGTGGCGATTATTTTATTGCTGGCGGTTTTTTTGTTGGATTTTGTTAAACGTGCAGAGCAAAACCTTGTCGATCCCACTTATTTAAACGAACCCCTCGACACCACGACGGTCAGGGCCATAGGTAAATTATTGCGGGTTTCTATTATCATCTCCGCCGTTTTAATTGCTCTGCAAATGTTTGGTCTTAGTATTTCCGGCGTGTTGGCTTTTGGTGGGATTGGTGGGCTGGCCGTCGGTTTTGCCGCCAAAGACTTGCTCTCTAATTTCTTTGGCGGCTTGATGATTTATCTTGATCGTCCCTTTTCAGTGGGTGACTGGATTCGCTCCCCCGACAAAGAAATTGAGGGCACGGTTGAAGATATCGGTTGGCGTTTAACGCGCATTCGCACTTTTGACAAGCGACCGTTGTATATACCCAATGGTATTTTTGCCACACTTTCTGTCGAAAATCCTTCCCGTATGCTCAACCGACGAATCTACGAAACGATTGGTTTACGCTATGACGATATCGATAAGATGGGAGCTATCGTTAATGACGTTGAGGAGATGCTACAAAATCATCCCGAAATAGATACCACGCAAACATTGATGGTTAATTTTAATAGCTTTGCCGCAAGCTCGATTGATTTCTTTATTTACACCATGACCAAAACCACTGACTGGGCGAAATATCACGGGATTAAACAGGATGTACTGTTCAAGATTGCCGATATTATCACTAAGCACAAAGCAGAGATTGCCTTCCCAACCTCAACCTTGCATATCGCCGAAGACCCGGATGGCTTTGTTGTACCCCGCGTCAATAAACAATAAAGAAGAAGGCTGTCAAGGCGCGATGAGCAGAGAGATATAGGTGAGTAATATGAGCATCAAACCAGCCATTATTGCTGGCAGTGGATTACTGTCTATACCGGGCCTGAGGGTGGATGACACGCAGGTTGTTGATACGCCCTGGGGGCAGCCTTCTGGGCCTGTGTATAAGGGGCGTTTACAGGGTGTCGAGGTACTATTTATGGCCCGTCACGGTGATGCGCATACCATTCCCCCTCATAAAGTGAACTACCGTGCAAATATTGCAGCCCTTCAACAAGTGGGTGCAACGCATCTGCTGGCCTATAATGCGGTGGGTGGTATTAGCGCCGATTGTGAAACGGGAAAATTGATTGTCGCTGATCAAATTGTGGATTACACCTGGGGTCGAGAACATACCTATTACGATGGCACAGACGCAAGCCTTGAGCATATCGAATTCACCTCGCCCTACGATGAGGCTTTGCGACAAGTGCTTGTCCGCGCAGCGGATAGCGCTAGAGTGACTATCTTCAGCCAGGGTGTTTATGGCGCGACACAGGGACCACGTTTAGAGTCTGGTGCCGAAATAAAGAGAATGGAGCGCGATGGCTGCGATATTGTTGGCATGACAGGTATGCCCGAAGTGGCTCTGGCACGAGAAAAGCATTTGCCTTATGCGAGCCTGTCGCTGGTGGTAAATGCAGCGGCAGGTAAGGCCAGTGGTCCCATTACGATGGCTGACATTGAACAGGTTCTGGCTGAACGGATTCCTGTTGTTTGTGACATTCTCAGCCGCGCCTGTGTGCTTGTTAGTGAACAAGTTCGCGTCAGTTGAGAGATTTTATCTCGGCCCTATTGAGTGAAGAAGGTGGTTTACTCGGGCTAGCCATCAGTGCCTTTCTGTCGTCAACTTTATTGCCAGGTGGGTCAGAAATATTGTTGCTGTGGCTGGTGGAACAGGGCGAAAGTAGCTTGTTTGTTTTGCTGGTGGTTGCCAGTGTCGCTAATACTGCGGGCGGTTTTCTCACCTATTGGATGGGGCGCTGGGCGGAACAAGGGGTTGAGCGACTCAGGCATCGTCCACCACCTTCCAGCACTGTTAACCACTATGTGCGGCGCTGGGGTTATCCCGTGCTCTTACTGAGCTGGCTACCTGTGGTCGGTGATGGTCTATGCCTTGCTGCCGGATGGTTACAACTGCGCTGGTTGCCGAGTCTGCTATTTATTTTTGTCGGTAAAGCCCTGCGCTATTCGCTGCTTATTTATGCTATCGACTTTTTTCAATAGGATAATAGTTAAAATTTAAGCTTTAAATGAGAAATATAATGCAACATGTTTATCGTTATCAGCGGGGTATTTCTCTGCTGTCTAAAATTTATATTGTCTTGATACTTGCTATTGGCGCCACTGCTTTTTATTTATACGATAGCTACACCTTTGGGACTGAATATACGACAGCAGGTGCCTTTACTTATCCTGAGGGCTATGCGCCTGCCTGCACTGATAAGCGAAGTGGAGTGGCTGATCACGTACACTATAAGGACGCAAACAACCTTCACTTTAATGTGACGACGCCGACTAATTATCGCAGTGATTACGCTCACCCCTTGCTTATGGTTTGGGCACCCTCGGGATTAAGTGAAGGCTTGTCAGAGCGCTTTACCGGCCTTACTCGACAGGCAACCGAGGCGGGTTATGTCATTGTACATACGCGCAGTATTCCCCTGGGCATTAAATCTTTGACAGCTTTAAGTGCGGTGCCAGCCACGGTGATTGACGATTGGTGTATAGATTCTGGTTTAGTGTTTTATACAGGCCATTCTGATGGGGGTACGGTGTCTAATGCCCTGTCTGTTATGCCTGAATCTGCTTTTCATCCGAAGGCATTGGCGCCGAGTGCCATGGGCATGCAGGGTAAAGACATGGCGTCTTATTCCTGCCCCAGCCCCACCAGTGTGATGCTGATGCACAATAAGGGTGATGGCCATTTCCCGGACTACGGCAGTCAGGTAGTTAAGTGGTGGGCCGATTGCAATCAATGTTCCAGGCAGACTGTGCCCTCCGATTTCAACGGTTGTGTCGAGTACATGGCGTGTGCGGAGGGTGTAAAAACGTTATTTTGCGAGGCCGAGGGTAATCATGCGCATTGGCCAGGGCCTGAGCACGATCCCATTCGTTTCTTTTCAGATATTGTCGATACTACTAGACAGGCGGCTGGCGTGGAATAATCCGCTCGACTGTGCGGGCATTTGATGTCTGTCAATTTCACATTCACGGATTTTATTTATGCTTTCACCTCTGAATAGAAATTGAGCAGGTGATAAAGTGGAAGAGACAATTACGGATAAACAAGTGTGGGCGCGAATCGCCATAACGATTGGTAGTTTGGTGGGGGTGATGGTCGTCGCTATCATCGCCTCCAATATGCTTGGCTAAGCCGTGCTCAACAAAAATTTCGAGGCGATCTGGTTTCAATTTTATTGGCGGGCTTTCTGGTTCACTTTCTCTGGCACAATAAGCTGATTTTTTGATAGGGAGTAGGGTAAGTGTCTGCAGAAAAAAACGAAACTACACTGACGAGGACAGTGCTTACTGTCGAACCTGATTGGGTCGATTACAATGGCCATATGAATTTAGCGTATTATGTTCTGGCTTTCGATAGGGCTACCGACAATTTTTACGATCAATTGGGTATTGGTCTCGACTATCGTGCGCTACAAGACAGTTCGATGTTTACCCTGGGTATTAATGTTGATTATTTACGCGAAGTTTTCCAGAGCGACGAGCTGTTTATTACCACGCAATTACTTGCAGTTGATAAAAAGCGCTTGCGCTATATTCATCAAATGTATCAAGGGGATGATACCAGTCCGGTTGCAGTGAATGAATGTCTTGCCATTCATGTCAATATGGATACTCGCAAAAGTGAACCTTTCCCAACTGCGACGCAAATCCGTATTGATAAAGCCTGGGCTTCACATCAGGGTTTGACGCAGCCTGAGGGCGCCGGTCGGCGTTTGGGTGAAAAACGATAGGCAGTAATTTTTTAACCCTCCGTGTCACTTAGTCTTTTTCAATGTATTTAAAATAATCGAGTCAAATGAGGGGGGATGAAGTTGTCGAATGCTTCATTCTAAATTTTCTGGGCTTGGGCGAATAGTGCCGCTACACTGTTTAGTCCCCAACCATTTCGGCACTATCGATGAGTTTATTACCCTGTGAAATCGTTGAAACAAAGGCTACACATATTGATGCCTGTGTGATTTGGCTCCATGGTCTAGGCGCCAGCGGTCACGATTTTGTGCCCGTTGTTCCCGAGTTGCACCTGCCCGATACTATGGGGGTGCGCTTTGTTTTCCCCCACGCGCCAGCCATTCCAGTGACCATTAATGGCGGTATGGTAATGCCTGCTTGGTACGACATTTTGACGATGGCCGGGGCCGAGCGCCAGCTCGATACTGCCCAGCTTATGGCCAGTGTTGATGCTGTTACCGCGCTGATTGCCGATCAACGTGAGCAGGGTATAGCGAGTGAGAGGGTTGTACTTGCAGGTTTTTCTCAGGGCGGCGCCGTGGCTTACCAACTGGCCTTGACCTACCCTGAACCGCTGGCGGGGCTGATGACAATGTCGACATATTTCCCAACCCAAAAATCTCTCGTTCCCACTGTTGCCAATCGTACATTACCTATTCACGTTTTTCATGGTAGCCGCGACCCGATGGTACCTGAGAGCATGGGGCTCGATGCTGTATCAGCCTTAACAAACATGGGTCTCACGCCTAAATACAAAAACTATGCAATGGCGCATGAACTCTGTCTTGCGCAAATACAAGATATTTCTCAGTGGTTACAGGGAGTGCTTAGGATTGATTAAGCGCTTCACTAGCTTGAACAGATGGACGGTTTTTTAGCGTGATATTCGTTAAAATAATTGGCACAATAAATTTTTATTTCGCTTCTTTATCATAATTTTATAAGAGTTTCAGCCATGACAAATTCTACTAATACAGCGTCCAATACCGATTACGATGTCATTGTCGTAGGGGCAGGATTCGCAGGTTTAACCGCCGTTCATCGTATGCGTGAACTCGGTTTTAGCGTGCGCTTGTTTGAGGCCGGCAGCGATGTCGGTGGCACCTGGTATTGGAATCAGTACCCGGGCCTTAAAGTCGACGTAGAGAGTGTTGAATACTCCTTGTCGTTCTCCTATGTGATCGAGCAGGAATGGACCTGGTCTGAACGTTACGCTGGTCCACAGGAACTGTGCCGCTATGCTAATTTCGTCGCTGATCGTCTCGATTTACGTCGTGATATTCAGACAAATACTCGTATTGATGCTGCTGAATTTGATGAGAATTTCGGTATCTGGGCCCTTACCACCAACAGTGGTGAGCAGCTGAGCTCACGCTTTGTCATTATGTGCACCGGCATGCTCAATCAGCCGGTTAAACCACCCTTTAAAGGTCTCGATAGTTTTGAAGGTAAGCAATATCACAGTGCCCGCTGGCCCAAAGAAGGCGTTGATTTGAGTGAACAGCGTGTTGGTGTCATCGGCACCGGTTCTTCGGGTGTCCAGATTATCTCAGCTATCGCCAGTCAAGTAGGCCATCTACACGTATTTCACCGTACACCAGGTTATTGTTTGCCCCTGCGCAACTGTGCCATGCCTGAAGAATACTCGACGCGTGTGAAAGCTAATTACGGTGAATGGCGCGCGGCTGAGCGCTATAACTCTTTCGGTGGCTGGGTGGCTCTGAATTATCAAATTGGCCAGCCCGTCACCGGCTCTGCTCTCGACGCTACACCCGAAGAGCGCCAGGCCCTCTTTGATGAGCGGTGGGAAAGCGGTGGACTGAGTTTTTATAATGTCTACCCTGATGTCTATACCGACCTTGAAGCAAATGCGACCCTTAGTAAATATCTACAGGATAAGATTCGCGAACGCGTTAAAGACCCCAAGCTGGCAGAAATTCTTACGCCCAAATATCCGGCCCTGACGAAGCGATTGATTGCTGAGACCAACTACTACGAAGTTTATGAGCAGGAAAATGTTGAGCTAGTTGATCTGAGTAAACAGGGCATTGATGAAATTACGCCCAAAGGTGTACGCGTTGGCGATACAGAATACGAACTTGATAGCCTTGTTTTTGCGACGGGCTTCGATGCCATGACAGGTTCACTTAAGGCGATGGACGTGCGCGGTCGCGGTGGTCTCACTTTTGCCGAGCACTGGGATGATGGCGCCCGTACCCACATGGGTTTGATGAGTGCCGGTTTCCCGAACCTGTTTATAATCAATGCGGCCGGTAGCCCGGCACCTTTGTTTCAACCGATTATTCTTGGTCAAGAACAAGTGCAATGGGTGGGTAGGTTGATCAGTAAATTGGCCGAGCGCAACATCAACTGTATTGAACCCACTTCCGAATCTGAAGACAACTGGGGCCGTCTGTGCGAAGAAGCGTTGTCTGCAACACTGTTCCCGCTTACTGACAGCTGGTACATCGGCAAGAATGTGCCGGGGAAATCACATACAGGGCTGGCCTATTTTGGAGGTATGGAAAATTATCGCAAGGCGATGACCGATGCTGAAGTGAGTGGCTATGCCGGTGATTTTGTTTTGACGAACTTGTCAGGCTAAAACCGTAAAGTGTTTGGCGGGCCTATGGTGTATTTGGTATTTGCACTCTACGTCAGCGCTTGGCATTTAGTGCGCGATCTTATTCAAAAATTTTGTCCGGTGAAAATAAGTCTCGCAGCTTTTGAAAAGTTTGAACAAATGAAGGTGTAAGCGGTTTTTTTCTCTTCGTCCATTATGAAGCGAAAATTTAACTATTATTTTCCTTTGATTGTTTTAAGCGCTCAACTGTCTGAGCTATTACAGCAATTTATTTGGCCCGTTAGGCGGCGCTTCTGGTTGTTGAGCTTTGACGAAGACGCGAGCTTTTATATTGTTTTGTTCAGGATAGGTATAAGTTTATTTGTTTGTAAAGTTGTTGCTAAGGTGGAGTTATTCTTGTAAACGCTGAAAATAATCAACGGAAATTTTTCCATTAACCAGATGTAATGAGTAGCGCGGTGGGCGTAGTGTGGTGGAAAAATGTTAATTAAATTTGCTTTCGCTATCATCTTTAATTCAAGAAAAAAAGCTAATTAAATTAGATTGTTCGCAAGGAGTAAAGACCGTGACATTATTTGATCTCAGAGGAAAAGTTGCTGTTATCACGGGTTCGACGAAGGGTATTGGCAAAGCAATAGCCGAGCAAATGGCGCTCCACGGTGCCCGTGTTGTCGTGTCGAGCCGCAAGGCCGATGCCTGTGTACAGGTGAGTGAAGATATTAATGCATTGGTTGAAGGGCAGGCTGGGGAAGCCATTGGCATCGCTGCTAATATTTCCCGCAAAGCAGATCTCGAAAACCTGGTCGCGAAAACTGAAGAGGCCTATGGCAGGATTGATATTCTGGTTTGCAATGCTGCGGCTAATCCTTATTACGGCTCTATGCTCGGTATTAACGATGAGCAATTCGATAAAATTATGGATAATAATATTAAGTCCAACCATTGGTTGAGCTCAATGGTGATACCCCAAATGCAAGCGCGAAAGGACGGGGTCATTATTATTATTTCATCGATTGGTGGTGTTGTCGGCCACACTTCTTTAGGTTCTTATGGTTTATCAAAGGCGGCAGACATGGCGCTTGCCCGCAATATTGGCGCTGAATTTGGGGGTGATAATATTCGTGCCAATGCCATTGCCCCAGGACTCATTAAAACCGACTTTGCCAAGGCTTTATGGGATAACCCAGAGTATCTTAAAAAGGCTACTGCCAATTGTCCCTTAGGTCGTATTGGTGAACCGGATGAAATTGCCGGGGCCACCGTATTTCTAGCCTCTGCAGCAGGTGCTTTTATGAATGGCCAAACCTTAATTATTGATGGTGGTCGCACGATGTCGAATTAGGGCCAAACCTCGGCTTGCAGAGTACCTAAAGCCGTGGTCGTTGCGGGTATTGGCCCTTTGTTGCAAACTAGCTCGAACAACAACGACTACTAATGCAAACTAAATGAAGGATTAAAAGGAGATAAGCAATGGCGAGTTTACGCAGTCAGATATTGGCCCCCATCATGCGCATGACCATGAAGAAAAAACTCGGTAAAAGTGGTGACGCGACTAAAGAGCGAGAGTTCCTCGACAAAATGTCTGGTATGACCTCACGCCGGCCTAGCGGTAAGTACGATGTGGTTGGCGGTGTCTCGGGTGAGTGGCAGCAAGCCAGCTCGGGCAGCACAGACAATGTAATCTTATATTTGCACGGTGGTGCTTTTGTTATTGGTTCCCCTCTTAGTCATCGAGATATGGTAGGTGCCATTGCTGACGCAGCCCAGGCGCGCGCTTTTATTGCAGACTACCGCTTGGCCCCAGAAACTCCATTCCCCGGGGCCGTCGATGATGCTGTTGCCGCCTACAAGGGTTTGCTAGCAAATGGTGAAAAGGCTGAAAAAATTATTATCGCCGGTGACTCCGCCGGTGGGGGCCTGACCATGTCTACCCTGGTTGCTCTACGAGATGAAGGTGTCGAGCTGCCCGCTGGTGCCGTTTGTATTTCCCCCTGGGCTGATCTGACCTTTACCGGTGACTCGATGATTGTCAAAGATAAGGTTGATGCGATGCTCGGTCGCAGCAGTCTGTCGTGGTTCGCCGGTCAATATCTGGCTGGACAGGATCCGGCTCAGCCACTGGCCTCGCCAATTTTTGCCGACCTTAAGGGCCTACCACCCATATTGATTCAGGTGGGGAGTAATGAAGTGTTGCTCGACGATGCCATTCGCCTCAATAAAGCTCTTAAACAAGTCGATGGTGATGTCACCCTTGAAGTTTGGGAAGCGCAAATGCACGTATGGCACCTGATGTCGATGATTGTACCTGAAGGTAAACACGCGATTAACGTGATAGGCACTTTTGTTAAAACCCATACGTAACGCGCACTGACTGCAGAGGCGCCTCTTTATTGATTGAATAGAGAGGTAGCCTAGTGGTTTGGTTTCTTGATGCTCAATAAGAAAAAACTGAAGAAACCGAACATGTTCTAGGCCTTGCCACACCTGTTAGCAATATGATGCTGTATGCAATAGTAGTTAACTGCATTAATGACTAAGAATAGAAATCGCTGCTGGAGCCAAGTATTACTTGGCTCCAAACATGGTTGTTTAACTGGTTTGGGGTGACCTAGGTGCATTGCAAGGTCGATGTGATCACCTGCTTCTAACGATAAAGTTTCATGTCACGACTGTCATTTATAGCAATTACCAACCCAACGGACAAGGTCATTCCTTGCTCCGCTAATGACTGGTTTTTGAGTCGATGTGCTAAGCATGTTAATGAGTCTTGTTTATTGAATAGGTATCGGGGCTGTGTTTAAAGGGTTGAAATAACATGCGGTGCAGAGCGAGATCGCGTTCAGTGCGAAAGGAGCCAATTCCGATACACATGCTTTGATGACCAGCTTGCGGCTGGGCACAATAGGTGCCAAACCAGCGATCCCAAATGGCCAGATTAAAACCGAAGTTACTGTTTGCCTCCTCGGGAATGACAGAGTGGTGGACGCGGTGCATGTCGGGGGTAACAATGAGGCGGCGCAGCCAATTATCAAGGCGTAGTGGCAAGCGCGCATTGGCGTGATTAAACATTGCTAGTGCATTAAGCAATACTTCGAAGAGTAATACGGCGACAGCGGGTGGCCCGAGTGCTGTAATGACAGTGAATTTGAGTAGCATTGAGAGAATAATTTCAATGGGGTGGAAGCGGGCACCGGTAGTGACATCAAAAGCTAGATCAGCGTGGTGCATGCGGTGTAAACGCCAGAGAACTGGTACGGCATGAAACATAACGTGCTGTAAATAAATAACCAGATCTAGACAAATAACAGCGAATAAAACGCCAGCCCACAGGGGTAATTCAAATTGTTGTAACAAGCCCCAACCGGCGTTCTCACCGGCTAGCGCGAGTGCGACGGCGGTGGTCGGCATAACAAAGCGCAACAGCAGTGTATTGAAGATTACAATGCCGAGATTACCGGGCCAGCGTAAACGCCGCGTCACTTGTGCTGTGCGTCGTGGTGCCAATATCTCCCAGGTGGCCATAAAGGCAAAAATAGCAGTGAAAAATCCCAGTCGAATAGCGGCCTCGTTGCTGAGCAAAAGTTCGTTCACTGTATTACGCCTTTAGGGTTAGGTAGCATATTTCAGTACTTCTACTGCCAAGCTTTTTCTGCATTAGTGTTCGTGGGCCACCCCGGCACCTGCTGGGATGCGAATATCATCAATCATATCTTGTACCCTAGCTGGCGGTGCAGGGGTGAGGTGACTAACAATAACAGCCGCGATGACATTTAATACGGCGCCAATGGTGCCAATACCGGTCGGCGATATCCCCAAAAACCAGTGCTCGGGGTTATTGATTTCGGGCGCGATAAAATTAAAATAAATAATATAGGCCAGTGTGCTACTTAAACCTATCAACATACCCGCCACTGCTCCCGAGCGATTAATGCGCTTAGAAAATATGCCCATCACAATGGGGGGGAAGAGTGAAGCGGCTGCCATGCCAAAGGCGAAGGCGACCACCTGGGCGACAAAGGCCGGAGGGTTAATGCCAAACCAACCGGCAATAAGAATGGCGACAACAGCGGCGAGCCTGGCGAAGAGCAATTCTTTTTTGTCGCTAATATTGGGCATAAATGTACGCTTCATTAAGTCGTGAGCCACAGAGCTAGAAATAACCAGTAATAAACCTGCAGCTGTGGATAAGGCAGCGGCAACCGCGCCGGCGGCCACTAGGGCGATTACCCAGTTGGGCAGCTTGGCAATTTCTGGGTTCGCCATTACCATAATGTCGCGATCGACATATATTTCATTGGTAGTGTTGGTTAGCTCGTTGCTAATGACTCGCTCGCCGTAGGTGCCTCTGTCCTGGGTAAATATAGGTTTAGTAGGGTTAAAGGCATGACCAGGACGGTACTGCATAATGCCATCGCCATTTTTGTCTTTCCAGGCGATAAGGCCGGTGTTCTCCCATTTTTCGATCCAGGCTGGGGCTTCGCTGTAGGCGACCTCGTTAACACTTTCGGTAAGGTTTAAGCGTGAAAATGCGGCCACGGCGGGTATGGTGGTGTACATGATGCAAATAAAGGCCAGAGCATAGCCCGCCGATTTCCGGGCATCTGATACCTTGGGCACCGTAAAAAATCGTACGATAACGTGGGGTAGCCCGGCAGTGCCAATCATTAATGCAGCGGCAATGGCCAGTGTGTCAATGGTGCTGCGCGTGCCCACTGTGTAGGTGTTAAAACCTAATTCGGTGGTTACCTGGTCGAGTTTTTGCAGCACGCTCAAGCCTGAGCCGTCATTGAGTTTGTCTCCCAGACCAAGCTGGGGAACGGGGTTGTCGGTCCACATAATAGACATAAAAATAGCCGGTACCATAAAGGCAAAAATCAATACGCAGTACTGAGCGACCTGAGTATAGGTAATACCTTTCATGCCACCCAGCACGGCATAACAAAAAACAATGGCCATGCCAATCACCACACCGGTATTAATATCGACTTCCAAAAAGCGTGAAAAGACGATGCCGACGCCGCGCATTTGTCCGGCAATATAGGTAAAAGAGATGAAAATCAAACAGATGACAGCGACCACGCGAGCGAGCTTCGAGTAGTAGCGATCACCAATAAATTCGGGCACCGTAAAACGGCCAAATTTACGTAAATAAGGCGCTAATAACAGAGCGAGAAGTACATAGCCTCCGGTCCAGCCCATCAGGTAAACGGCGCCGTCACGCCCGGTAAAGGCGAGTATGCCGGCAACCGATAAAAACGATGCGGCGCTCATCCAGTCGGCGGCGGTCGCCATGCCATTCACAACGGGGTGAACACCGCCACCAGCGACGTAGAACTCTTTGGTGGAGCCAACCCGCGACCAAATAGCAATGCCGATATACAGTGCGAAGGAGAGACCGACGAAAATAAAACTCAGTGTTTGTGCGCTCATGATTGGTCCCTCGAGTCACTCTGGTGTACTGGTTGATTTTCGACACTGTTTTCGTCGTCATCGACACCGTGGGCGCGTTCGATTTTTTTCATCCAAATATGGTAGATAAAAATAATGGCGACGAAGCAGAGCATGGTGCCCTGTTGGGTGAACCAAAAGCCGAGGGGAAAGCCTCCAATAGTGAACTGATCGAGCCAGTCGCTAAAGAGTACGCCACAGCCAAATGAGACAAAAGCCCAACTGCTGAGTAATACCACAAGCACTTTAACGTTGGCCCGCCAGTAGGCCTGAACATCAATTTCACTTAGAATTTCTTCGTCGTGATGGGAGTGGGATGGCAAGTTTTCAGCCTCCGTGTGGTGATAGGCTCCACCCTCATTTTCGGGTTGATTTTTACTATCGGCATGTTGGTTCATGGTTTCCTCTTATGAACAGTCTTTTTCTGATGCGCAAGGCTGGCAAGATGCGCAGATGATGTCAACCGAAAGCAGGGGCTTGTAGTAACTCACAGGTTTGGGTCAGGGTAGATATAAGCCGTTGTCGATGATTTCGAATTAGTTATCGCAAGTGCTAAAACAAGGTTTTTTGATGACAAAAAACGAGGGTGATATCGTTACCGCTCTGATGCTTGTAATAGTAGGGCTAGCACGACATACTTTATTAAAAAGATTAATAATAAATAAAGGGGAATAGTATGCCTAAATACAGTGTTGGACACGTTAACGATATTCCACCGGGTGAACGCAAAGTGACAAAGGTGGAGGGCAATAAAGTGATTGTCTTTCATCTCGATAGTGGGTTTTATGCGACTGAGGGGAGTTGTCCTCATATGCGTATGTCTCTGGGAAAGGGCCAGTTGCTCGATGGTGATGTATTACAGTGCCCTATTCATCGCGCCAAGTTCTGTGTCAAAAGTGGGGATGTTAAGGAGTGGGCCTGTTTCCCACCTGGGGTTCAATTATTGAACGTAGTGAGAGGGGAAAAACAATTAAAGACCTATCCTGTGCATATTGACAACGATGAGGTGTTTGTCGAACTTTAAATTGAGCGATGTGGACTCATTTTGGTCAGCTCCAAGGTTCCTGATTATCCCTTAGTCTTATGTTTGATGATGGCGCAATAAGCTCAAAGCAGGTTGTTGTAGCGCTCTACGACTGGCTAATAAGCCGCAAAGGGTGACGAATAAAGCGAGCGCAAACGGCAGGGACTGCCAGCTTGAAATACTCATGCCTTGCTGAAATAACCTGTCATTTAAGGGGTAGAGAGCGAGCAGTGATATAGCTGTTGCCCCGAGGGCTGCACTGGCGCTGAGGCAGAGAAACTCTATCCAGAGAATGCCTTTGACCAATGTTTCTTTGCCGCCGAGTGCTCGCAGCAGGGCATTATCGCGGCTCCGTTGGTGTTGGCCGCTGAGTAGGCCAGCGGCCAACACCAGCAGTGCTGAAAACATCAGTAAGGCGCCGAGCAATGCGCTGGCTTGACTGGCCTGAGCAATAATTGCCTGAGCTTTGTCGAGCAGGGTTTTAACATCGAGTAAAGTAATGTGGGGCAGGTCGTGTAGTAGCTTGGCAAGACGGGCACCATCGCCCTCGGGCAACCAGAAGCTGGTGATCCAGGTGACATCCTGTGTGGCGAATTCACCACGCTTAAAAATAAAATAAAAGTTGGGTTCAAAACTGTTCCAGTCCACTTCGCGCAGGCTGCTAATGGTCGCTTTGAGGACGCCTCGGCTGGTGACAAATTCGAGATTATCACCCACGTTTAAACCGAGGTTGTCGGCAATTTCTTGCTCGACGGAAACACTCTGAATAGCTGATTTTTGGCTTAAATTAAACCCTTTATCGCCATGCCATTGGCCATTGATAATACGATTACTGTCGGGCAATGCGTTGGCCTCGGTTAGCACCAGGTCCCTATGTAAATGCCGGTGCCCGGATGTCTTTTCCTTGGTAATGGCTTCTTTTACAGGCACGTCATTAATACGGCTAAGACGACCGCGAACCACGGGATAGAGGGGTTGGGCTAGGGCGTTATGCTGGCCAAGCCATTGCTCGAAAGCTGGCATATCACGTTCAAACAGGTTGAGAACAAAGTGGTTGGGGGCCTTTTCAGGCAGGCGAGTACGCCAATCGTTGAGTAATTGGGAGCCCGTTTGCCCTGCCAGCGTTAGCACGGTCATGGCCAATGTGAGTGACACCAGTAGCGGTAACGTTAGCGCCGGGCGACGGCTAAGGCGACGAATCGCCAGGCGGGCAGCAAGGGGTAAGCGTGTGCTGAGCAGGTCGAGCCCTTTGATTAAAGGCCATAACAGTGCGGGTAACAGTACGCCAAGGGCGGCAATTAAGCCGAGCACTTTGCCGAGTTCAGCCAAAGAATCGGTGAGTAAACCTGCCAGTAATACGGGTGCGCTAAGAGCGGCGAGTAATTCAATATTCGTGCTTAGCAAATGACTTTGCTGGCGCTGGCGTAATACCTCAATGGCGGGAATGCGGACTAAAGTGCTGAGTCGGGGCAGAGCAAAGGCCAGCCACAGCAGTAGGGGGGCGAGCAGGGCGATGAGCCATTCGAGCGGGCTGGCCGCGCTTACATAGGCTTTGCCAATGTCGGCTCCCTGGTTGCCCATCGTGGTCACAATCAGTGCGCCACCCAATGTGCTGGCGATCACGACAGCTGGCAGAACAGCGAGAAATTCCCAGCCCAATAGACGTGTTGCGACTTGATAGCGAGTGGCGCCAAAGCTGCGTAATAAACCTGCCAGTTTTTCTCGACTGCGCACCCGCTGTGATGTCGCCAGATAAATGGCGGCACCGCAGAGCAGGCTGATGAGTAGCACCACTAGGTTGGCCCAAAGACTGAGTTGGCGTAGGGGCCCCAGGCTACGCAGTGCGGCATCGTTAACAGTTTCAAGTGTTTGGTCGGGGCGCAAGTGCTTGTCGAGTTCAAGGCTGAGTTTTTTGATGGCCTCAAAATCGCCGCCGACCACACTTTGTTGGCGAATGCGAGTGCCTGGGCCCATAACACCTGTGGCCTCAAGATCGTCGCTATTGATAACAATACGCGGGTTCATGCTGTAAAAGCCGGCGTTTTGGTCGGGCAGTTGCCGAATAACAGCGCTGATTTTTAGCGGCTTATTACCGACAGTAATCATTGCGCCAACGCGTATGTTTAAGCGGTCGAGTACCTGATCAGCCACCCAGATATGACCGAGAGCGGGGCCCTGCTTTCGAAGGTATTCGTCGCCAAAGCGGCTTTTGGCGAGCTGTATTTGTCCGTAGAGAGGGTAGGCCGAGTCAACGGCACGGGCGCTGACCAGTAGCAGAGCATCGTTGTGCACCAACACGCTGGAGAAGTCGATAATTTGCGCTATCGAAAAGCCCTCCATTTTGGTGAGCTGCCGAGGCTCTGGCGCGCGACTGCCTGCAAGAACGAGATCACCTCCCAGAGCTTCAGCAGTATTTATGTTGAAACGCTGTTCCAGCTCGGCCCGCAGAAATATAGCGGCACTTAAAGCAAAGGCGGCGATGGCCAGCGCTAGGCTTAATAATTGAAAACTGTGATCGCGCCAGGGGCGAAGGAGTTTATTCATGATGGGTGGACTTGATGAGAGGAGGTTTCGACGGTTGATTTGTCATCAGGTTTTTCTTCAACCAAGGCTTGATGAGTCATTCTTCCCTCTTGTAGCTCAAGGTGGTGCTGACAGCGATTGGCGAGTTGAGGATCGTGGGTGACCAGAACCAATGCGGCGCCACTGTGTTGATTCAATTCAAATAAAAGGTCAATCACCCGTTTGCCATTGGCGTGGTCGAGACTACCGGTGGGTTCGTCGGCAAAGAGTAGGCGCGGCTGCACCGCGAAGGCACGGGCCAGAGCGACGCGCTGTTGTTCGCCACCGGACAACGTTGCGGGGAAATGGTCGATGCGATGTGATAGCCCCACTTGCTCAAGCCATTTTTTGGCGGTGGCAGCAGGCTTTTCCTGCCCCGCTAATTCTAGCGGTAACATGACGTTTTCTAGTACGTTCATATCGGTCACAAGGTGAAATTCCTGAAACACAAAAGCGCAGGTTGTGGCCCGGTGTTTGGCTCGTTGATCTTCGTTAAGTGTGCTAAAAGCACGACCATTGAGGTATATTTCGCCTGCTGAGGGCGTGTCGAGTCCGGCGAGCAGCCCCAGTAACGTTGTTTTGCCACTGCCAGAGGGCCCCGTAATGGCGAGGCTTTCCCCGGCAGATAGGGTAAAATCGATGCCTTCTAGAAGAGTGAGTTCACCCTCCGGTCCCTGTACGCGCTTGGCAAGCTTGCTGACCTTGAGCAGGGCAACTGCCTGCCCAAGGTCAGGCGAGAGGGCGGCAGACGTAGAGGGTTTATTCATGGCTTGTCGGTTCCTGGTAAAAATTGTCTTGTTATGGGGGTTTTTGTACGGTTCAACTTCACTAGTCGCCAGCGAGTATCAGCCTTTAGGTGGCTCTAAAGCGGTGCTCGTCTTGGGGGATAGTATCAGTGCAGCCTATGGAATAGACAAGCACGATGGTTGGGTCGCGTTGCTAGAAAAACGCATCGCCCCTCAGTGTCCCATGCTCGACATTATCAATGCATCGGTCAGCGGCGAGACTACCGCAGGTGGTTTAGCACGCTTGCCGGGTTTACTGGCTGCTCATAAGCCCAGCTTGTTAGTTATTGAATTAGGCGGGAATGACGGTCTGCGTGGTTTGTCGCCTCGACAAATGCTCAAAAACCTACAGCAAATGATTGCGCTTGGCGAAGGGGCTGGGGCACAAGTTGCCGTGCTGGGAATGCTGATACCCCCCAATCTCGGCGCGGCTTATGTTCGACTCTTCGAACAGGCCATGGCAGAGGTGGCTGAAGATGAGTCAGTGCTGTTTCAAACCTTTTTTCTGCAAGGTGTGGCGGGTCAGGCTGATTTAATACAGGTTGATGGTCTACACCCTACGGCGGCCGCTCAGCCGCGCTTGCTGAACAATGCCTGGCAGCTGCTGGAAAATTCCTTAAGGAACCTTTGTCAGAGTAATACGCGTTAAAACGGTTGTTGAAGAATCTATCAAACGCGTACTCTGAGTATTTTAGGTGAGAGAGCTGCTACTGTATTAAAGACAAAAACTCGCTGCGGGTGGTTTGATTACTACGGAAGGCGCCGAGCATGGCCGAGGTCTTCATGCTTGAATTTTGTTTCTCGACACCGCGCATCATCATGCACATATGCTTGGCTTCAATAATGACCCCAACGCCCAGAGCGCCGGTTATCTGTTCAATGGTATTGGCGATTTGAGTGGCAAGATTTTCCTGTATTTGCAGTCGCCGAGCGTACATATCAACAATGCGGGCAATTTTTGACAGGCCAACTACTTTGCCGTCGGGAATATAAGCGACGTGACAAACCCCGACAAAGGGCAGCAAATGGTGTTCACAAAGAGAATACAACTCAATGTCTTTAACGATAACCATTTCACTGGAATCACTGGGAAAGAGGGCGTCGTTGACCACTTCATCAAGATCGAGATGGTAGCCTTCAGTAAGAAACTGAAAGGCTTTTGCGGCGCGTTTGGGTGTATCTACCAAACCAGGGCGGTTTAGGTCTTCGCCGATGGCCTCTATAATTTTGGCGTATTGCTCTTCCATAATTCTGTCCGATCTCAAAGGTAAGTTTTTCATTATGATTAGCTGGCCACCCTTTTTCCATGTCTTGAAGATCTGTGAAAAAGAACTTGAATAAAAGTGCTATTAAGTAAGGGGTTAATCGCGCTGGCGAGACCAAATTTTTTCGATGAGTTGATTATAATGGTCGCATCCGAGAAATTACAGCGATGGTTGTTGCCATCTCTTTTTTAACGTAAACCCACAACTTTAACGTAAACCCACAACGTGAAAACATCATCAATTATGACAGCGAATATGACTGTAAAAATCACCCCAGAAATTGTCGACCACTTACACACCGTTCGCGACTATATTCGCTTTGGCACTAGCCGTTTTAACGAGGCCCAACTGTATTTCGGCCATGGTAGTGACAACGCCTGGGATGATGCGTTGGCTCTCGTCCTCCATGCCCTGCATTTGGGGCAGCAGGGGCGTGAACAAATACTCGATGCGCGACTGACACCGGGCGAAGGCAGGGCGATATTAGCGCTGTTTATACGCCGTATCGAGGGCCGCATACCGGTGCCTTATTTGACCGGGGAGGCCTGGTTTGCTGGGCTTAAATTCAAGGTTGACGAGAGAGTACTGATTCCGCGCTCGCCCATTGCCGAGTTAATAGAGGTGGGGTTTTCACCCTGGTTAGCGGGTGAACCGGCGACGATTCTCGACTTGTGTACGGGCGGTGGCTGTATTGGTATTGGCTGTGCCTATGCTTTTCCTGACGCCCAAGTGGTGTTGAGCGATATCTCTGCCGATGCCCTGGTGGTGGCTGGTGAAAATATCGAACAACACAGTTTGACTTCGCGCGTGAGAACTGTTAAGTCCGACCTATTTGCCGATATTGCGCAACGCTTTGATCTTATCGTCTCCAATCCACCCTATGTTGATGCCCCTGACTATGGAGCGATGCCTCCGGAGTACCATTGTGAACCCGCTCTGGCTCTTGAATCAGGCGCTGATGGCCTCGACTTTACCCGGCGCCTGTTGCGTGAGGCGGCTGATCACTTACTCGACAACGGTGTACTTGTGGTTGAGGTGGGCAATAGCGCGGTGCATCTGGAGAGGGCCTTCCCCGATGTGCCCTTTACTTGGTTAGAGTTTGAGCGAGGTGGTTACGGCGTTTTTGTCCTTACCCGTGCAGAGCTACTTGCCCACGCAGCAGATTTTGCCTAAGCCTTAGCCCATTTTTGTAGGCGCTGGGTTTATAATAGCGGCGCAATTTTCACGCACTGAATAATGGGAGTCACCTTTGCCGGGCAATACTTTTGGAAAACTGTTTACCGTGACCACTTTTGGCGAGAGTCACGGGCCTGCTCTGGGCTGCATTATTGATGGCTGCCCCCCAGGGTTGGCACTGTGCGAAGCGGATTTACAGGTTGATCTAGACCGTCGCAAACCGGGGCAGTCGCGCTATACCACCCAGCGCCGTGAGGCCGATCAGGTGCGCATACTCTCTGGTGTTTTTGAGGGTAAGACCACAGGTACCTCAATAGGGCTGCTGATTGAAAATACCGATCAACGCTCGAAAGATTACGGCGATATTAAAGACATGTTCCGCCCGGCCCATGCCGACTACAGTTATTTCCAGAAATACGGCGTGCGTGACTATCGTGGTGGGGGTCGCTCATCGGCCCGCGAAACAGCCATGCGTGTCGCCGCCGGTGGCGTGGCCAAAAAGTATCTGGCCGAAACTCTGGGCATTCGCGTACGCGGCTACTTAAGTCAACTTGGCCCTATCAGCATTGATAGCGTCGATTGGAATGAAATTGATAATAACCCCTTCTTTTGCCCAGATGCCGGCAAAGTCGAAGAAATGGCGGCTTATATGCAGGCCTTGTCTAAAGAAGGGAACTCTATTGGCGCCAAACTCACGGTCGTCGCCGAAGGCGTTGCGCCGGGCCTGGGCGAGCCAGTATTTGACCGCCTCGATGCCGATATTGCCGGTGCCTTAATGGGCATTAATGCAGTGAAAGGTGTTGAAATCGGTGATGGTTTTGCCAGCGTTGAACAAAAAGGCACCGAACATCGCGATGAGATGTGCCCCCAGGGCTTTTTGTCGAATCATGCCGGGGGCATTGTCGGCGGCATTGCCACTGGCCAGCGTATTGTCGCTCACCTCGCCTTAAAGCCAACCTCAAGCATTCGCCTACCGGGCCAGTCGGTGAATATTCGTGGTGAATCAGTTGAAGTATCAACCACTGGACGCCATGATCCCTGTGTCGGTATTCGCGCGACACCGATCGCCGAAGCCATGTTGGCCCTAGTGCTGATCGATCATGTGCTGCGCCATCGTGGACAGAACGGAAATGTCGACAGCCAACTCAAGCCATTGCCGCCTGAAGTTGACTCTGGGGTTTGCGAGTAATTGTTATCCGAGAAAAATAATTTAACATTACCGTATTGGCGACTCTCCGGGTTTTACTTTTTCTATTTTGCCCTGCTGGGTGGCATGTATCCCTACTGGCCGTTGTATTTGCAACACTTAGGTTTTACGCCGGAGCGAATAGGGTTGCTCTTAGCTGTGCCAATGATCACCAAATTGATCGCGCCCAACCTATGGGCCTGGCTTGGGGACGTTAGCGGCCGTCGTTTGGCGATTCTTCGTCTCGGCTCTTTTCTCGGTTTATTATGCTTTTTAGGTATCACCATCAACCAGAGCTTTTATTGGCTGGCTATTGTCATTGGTGGCTATAGTTTTTTCTGGAATGCCATATTGCCCCAGTTTGAAGTGATCACCCTGGGCTTTTTGCAGGATAAACCCGAGCGTTATAGTCTGGTGAGGGTATGGGGCTCGATTGGTTTTATTCTCGCCGTTCTCGGTGGCGGCTATTATTTTGAACACATTGATATTGCGTTTTTCCCCTGGGTGGGTATTGGTCTTTTGGCCTGCATATTTATCAGTAGTTTATTAATTCCCCCCTCAAATGAAGAGGTGCGCGAGCACAAGCGCGAAAGCCTTTGGCAGGTAGTGCGCCAGCCAACGGTGATTGCTTTTTTAATCGCTGGCACATTACTACAAATGGCCCATGGCGCTTATTACAGTTTTTTCAGTATTTATCTTGAAGAGCTAGGTTTTTCTCGCACAGCAATTGGTTTTTTATGGTCCATTGGCGTGGTTGCAGAGGTGTTGATCTTTATGGTGATGCATACGCTGTTACTTAAACTCGGTGTGCGCTTTGTGCTTATCGCCAGCCTGCTTCTGGCAGCATTGCGTTGGTACATGATCGGCAATGGCGGTGAATGGTTGTGGGTGTTGATATTCGCCCAATGTTTGCATGCATTTACGTTTGGCACCTTCCATGCAGCTTCTATAGAGTCTATTCGCCGATTGTTTCAGGGTGGCACACAGGCCGGTGGCCAGGCGCTGTACGGGGCGATTAGTTTTGGTATCGGTGGTGCTAGCGGCTCTTATCTAGCCGGTCATTTCTGGGAGCAAGGGGCGTCACACATTTTTACCGTTGCCTCGGGCTTGTGTCTATTGGCCGCTTTGGTGGCCTGGTATGGTTTTCGTGATCCGCGTTTGCATCACCGCATTGATTGCGACTAATGCAAAGTGCGTTTAATGAATCGTGGGCTTAATATGTCATCGGCTTAATATATAGTGCCGTTCTATTTCAGATGATTGGCTAACGATTGTTGGAGAGCTGTTAAAAATGCCAGCGCCCGAGAAAGGGCGGGCCACATCATTGGTATAAATCAATATTCCGGTTCTTTATTTCAAGCGCTTAACTTCTGCAACGGCTTAAGGTGTTTTCATCGGTGTGATTGAAAATTTTGCCGTAGATATCAAGTACGCTTGTCTCTTTGTAACGCAATGAGGTGGCGTCGACGTTTATCCGCTGCTCAAAGGCGATCGTCTTAGTGTTGTCGCGCATAAAGGACGACTGGACAATCGACCAGTCGGGGTCGTCAGTTTTTGCGGCAACCTGTAGCTCAGTACTGGTTTGAGATTTTGCATCTGAGGTGTAAGTGCCGCCTGCCAGAATACCTACGGCTCGGGGCGCGAACAGGGAGTGCATGATGATTTTCTCTTCCCCAGCCCACATCAAGTACCCTGTTTCATCGTGAAATACTGAATCATCGCCGAGCTTTTTCACAACCTGGTGATACCGCAATACCGCCAGAATTTGCGTTCCGGTATTGCTGACCTTGCCGGCCTCTTCAAAAATTAATGTTTCGCAATAGGAAGTACTCTCTTCACCACTGGGTTTAGGGGCAAGGTCAATTCCCTTTTTGCCCTCCCAGCAACCAATCAACGGTTGAAGTGGGCCGTAATTAATTTCATTGTTACTATCACTCATGGCCTGTCGGTGTTCTGGTGTATGGACGAACCATGATTGTAACGTCCATTTCTCAAGGTAGAATTGATGCCGTGTAAAACCTAATCATTTTGAGGGTATAAAATAATGACAGATCAACCCAATGCGGCAATGGCAGAATTCTGGAATGGCAATGGTGGAGAAAACTGGGTGAGTCATGAGGCCAGGCTCGAGTCCAGCCTTAAAGTCTTTGGCTGCCAGGCAATTGACGCTGGTGAGATTAGTCCGGGGCAACGTATTCTCGATATCGGTTTTGGTTGTGGTGAAACCACCATTGAATTAGCGCAAAAAGTTGGGCCTAAAGGGCAGGTGCATGGGGTCGATATTTCCATAGCTATGGTTGAAGCGGCAGAAAAAAAAGCGCGAGAGAAAGCTGTTACCAATGTTTCCTTTACGTGTGCCGATGCACAGGTCAATACCTTTTCGCTTGACTACTATGATCTGGTCTTTTCCCGCTTCGGCGTGATGTTCTTTGACGACCCTGTTGCTGCCTTTAAAAATATTTACGCATCTTTAAAGCCCAGTGGACGACTGGCATTTATTTGCTGGGCACCACGGGATCAAAATATCTGGGTGGGCTTGCCACTGCAGGTTGTCGCTAAACACCTGACTTTGCCTGCACCGCCGGGCAATGATGAGCCGGGCCCTTTCTCGTTAGGTGAAGCGTCCCGTGTGAATGACATTCTCCGTGCCGCGGGTTTTGCGAATATTTCTGCAAAATCATTTCAAACGCCCCTGATATTGGGTGAGAACGTGGATGAGGCTTTGAATTTTCTAATGCAACTTGCGCCGTCCGGCGGTGCCATCAATAACGCCGATGCTGATGAAGAAACTCGGGCGCGAATTGCTCTTGATATGCTTGAGTTGCTTAAACCCTATGTCAACGCTGATGGCGTGAGTATGAGTGCGGCCGCGTTGCTGGTGACAGCTTGCAAACAAAGCTAAGCTGATTGATAGGCTAGATAATTTAATCGTTACTGGGATGAGAAGCAATGGATCAATCGGGATTGAACGACACTAAAAATAATCAACCATCAGGCTATTCACCACCAAAGGTGTGGACCTGGGATGCCGAAAGTGGTGGCCGTTGGGCGAGTATTAATCGGCCCATAGCCGGGGCAACCCATGAAAAGCCGCTACCAATAGGTCAACACCCGATACAACTTTACTCACTGGGTACGCCCAACGGAGTGAAGGTCACCGTGATGTTAGAAGAGCTACTGGCTCTGGGTAAAAGTGGGGCGGAATACGATGCCTATTTAATTGATATCAGTGAGGGGGAGCAATTTGGCAGTGGTTTTGTCGAGGTCAACCCAAACTCTAAAATCCCGGCAATGCGTGATCAAAGTGCAACGCCGCCCATTCGGGTTTTTGAGTCTGGTGCCATGTTGCTGTACTTAGCAGAAAAGTTCGATGCGCTATTACCCTCTGATTCAGCAAGACGAACCGAATGTCTATCGTGGTTGTTCTGGCAAATGGGCAGCGCTCCTTATCTAGGTGGTGGTTTTGGCCACTTTTATGCCTATGCCCCGATTAAAATTGAATACTGCATCGACCGCTATGCGATGGAAGTCAAGCGCCAGCTGGATGTGCTCGACCGTCATTTGGCGGACAAACAATACATGTGCGGTGATGAATACACGATTGCCGATATTGCTATTTGGCCCTGGTATGGCCTATTGATGGTCGATGGCATCTATGATGCTTCTGAGTTTCTTAGTACCGATACGTATCGTCATCTTAAACGATGGGCGGAAAAGGTGGCTGCAAGAAAAGCCGTGCAGCGTGGCAGAATGGTGAATTGCACTTGGGGGCCATTAGAGGACCAACTCCATGAGCGACACAATGGGAGTGATTTTGACAATAAAACCAAGGACAAAATTGAGTAATAATTTATCAATTTTTACCAACAGTTCGTTAAAGAGACTAAAAAATCAGCTGTGAGCTACAGTATTTATGCCCTCCCCGAGACGGTGTTGTCCTCACCGTACTTAACCGGCCAGATACGTCTCATTCTCAAGGCACGTAATTTCTCTATAAGTTCAAGGCGGCCTTTGACCGTGGCGCACATGACGATGATATTCTGGTCACTACTCTCGTCGCTAATGAAAGGGACTGTTTGGAGGCACTTTTCTTCCGGCCACGACCTAGGCGCACGGGGTTGCAGAAAGCATGGGACCGTTGGAGGAATACTCCCAAGCCGACAATAGCAGCGGTGCAATGTAAATGTATTACCGGTGGTCTGATGCTAGCTTGGCCTTGCAATATTATGGCTACGGATGATGCCAGTTTTACTGGCCCCACTGTAAGCTGTGGGGTCAGTGGTATAAGTCTAAGCATTACCCGAGTACGCATCGTGAATTGCTATAACTCTATTTCGTTATAACTTTCTTCAGCTGTTAATGTTTGAACAGGGGTTTGCGCTTGTCGATAAAAGCACCGACTCCTTCCTGCCCATCGGGGCTGCCAGCGAGCGATGAGATGGCTCGACCCTCCAGCTCCATTTGTGATTCAAGACTTTCAGTGGCACCGGCAAGCATCAGTTTTTTCGATTCACCGTAGGCCGTCAGAGAGCCTTGGGCTAGCTTACGGGCCATTGCCATAGCACATGTCATTAGCTCATCATCGGGCACCACTTGGTTAATCAAACCCCAGTCGAGGGCCTGTTCTGCACTAAGTACGGTATTGAGCAGAACCATTTCTTTGGCGCGACGCATACCCACCATTTTTGCCAAGTAAAAGCTGGAGCTACCATCGGGCGCTAGCCCCGCATTGGTGTAGGCCATGGTGAACTTGGCCGACTCAGCCGATATCGCCAGATCGGTCGTTAACGCCAAGCTCAAGCCGCCACCCGCAGCGGTGCCGTTAATAGCGGCAATTACCGGTGGAGCCATGCGATTAAACTTGGATATAGCGCCGTGAAATAGTTGAGTGACGAGCTTCAAGTGTCGGGTGATGCTGTCACCTTGTTCGGCGAAGTTTTTCAGACCGCCACCAACACAGAACATCCGGCCCCTGCCGGTGAGTACCACGGCGCGAACGGCGGGGTCTTTGTCGCAGGTGATCGCTTTGTCGAGTAGTTCTTCGACCATGCCGTGTACCACCGGATTGCCTTCTTCGGGACGGTTTAGAGTGATAAGACCAACGCCGTCGGAGATTTCAAGGGTCATATGCTTATCGGGCATTTGCTGCCTCCTTATTATATTATTAGTGAACGCTTTCTTTCTGTGGATGCGATGAGAGATTGCTCTTCAATGCTATTTGTTATTAGAACTGATTTGCCGACAAAAGCTTGATATCCGAGTATGCCTCTTCCGATTTGAACAAGAGGTGGTTTCAAAGCGATCGGTACCCTGCTGACTGCTCGTTGGATAAACCACATCCGGTCACGGCTGTTCTCCTTCTCTCCAGAGGCAGTGTATTTGATGGGGTCGGGTAATTAGCCATCTGATAATGTGTTTTAGCAATCACCTCAGTCGTCAGTTTGGCATTGTTCCATAAAAACACCTAGTACCTCGCGTTTCGACAGTTTTAAAATGAACACACCTGAGTTAGCCTCAATATTGTGGAGGCTTGAAGTCGATGTTTTTTCATGCGCAGAGGTTCACAAATTGTGGTTAATAACCTAAAGATTTAAACGCATACAATTTCACAGCACCTTTGGTAGTGGGAAATTAACCCAGGAAAACCCCGAAAGGTACCAACCCTTACTGTCGCTCAAACTGATTCTAACAGCCAATTGAGGGATCTTTAATGTGCTAAGAGATGAGCAGCTGGAAGCTGTATAAACGGTCTGCCCAGAATAATGTTGCTAAGCAAGGGCTTTAATTAATACTCCGGGATTAGCTTGAGTATTTGTGACAGGGTTGTAGTACACAATGCGCTGGCTTATTTTCCTCTATTTTGACAGCACTCCTATGCAATTTGATGATACTAATGGCTGTGGTTAGCTTTCGAAAACTAGAAGTTCGTTAAAGGACTCTTTGTTTGGGACGGCTATTCTCTTTACATACCTTCGAGGACGACACCGAGTTTGGCTGCATCTGAGCGTGTCAAGGTAATGCCATCGGGGTGTTTCTCACGAGCGGCAAGGTTGCTACCGACAGGTTGAATGTCAGCGTCGATACTGGTCACAACGGAACCGTTTGCATCTTCTAGAGTGACATTCCCGTCCAAGTTCATTCGGCCGAACAGTTGGCCAGTATTTGATCCGCTCATATTTTGTCTCCATCGTTGTCTAGCATTACTAATGCAATAGTGCTGTTAGCTCTGCTGGTTAATGACTTGAATGACGATAATAAACACGGCTTTGGGCTTGGACAATGCTCGAACGAGTGGGCGTTGATCCAGATCAATTGTGCGTTTATCAACGGTTTCTTGGTCAGGTATTGTATTAATATAATCATAGATTACAGTCTTGATGCCCTTGTACGGAGGAATTATCGGAACATTGCCTAGGGAGTCTTCAACCGACACCCGCAAAGAGGTGTTAGTCAATTGCACCATTGACCTTGGTGTAGTCGTCGCGTCATAATCTCGAGTTCAAATTTTTAATCTAAACCTATCCTTCTAACGCTTGGCAATGGGGTTTGCCCCCCAGTGTTTCTCTCGGCGTGAAGGCTTGTTTTTAGCATTTATGAACCCTGTTTATTAATCTTGAGGTAGTTTTACGATGGCCAAATCGAAACAAAAGTCAGGTGCTGATGGCGTTGCCCAGCTCAGTTCCTTTGAACCAGGGGCTGGTGAGGGCAAGCACCCACAGTCTTACTACGATGCTATAAAGGCAAAGTTTGCCGAAGAGCGTGATTTACGCTTGAATTACCGCCCTGAAGGTACCGGACAATTTAACTCAAATTTGGATGGCGATTTAGCTCATTTCGGCGAAGATACCTACAACCGTGATGTTAAAGAGCGTGATGCCTTGACTGATACGGTTGAGGTGCTGTTTATTGGTGGCGGTTTTTCTGCCCTGCTAACAACATCGCAGCTGCGTAATATCGGTGTAGAAAGCATCCGTATCGTCGAGCGCGGTGCCGACGTTGGTGGTACCTGGTACTGGAATCGCTACCCGGGTGCAGCGTGTGATGTGGTCTCATACGACTATTTGCCGCTGCTTGATGAGATGGACTATGTGCCCAAGGACCGTTATGCCAAGGCACCAGAAATTTATGAACACTGCCAAGCGATCGCTAAGAAATATGATCTTTACGATCTCGCAGTTTTCCAGACCACTGTGACATCTACTGTTTGGAATGAAGAAGAAAATTTGTGGCATGTGAAGACCGATCGTGGCGATCACATGAAAGCCAAGTTTGTAATTTGCGCCAATGGCCCCATGTCCAAACCTAAGTTGGCTAAAATTAAAGGCATAGAGCGTTTCAAAGGGCATTCTTTTCATACCTCGCGTTGGGATTATGAGTACACCGGTAAAGACCTGGAGAATTTGAAAGACAAGCGTGTGGCTATTATTGGCACCGGTGCAACGGCGGTTCAGGCTGTACCCCAATTGGCAAAGATGGCGAAAGAATTGTATGTCATTCAGCGCACACCTTCGTCTATCGATATCCGCAATGACTGGCCAACTGACCCCAATTGGGCGCGTAAGTTGCAGCCGGGTTGGCAGGCCAAACGTCGCCAACGGACTATTGACGGGCCGGTGATGACAGAAGAGCAGAAGAAAGCGCGCGAAGCTATGAGTAAGGAAGAGCGCATTCAGAAGCAGGAAAATGCTAATATCGATTACATGATGTGGATTCATCAGCGCATCGATGAAATTGTTGATGATAAGTCAACGGCCGATGCCTTGAAGCCTTGGTATATGTTTATGTGTAAACGCCCTTGTTTCCACGATGAGTACCTGCCTTCTTTCAACCGTCCAAATGTTCATCTGGTTGATACCCACGGTAAGGGTATTCACGAAATTACAGAAAACGGCCCTGTTTTTGAAGGTAAAGAGTACGACGTTGATTTGATCATTTACGCTACCGGTTTTGAGGTGCAGAAGACTGGTATTTACAATCAAATTATTGGTAAAGACGGTCTAGAGATTAATGAAAAATACAAGGATGGCATTAGAACCTTGTTTGGCATTCAGTCAGCCGGTTACCCCAATATGTTTATCATGGCCGGTTATCAAGCTTCCTTTCAATTTAATATTACCGATGTTTTACAAGTGCAGGGTAGGCGTATTGCCGATTGTATTGACTATGCCCGTAAAAATAATTGCAAGTCTATCGATATCACGCCTGAAATTGAGGAGTGGTGGGTGCAAGAGGTGATTAACCACCGCGGTAAAACAGATCGCAATAAAGAGTGTACGCCGGGTTACTATAATTTTGAGGGTGAAGATAATCGCCGCCAAGATGGTACTTACAATGGTGGCTTCAAGCGTTACGTTGAGCTAATCGATACGATGAAAGAAAATATTGGTGACGCTTTTATTACTACTTGATGCCTAGCTTCACCAGCTAAGTCTTTCGTGCTTGCTGGTTTGTTAAACGTGTTAAGTAAAGAAGCGCGAGCTGTTATTGGTGCAGCTCGCGCTTTTTTGCTGAGTAACTAGTCTTTGTTGTTATGGGTTGCGACAAAAAGTTAATTGCGAACAGTCGGTTTCAGGCGGCGAACTCTTGTTTGCCGAGTATGTGGTACTGATATCTGGCGACAAAGTCTGCTACTTGCCCAGAGGGCTTCACGCGAAAGTGGCTATGCCAATATCTGGCCAGCCCTAGTATATCGTCATCTGCGGGTAGGGCATAAGGAACACGGCGATAGATTAGCCAGGCTATAGCTGTGGTGTATTTAAGGTTGGTGATTAGCTCGCTGTGGGGGTCGTGGATAAAACTGTGTTGACCGGCTAGGCCGCGAACTCGACTCGCCAATTCGGGATGATGGAGAAGGTATTTATCCCACACGGTGCGGTGGGTATTGGGTGAAATATGGTAAATGCCTAGTAAGCGGCCGCTTTTTAGGCTTAGTTCCATGCGAGATTCTTGGGCTGCTGTACCGAGGAGTAAGTTTTCATGGGCGGGAGCCCAGTCATCGATTGCCTTTAATGTGTCGCGAACAATGAACTGGCGAAACTCATCGGCTGCAAAGAACATGGCCTTCTCCGGGCTCGTCTGTTGACTTAAGCATTAAAACCTTCATGTTTTTAACATCTTGGCGCTGTGTTTTCAATACTTTTTTAGAAAACAGAGGTAACTTTTTCTGTTTTTCCGCTGTGCTGCTCTTCTTTTCTCGCTTTACTTTACAAGATCTTACAGTGAGCTGAGTTGACGTTTCTTCAAATGCTAAAATGAGGTATAAAAACATCATGAAAATACCGAAGCGTATTAAACCCTTGGTTGAAGATGGTATCGTTGATGAAGTCATTGCCTCGCTCATGAGTGGCAAAGAGGCCGACGTGTTTATCGTGCGTTGTGGTCAGCATATTCGCTGTGCCAAGGTCTACAAGGAGGCGGCCAAACGCAGCTTCAAGCAAGCAGTGAAATATCAGGAAGGGCGCAAGGTGCGTAACAGCCGCCGCGCGCGAGCTATAGAGAAAGGCTCCAAATTCGGTCGCAAGCAGCAGGAAGAGGTTTGGCAGAACGCCGAAGTTGATGCCCTCTATCGCTTAGCCAGGGCAGGGGTTCGAGTGCCAGAAGCCTATGGCTGCTTTGATGGTGTGCTGATTATGGAGCTGGTGACGGATGGTGAGGGTGCTGTGGCACCGCGTCTCAATGATGTGGCTCTGACAGAAGATCAGGCTCTTGAAGATCACTCAGTGATGATGCATTACGTAATGTTAATGCTCTGTGCAGGTCTTGTGCATGGTGATTTGTCAGAATTCAATGTACTGGTTGATGAATACGGCCCCGTAATTATCGACTTACCTCAGGCTGTTGACGCCGCCGCTAATAATAATGCCGAGGCGATGCTGTCCCGCGATATCGACAATATTACCCAGTACTACGGGCAGTACGCGCCTCAAGTACTACAAACCCATTATGCGAAAGAAATATGGGCGCTTTTCGAGGATGGGGGTTTACATCCAGATGTGGTGCTCAGTGGTGACTTTGAGGACGCAGCAGGGCTGGCTGATGTTGATGCGGTGCTACTCGAGATTAAAGAGGCCCTGGCAGAAGAGCAAAACCGCCAGGAGCGCCTGCGAGAGGCTGAGCAAGTCTGAAGAGCTGAGGGCCCGGAATCAATACAGTGTTACTTGTAGCGAGCACTCTTTAGTGGTCGAATTTTATGGGTTTTCTCAGGGATTTTGTTCTGCCGTGTTTTGTTTTACTGTCCATACGTTTGCGCTGAGAGTTGCGTGAGGGCCGGGTGGGCCGCCGGATTTTGGGTGCCTGAGCCCCTGTAATAATAAAGTATTGTAGGCGTTCTAAGGCCGCCGTTCGGTTCTTTTCCTGAGTTCGAAACTGTTGGGCTTTAATCACTAGTACGCCATCTTTATTTACTCGACTATCACGGTTATTAAGTAGACGTTCTTTGATTGCTTCAGGTAGTGATGAGGCCTTGATGTTAAAGCGCAGATGCAGGGCAGAAGACACTTTATTGACGTTTTGCCCGCCTGCGCCCTGCGCGCGAATCGCTGTGAATTCCACTTCGTGAAGGGGGATGCTAAGCCGTGGAGTGATTATCAACATGGTGTGTGAGGTATGCTTACCACATTAAATCGTCGGGAATTTTATAATCCGCATAGGGATCATCGTCTTCGACGACGTCAGGGTTTTTATCGGCTTTGAAAATAATGCGCTCAGGATCACGCTCGGCAATTCTGTCGGCAACCGGGCTGGGCACGATAAGGTACTTGTCGCCCAGTTTGACAATGGCAACCACTCCCCGGCTCAAACGCCCGACCTGGTCGGTATCAACGTAGATACGTTTGATGTGTTTGCCATCCGTAAAGTTGAATGGTTGCTCTCCTGTTACTTCAATAGCATTCATTTCAATTAACTGCTTTATTTGTGCGGTGAAAGCTTTGCGCAGGGCCTTTTCATTGCGCTGTTGGTTCAGCTGTTTGTCTTTAGCCGCTTTCTCAGCTTTAACCTGAGCCGCTTGCAATTTGGTGTCATCGATGGTTGTCTGTCTGCTGTTGCGCTGGATTTTCTCCTGTTTGCGCTTCGCCTTGACTGCCTGTTTGACCTTTTTGTCGTCGACTAAGCCGGATTTTTGTAGTTGGTCGAGTAGTGAATTTGCCATGTGAGCTCAAAGCGGGGATATTAAAGCCTATTATAAAGGAGGTTGGTGACTTTTTCCTATGTCCCCCTTGATTTAAGACGCGTGTTATAAGTCCGGCTTCCCCTTGTGGTTCATGGGCTTGTTGAGGGGTTTTTACCTGAAATGCTGATATAAGCAGGGTTGTTATAAAAAATACTGTTAATCATTTACTTGGGTTTTGTCTAGGCAGCGTAGAGTTAAAGCCCCAAAGAGAGAAAACTTAGGAAAGGGAAAGTAGAGCAACCGGTTGAGAATAAACGCTATATTGGCGGTCTACCATGTGACCAGCGCGGTTGCGATTGGCTTGCTTTTTGCGGCTGCCCAAAAAATATATTTACACCTAAACAACTTATAACAATTGGATGGAGAAAACCATGATTACCGGTATGCCTCGTATAGCCATTGCAGTGCATGATTACTCGGCTGTTGTCAGTTTATTTAAAGATAAATTCGGTATGCCCGTTATTGATTTATCGAAAAGTAGTCTTCCTGAATACGGTGCAGCACTGGGTATGTGTGTGCCGGAGGGTGGCAGTAATATTGAGCTAATGTCTCCCGTTGACCCCAGTACCCCTTTGAGCAAAAGCTTGCAGGGATTTCTCGATCGCCGTGGTCAGGGCTTATTTGCCTTAATGCTCGAGGCCCCTGTGCCTGACGATGAGGCGAAAATACTGATACGGCGTGGACTCAATGTGATGCCGTTAATGCCCGGTGCTTTTGGCCGAGATGTGCACCCAAGTTCGACTCATGGGGTGTTAATACGTGTTTACCCGGTGAATTCCTTTGTGGCCAAGCATGAGGTGCCTGTCGACGAGCATGATGGTCCTCGGGTGTCAGGCATCAGTCGAGTAATTATTGCAGTGGAGGATATTGAACACGCCATCGAGGTTTACGGGTCGCAGTTTAATATGGCAATGGATAGTACAAAACTTGATGCTGAGCGAGGTGTCCGGTCAGCAATTTGTCGCCCGGCAACGGGTGGGGCTATCGAATTGGTGTCTGTCGATGATTCTTCTAGACCATTTGCCAATGCCATCGCCGAATTTTTGCAAAATCATCATGAGGGGATGTATGCCTTGGTGTTGCAGACGAAAGATGTGATTGCGACGCAAAAAATGCTGGTAGAGCGAGGGTTGTCAGTGAATATTTCTGCCGATTCCGCGGATGTTTTGGAGATTGATAAGCAGGCAGCATTTGGTGCTTTAATTAGAATTGAGGCCGGGTAATGCTTGGCACTTTTGTTTTAAATGATTTTATTGTTTTGTTAACAGTCACACATTTGTCACATAAGGTGAGTTGAAATTCTAGAGTGGCATCAAATTTTTCTGATTATTATTGGGTGTTTAAGGCGTTTCTCTGTCGATAAGAGCACATCTTTACTTGCTCTAATAAAGGCATTCCGCTTAAGTGTCAGGTTTCTTTTTTAATAATGTTTATTGCTTTTAATGTGGGTTTACTTGTGTATTTTTTCATATATAGTAAATGCAGCCTGAAAACACACCTTTTCCTATGACCTGTGTTGTGAACAATTTATTATTTGCACTAACACTAGTTATTATAAAATTGCGTTTAACGGCTAAGGATAGGCCCTATGATGGCTTAAATAAACAGTTTTTTACTCCTTCGGAGTAAAGTTCAAAAAGGTTTTAGAATATGTCTAGTGCAACTGGTACGGTAAAATGGTTTAACGCTGACAAAGGTTATGGTTTTATCGAGCAAGAAAACGGCCCTGATGTTTTTGTTCATTTTCGCTCTATTGTTGGTGAAGGTTTTAAATCTCTCAATGAAGGGCAGCGAGTGGAGTTTGATGTGACTCAGGGCCAAAAGGGGCCACAGGCAGAGAATGTGACACCGCTGTAGTTTTTCACAGGTGCTGCTAAAGGCTCAACAAGAGATCTGTTGTAGTTAAAGAGTAGGTAATCTATTCGGGTCAGGCTTTTTCAGCTGCCCCGAATTTTGTATCGATCAGCGTACTATTTTTTTTAAAGTACTCGCCGAGTAGACGGTATTCACTGTCTCTGGGACTTTGTGCGCGCCATAAAAGCCCTATTTCACGCCAGACCCCTCTTTCAGAAAATGCTTTTGTCGAGACGTTTTTTGTGCTGGACAATATCCCTTCGTTAATAGCCATTGCCGGTAACAGTGAAACCCCCACACTATTGGCGACCATGGGTACAATCGTGTGTAGACTTGTCGCTTCAAAGGCGAGTGACAACTGACTACTTTGCAACTTGCAGGCTTCAAGGGCATGGTCACGTAGGCAATGACCGTGCTCGAGTAACAGGATGTCTTGGCCTTGTAAGTCACGGGTTTTTAGTCGTTTTACATCTCCAATTGGGTGGCCTGTGGGATAGGCTAGTACAAAAGGGTCGTTAAATAAATGGTAGCTGGAGGTATTCTTGACGGGGTAGGGCAGGGCCATTAGTAGCAGGTCTAATTCACCCTGTAATAGTAAATTGGCTAGATTTTCTGACAAATCTTCACGGATGAGAAGTTGTAGTTCGGGGAAGTCTTCCTGCAGGGAAGGTAGCACCCTAGGCAAAATGAAAGGTGCTATTGTAGGAATGATGCCAATCCGAACTGGGTTACTGAGAGGCTTTTTCGCTCTGACGGCATCTTCTTTTAAGGCTTCTATGTCGCTTAAAATATGCTGCGAACGAGCAACAATTTTTTGCCCAATATCAGTAAGTAACACTTGCTTATTACTGCGTTCTAAAAGGGTTGTTCCTAGCACCTGTTCGAGTTCATTAATACCCGAGCTTAGAGTGGATTGGGTGACGAAGCAAGCTTTTGCCGCCTTGCCAAAATGTAAGCTTTGAGCGACTGCGCAGAGGTAACGGAGTTGTTTTAAAGTGGGTTGTGATGCCATTGGAAAAACCGATTATCTGGTATCAAAAAATTCATTTTACCGATTGTACGTTACTTGGATATTGTGCCACAAGTTCATCTAAGAGCTGGTATGCTGCCATAGCTAGTTAAAAGCTCTATCTTTGAATAACAACTGAAAGGAGAATGTTGATGTCACTTAAAGACACGCAAACCGAACAGAATTTAAAAGACGCCTTTGCCGGTGAATCCCAGGCTAATCGTCGCTATTTGTACTTTGCTGCCAAAGCTGACGTTGAAGGCTACAATGATGTTGCCACTGTGTTTCGTTCTACCGCTGAAGGTGAAACTGGACATGCCCACGGTCACCTTGAGTATCTCGAAGAAACAGGTGATCCCGCAACAGGCTTACCCATCGGTTCTACTTCAGATAACCTGAAGGCTGCAGTCGCAGGTGAGACTCACGAGTACACTGATATGTACCCCGGTATGACAAAAACTGCTCGCGAAGAAGGTTTTGATGAGATTGCCGACTGGTTCGAAACGCTCGGTAAAGCGGAGCGCAGTCACGCCAATCGTTTTCAGAAAGCTCTCGATAACCTCGACGAGTAGGATCAAGTTAAGGCTGGCTAGGTTTCTATACACCAGAAGGCATTTAGCTGATTAAATACAGGGCTTTGGTGTGAAACCAAAGCCCTGTATTTTTTTAGGGTAGAGATTTACAGAAAATTTGGTCATAAGGAGTCTTTGCCAAGTTTGCGATTTTAGAGGGGAAGAAAATGCGAGAAGGTAGTCTGGAGGCACCCACAAGACATCCACTCGACTGGCAGTCAGAGTCATTTTGGGATAAGCAGGATCTCGAGGCGGAGCTTGAGCGAGTCTACGATGTTTGCCATGGCTGCCGTCGGTGCGTGAGCTTGTGCGATTCTTTCCCAACGCTATTCGATCTGGTTGACGAGTCCGAGACTCTTGAAGTCGATGGCGTTGATAAGGGCGATTACAACAAAGTGGTTGATCAATGTTTTATGTGTGATATGTGTTACATGAGCAAATGTCCCTATGTGCCGCCCCATGAATGGAATATTGATTTTCCTCATTTAATGCTGCGTGCTAAGGCCCATAAATTTAAAGAGCAGGGCGCCTCTTTTCGGGACAAAACATTGACGAGTACGGATACCGTGGGCAAGCTAGCTACCATCCCGCTGGTAGATATTACGGTGAACGCGCTCAATAACAATCAGCTTTTTAGAAAGGCTTTTCAAGCGGCAATGGGCGTGCACAAAGATGCACCTGTTCCACGTTATCACAGTAAAACTTTGCGTAAATCAGTAAAAAACCTCGGCGATACTATCAATCCCAAGGCTGTTGGCGAGACTACAGGTAAGGTGGCTTTGTACGCCACTTGCTACGGTAACTATAACAGTCCGGAGCTGGGTGAGGATTTTTATCGCGTTTTTCAACATAATAATATTCATATTGAACTGGTGCCAAAAGAACAGTGTTGTGGTATGCCGAAACTTGAACTCGGCGATCTCGATGCCGTCGCGCGTGCTAAAGAAGCGAATATCCCAGTGTTGGCGAAGTTGGTCGATGAGGGTTTTGATCTAATTGCCCCGGTGCCTTCCTGCGTGCTGATGTATAAGCAGGAGTTGCCTTTGATGTTTCCAGATGATGTGGACGTGCAAAAGGTAAAAGACGCTTTTTATGACCCCTTCGAGTATCTTCACTTACGTCACAAGAAGGGTGAGTTCAGTACTGAATTTAGTCGTAGTCTTGGCAATATTAGTTATCACGTGGCCTGCCATCTGCGCGTGCAAAATATCGGCATGAAAACCCGCGATATTCTCGCTCTCGTGCCGGATACTACGGTTCATCCTCAGCAGCGTTGTTCTGGCCACGACGGCACCTATGCGGTGAAAGAAGAAACCTATGACAAGGCGGTGAAAATTGCCCGCCCGGTGGTACGTAAAGTTAACACGCTGAAGTCAGAGCACTTATCCAGCGATTGTCCGATGGCAGCGACGCATATTGCGGACTTGGCGGAAACCGGTGAAAAGCCCGAACACCCCATGACATTATTACGCATGGCTTACGGTATTTAGGAGTAGAGAGTGAATAAGTTAAGTAGGGAAGATTTATGGTCATTGGAACAGTATTCAGAGCGTCGCGCTCAGTTTCGCAATGAGGTCATGGCCCACAAGAAGAATCGTCAGGTGGCCTTGGGTGATCACGCTCGGCTTTATTTCGAAGACCCAATAACCATTCGCTATCAAATTCAGGAAATGCTGCGAATAGAAAAAATCTTTGAAGCAGCGGCGATTCAAGAAGAGCTGGATGCCTATAACCCGCTGATTGGTGATGGGTGCAACTGGAAGGCCACATTCATGCTCGAATATGCTGATCCAGCTGAGCGTGCTGCTGCCTTGACACAGTTGTTGGGCATAGAAGATAAGGTTTGGGTGCAAGTGGGCGAGTTAGATAAAGTTTATGCTATTGCCGACGAAGATATGGACAGAGAGAATGATGTTAAAACTTCTGCCGTTCATTTTATGCGCTTTGAGTTAACTGAGACTATGATTGTTGAGCTACAGGCAGGGGCTTCTTTGCAGATGGGTATTGACCACGCTAATTACCCCTTGCCTGCGGTCATGGTAACGCCCCAAGTGAAAGAGTCTTTAGCGGCTGATCTCGACAGTATTTCGATCAACTAAATAACCCTCTCTCCCAAGCCCTTTGAAGTAAGGGCTTGGGAGCTTCGCTTTTCTTGTGGATTGTCTTTGCCTGAACGTTGCATTTGCTACTTGCCGTTTTTTTGGTCTTGTCATAAATACACACATCGTCATAATTATTTTATCTATAGTGTTATCACTTGAATCACGGTAATTCCCTTTTTACTCAACTACACTTAATCTAGAAACAGTTGAATTTTCTAGTTCCAAAAATAAAAAGGGGACTGCAGATGGATCGGTATTTTTTTATTAGTGGTGATCTGGATGATATGAATAGGGCCGAGAAGGAACTTGAAAATGCTGGTGTAACTACTGCGCAAATCCATGTTCTAAGTAAGGATGATGAGGCCTTAGCGCGTTCAGATTTGCACGAAGTGCATGCCTTTATGAAAACAGATGTTGTGCGTTCAGGTTTGCGTGGTGCCATTATTGGTGTTGTTGCCGCAATATCAGTGCTGGTTTTTGCATTTTTTTCCTCGGCAACTGAAAGTATTGGTTGGCTGCCCTTTGTTTTTCTGTCGATTGTGGTGCTAGGCTTTTGTACCTGGGAGGGTGGTTTCTTTGGTTTCCAGGTGCCTAATGCCCAATTTAAGCAGTTTGAAGAGGTATTAGCCCAGGGTTGGCATGTGTTTTTTGTCGATGTGAACAAAAGGCAATTACCCGTTCTGCAAGATGTGGCGGGGCGTCATCGAGGCTTAAAGCCTGCTGGTGTCGGCAGCTCGTCCCCCCATTGGGTTATTGGCTGGCAAAATCAATTTCATAAGTTTATGCACTGGGCGCCCTGAGGAAGAAAGTGAGGGTATATTCGACAAGATGAGGAAATCTGGGGTATAGGCACCCTTTTTATTTTAACGCCTAACTATAAAAATTTGAAATGTTCATACCTACTCTGACTATTGTTGATTGAAATTAGCTTCTCTTTCAAGATATTTGATTGTAGAGGTTGCGACGGGTTTTTTAGTGACATGGAAACCCCGGAACTTAAATATCAGCAGGGATATTGTTGGTGGGCTGATAAAATTACTGAAGATAAGAAAATCCCCGTTTTTTGTTTTTGTTCTCCTGACCCCTTAGATATGCTTTTATAATGTAATAGTTTTAACATACGTTGGGCCGGTTTCGAATAATGTACGCTATGCTTACCTGTGCTCGCAAAATGGCTTTAGGAAGGGCTTTCTCTGTGATTTGAGACGGCACAATGTAGTTGCTCCTCGATTGTTATGATACTAAATAGTGAGGAATGGCCGTGAGATTGAGAATTTTTTTGTAAAGGTGCGGTAATTGTTGTTATCAGGTCAATATGCCCAGTACCCAGTACCCAGTACCAACATTAGGGTAAAAGAACCCTTTAAGTCTCTTGCATTAGAACATCTGTAAATTCCACACTTTTAAGCTTTTTGACCTGCGACTTGAACTTAGCCTCAACTAGAGAGGATGACTGGGTCTTGTCGGGGCCAGATAGCTCTTAGTGTCAACAATGCCCACGATGACAACTTGGTCGCCCCGTGTTAGATTGCCCGGCGGCCAATGTGGCCGATTGAATATATTTAAAATCATTGTTGAGGAGTAGTTTATGGGACGGGTTCAGGACAAGGTTTGCTTGGTAACAGGCGGTGCAGCCGGCATGGGACGCGAACATGTTTTATTGTTGGCTGAGGAAGGTGCTCGCATTGTGCTGACTGACCTCAATGAAGAGGCAGGACTGGCTACTGCTGCTGAAGTTAAAGCCATGGGTGGTGAAGCCATTTTTGTTAAGCACGATGTCGCTTCAGAAGATGACTGGCTAATGGTTATTGAAGCTGCACTCGAGGCTTTTGGAAAGGTCGATGTGTTGGTAAACAATGCGGGTGTGCTTGCACTAAAAAGCATCCAGGAAACCACCGCTGCGGATTGGGATTTTGTTAATAATATCAACACCAAAGGCTCGTTCTTTGGTGTCAAATATGTGCTTTCGGCAATGGAAAAAGCCGGTGGTGGATCTATTATTAACATTTCATCGATTTATGGCATTGCCGGTGCGCCTAATGCTTCGGCTTATCAAGCTTCTAAAGGTGCGGTGCGAACCTTCACAAAATCAGCTGCAGTTGAATATGCACCCTTCAATATCCGTGTAAATTCAGTTCACCCTGGGGTGATTGCCACGGCGATGACAGCGGACATTACGACTGATCCTGCGGCGACAGAGGCACTACTCGGTGGCGCGATAATTCGTCGTCCAGCAGAGCCCAAGGAAGTCTCATGGGGCGTACTGTTTCTTGCAAGCGACGAGTCATCTTATATGACCGGGTCTGAATTGGTTATTGATGGCGGCTATACCGCAACTTAGCTTGAGCCATCACGCTTGATAGTACCCCAGTGTTCCGAGGTACTATCGTTAGTGTGCCACCTCCACCACTTGCGGCTCTACATAGGTGCCAATAGCGGACTCAATACTGGCTCGCCTCCCAATGTGATAATGGCTGCATCGTGATGAGTGTAAAAATAATTCAGTTTTTTTCACGGGTTAACATAAAAATCGTTATCGCCTTTCTCGTATATTTAAAAGACAGGTATAAGCGTGACGGTTGCCAAGAAAGTGCCGCGGCTCTGACCTACACCACTCTTTTCGCAGTTGTGCCACTGATGACTATGATGTACAGCATGTTTGCTATTATCCCAGCTTTTCAAGGCTTCGGTGCTCAGGTAGAGCAGTTGATATTTGAAAATTTGGTGCCTACGAGTGGTGCTGAAGTACAGAGTTATTTACGTGAGTTTTCGGTTCAGGCTCGACAGTTAAGTGCTCTAGGGGGGTTTATTTTGATTGTCACCTCCTATTTAATGCTCTCAAAGATCGAAAAAACGTTCAATCGTATTTGGCAGACAGCCGGCGGCCGGCAGGGTTTGAGTAGTTTCCTTCTCTATTGGGGGGTGTTGAGTTTTGGCCCTTTGTTGATTGGCATTGGCTTGCTAATGCACACCTACTTACTGTCGTTTCAGTTATTAGTTAGTGAGTTTGATAAGTTTAACTTGAGTGCGGCTTTACTTCAGTACCTACCTTGGCTTATGACTTGGGCGGGCTTTACCCTCTTGTTTATCGCAATGCCAAATTGTCGAGTTAATTTTCGCTACGCACTATGGAGTGGTTTGTTAACAACGCTGTTTTTTCAAATGGCCAAGGGGCTTTTTGGGCTATTAGTAGTGAATTCAAATTACCACACGATTTATGGCGCTTTTGCCATGGTACCGATGTTTTTGCTCTGGGTTTATTTGTGCTGGGTGATTGTATTAGTTGGCGCTGAGTTAATTCGTTCTCTAGAAACGTTTAACCAGACCTATCGGCCTTGTTATTTCCCCGACCTGATTGCAGCGCTGATTATTTGTGCTCAATGTTTAGATTTCCAACGTCGAGGCGAGGCCATTGATGATAGAGATATGCTGAAAGCTGGTCTTGATGGACAGCAATGGACTCGTTTACGCTTGCTGCTGCTAGAGAGTAATATTTTGATTTCCACTGCAAACAACCAATATGTTTTGATGCGTGATCCAGCGGAAATCACCTTATGGGAAATTAATAATTTATTAGACGATGACATGTTTAGTACGCCTTCTGCGCGTGGGTGTGAGGTGTTGGCCCAATACCCCTGGTCACGTGATTTGGTATCTGCTCTTAGCGTTGTAGGCAATTATGCTAGAACACAGTTTTCGATTACATTACAGGACTTATTTGATGCTCAAAATGAGGAGCGCATTAGCAGCGATACTGCGACTCAATCTTAAAAATCAGCTTTTGTTATTAAGCTTTTTATTTCTCAGTGGCTGTGGCACGGAGGAGTCACGTTACGACTTACTTAGCGGTGGCTCAGTCAGCCTTGAGGAGTTGCAAGGTAAGGTTGTGTTGATTAATTATTGGGCAGAGTGGTGTCGCCCTTGTCGTGATGAAATCCCTGAATTAAACCACTTCGCACAGAAATACCCCAACAGGGTTCATGTTCTATCTGTTAATTTTGACGACGTGCAGGGTGAGGTATTGTTACAGCAGGTGCAGGCACTGGGCATTGAATTTGACACTCTGTTGCAGGATCCTCGCGATGAACTCGCCGTAGCCGCAAGTGGTGGATTACCGGAAACAATTGTCCTAAACGCTGTTGGTGAGGTGCAAGAGGTGCTACTGGGGCCGCAAACACGTGAAAACCTGGAAACTGTTTTGACTGGGACTAATTTATAATGCCATTGTATTGAGGCTGGATTATTGCCACCTTGGGCTATGTTCTCTATAAGTTTTAATGGTATATAACAACTTTCTTTATCAATAGGCTTTGATTATTCATGACACCAACAAGCGTTAAATTTCACAAGGGGGCGGGCAGCCTTGAGTTGGTTTACAGCGAGACGAGTCGTTTTACTTTAAGCGGTGAGTTCCTGCGTGTGCACTCACCCAGTGCGGAAGTACGAGGTCATGGTCCCGGTGAAGAAATTCTTCAGCATGGCAAAAAAGGAGTCAAAATTGTTTCTCTAGAAGCAGCAGGCCACTACGCACTATTGATTCATTTTGATGATGATCATAATACGGGCATCTATAGTTGGAGTTATTTGAAAGAACTTTGTGATAATCAGCCTGAATATTGGGACAAGTATTTGAATAGGTTAAATGAGGCGAGTTTAAGCCGAGACCCTGAAGAGCAAGTCTTAAATTTTTTTAACCCCAGCTAGTCTTCTTCTATGAAACTGTAGTTCATCTCTGGGCTGGGGGCTTGAATATAATGGCCCTGAATATACTCGATACCATTTTGCCAGAGTGTGGGTATTAAGGTGGGGCTTTCAACGAAGGGGGCAATGCAATGTTGCTTCATCGTTTTGAGCTGAATGATCATTTCTAGGGTTTTTTCTTTCTCTTCTCCTCCGGCCTCGATATTCTGGATAAGCTGACGATCCAGTTTTACAAAATTTACAATTAGTTTGTCCAGCACTAGAAAAGGGTTGCTTGATAGGCCAAATTGAGTCAGGGCAACCTTGCAGCCAATAGACTTTAGCTGGGCAATTAGCGTCTTAGTTTGTTCAATGTAACGCCCCGCGTCGTTTTCTCTTAGCTGTAAGGTAATTGCGGATGGGGGAATGTGGCTTGTTTTTAAGGCTAGCTTCAACCAGGGGCTGAATTTCTCATCTTGAAGAGTGGCAGCACTGAGATTGATGAAGAGACAAGTGTCAGCAGCAGACTTGTGTTTTTCGGCAAGTTTTTTAATGGTTTCGAGAATAACCCAGCGATCTATTTCAGTGGCGACAGGGCTTTCAAAGACCTTACTGATAAAATCTGAGGGTATATTTTCAGGATACTCCTCTATTTTGGGTCGCATTAATGTTTCGTAAAATTCATCGCTTTCATCATTGAGTCCAACAATCGGCTGAAAGGCAATACCTATAAGTTTTTTTTCCAGTAACTGGCGACCAAAAGAAGTAATCTTTTCTTCGGAGTCAATATCAAAGGCGGATTGAGTTAAGGCATTTAGGACGTAACTTTTTCCTCCTTCTGCGGTCGATTTTGGGTCGGCATCGTCTAATGCTTTGAGATTCTCTGTAATGCATTGCTGTGAGGAGGGAGTACTTTTAGTGATAAGTCCGATACTCGCGCTAATCGACAGAAGGATACTTTGTTTACCCACCTGAAACGTATGTTTGGCAATCCTTTGGTGCAAGGTTTCAGCAAATGCCTTGCCTTCTTCTAGGGTGATTTCTGGGATGACGAAGTTGATAACTCCCTGCCTGTCTCGGCTGACCGCGACATCCTTATTACTTTGCTCGATAACAAAGTCTGCTAATGCTCTTAGAGTTTGGTCCGCATTATTTTCACTGGTAGTACTGCGGATTTGCGCATCCTGCTCACTTTGTACGCAGAGAAGGATGCTGTCGTATCCATCGCTGAGTTGGGCGGTATTAATAGCGTGATCAATGTTGTCGAGAGTGGACTGAGGGTTAACGGTGAGATTGATATCTCGTGTTTTGGTCGTTTCGCTAGTTATATTCTGTTGTTTCTGCTCAGAGGCTGAGTGAGTGATAGCGGGGTCATGCTTAATTTTAAATTGTAGCGCAGGCTCCCCTCGGTATTCGGTTTGAGAAATAGTTGTTCGTATATCGATGCTCTCTCCATCGGCTGTGAGGCAAGTCAGGTCGATAGTGACGCTACTAATCTCGGTGGAGGCGTTGAGGGGTTTAAGGAAAGGCTTGATTTTTTCCTGGGCGCTGGGGGCGATAGTATCAATTACAGGAGCCATCAACAGGTCGTCGGCTTCACAGTAGCCCATCAGATGACTAAAGGGTTCGTTGGTGTAGATATAAGTGCCATCTTGTACAAGGGCAATAGCATTTTTTGATGAATCTAAGAGTTCTTCGCAGCGTGTCTCGGCTGAGTGATAGCGTCGCTGCCAGTTGAGCAGTTCGCGACGTTGTTCGAGTTGCTCCAGAGTGTTGGATGTGGCAAGGAGAAAATACTGATCTTCATCCACAGGGATGACATAGGTGGCCCCCATGCGAATCCCTTCAACGGCATCGACGATGTCGTTGCTATTGCTCATTAAGATTACGGGTATGTCCAAAGTTTGGCTGCGAATGTCGGCCATCAGTTTTTTAGCGGGTAACTTTGCCCCTTGAAGTTGGCCAATGGCCAAATCCCACCGGCGGCTTTTTAATAGTGGGGTTAACTCCTCAGCGGAATTGACCACCTGAGCTGCCACTGGGTAGGGTACACCTTCAAGTAAGCTGATTAAACGCCGGGTATCATCACTGTTATCGACAGCGATCAGTAAATTCAACGTCCCTTCTTTTGCCATAGACTGTCTTCTTTAGCTTTAGGGTGGTGGAAAAATTGTGCTAGTAACAGCGGTTATTGTTGTCGCTTTTATTGAGGACATTATAAGGGGCAATAGGCGGTTCTTGTAGCTCAAGAACTACATATTCTGTTTGCTGTGTAGCAAAGTAAGAACACAAATGCCTGTAAATCCGTGATCAGATGCTTATAAAGATCTGATATCGAGTTTTTCTTGAGCTTATAGAGTGTCAGGTGGCGGCCGAGATAAGGTTAATTTACTCTGCGCGCCTGCTTGTTCGTAGACAAAACGCGGCACTAGATAACCGGGTAGTAGTGCCAATAATTCTTGCTGCAGCTGCTGAACTTTCTCATCACCGATGTCGTAGTGTGCTGCACCGGCCACCTGGTCAAGACGATGAATGTAGTAGGGAAGGATGCCTATTTCAAAGAGTTTTTCAGAGAGTTCGGCCAATGTCTGTGTCGAGTCATTAATGTGTTTGAGTAAAACCGCTTGATTGAGTAACTCAATACCATGGCGTTTTAGGCTAAGTGCTGTCTCTTCGACACGCAGGTCAATTTCATTGGGGTGATTAATGTGCCATACCATGACGACCTTTAAGCGTGTCGATGTTAGCCAGTGTATACAGCTTTGGTTGATGCGTGAGGGTATCACTAGGGGCAGTCGAGTGTGGATACGCAGGCGCTTTATGTGGGGGATGGCCGCAATTTTCTCTGTTATCCACAGTAAAAAGGTATCGTTGGCCGCGAGTGGGTCGCCGCCACTGTAAATTACTTCACTAATGCTCTTGTCGTTTGCTAGGTAATCCAAAGCAGTCTGCCATTCACCCTTGCCGAGTGTGTTGTCTTCATAGGGAAAATGGCGTCGAAAACAATAGCGGCAATGAATGGCGCAAGCCGGACTGATGATTAATAAAGCACGGCCATGATATTTGTGAACGACACCCGCAACGGGGTTGGCGTCTTCTTCGCCCAAAGGGTCATGGCTAAAACCGGCTACCGACAGCATTTCTGCCCCAAGGGGCAATACCTGTCTCAGCAAGGGGTCGTTGATGTCGCCTTTGCGCATACGCTGCACGTAGGGCAGAGGGGCTCGAATAGACCAAGCTTGTTGGGCGGCGTCACTGCTGTCTAATTGTGTTGGGTCAATGTTTAGTCGTTTTAATAATTCAGCAGGATCGCGAATGGCTGTGGCGAGCTGCTCCTGCCAACAAGGCTGGTGCGCATCGGGGCTAGTGTGGGGTATGATGTCGGCCGTCAAAATGGTCCCTGAATAAAGTAAAGAGGTAACAATGGCTAACTATTCTACCAATGAATTTCGCTCCGGTCTTAAAGTCATGCTCGACGGCGATCCCTGTTCAATTATTGAAAATGAATTTGTAAAGCCAGGCAAAGGCCAAGCCTTTAGTCGCGTGCGTTTGAAGAACTTGAAAACGGGGCGCGTATGGGACCGTACTTTTAAGTCGGGGGAAAGTCTCGAAGGAGCCGATGTCAGCGAACAAAACATGCAGTATCTCTACAATGATGGTGAATACTGGCATTTTATGGAGCCCGAGACTTTCGAGCAGCATCAGGCCGATAAAACTTCTGTGGGTGATACCGCCCTGTGGTTACGCGAGCAGGATACCTGCATTGTCATTTTGTACAACGGCTCTCCGCTGGCCGTGGCGGCGGCTAACCATGTCGATTTAGAAATTACTCAGACCGACCCTGGCCTCAAAGGTGATACGGCCCAGGGCGGGACGAAACCGGCCACGTTAAGTACCGGCGCCGTGATTAAAGTACCGCTGTTTTTGAATGAAGGTGAAGTAGTCAGTGTTGACACTCGGACAGGGGAATACCTCAATCGCGCAAAAAAATAAGTGCTCACTTGGGCCAGCCCAGCTTTAAATGGTTAAAATTTACACCGCGGTTATTTGATCGTAAAAATGATTCCTAAGGGGCTTTAACTGTGTCTGACAATGTTAATACAGGCATTCAGTGGCGCCCCACAGCGTCAAATGATGCGCTGATTAAAAGGGCGCGTCTGCTGGCGCAAGTGCGCGAGTTTTTCGCCTTACGTCGCGTACTTGAAGTTGATCTGCCTGTACTGGGTGAGCGCACCGTCAGCGACCCACATCTCGACAGTTTGTCTACCGAGGGTTCTCAGCACTATTTACAGACCTCTCCCGAATACTATATGAAACGCCTACTGGCATCGGGCAGTGGGCCAATTTACTCTCTCGGTAAAGCCTTTCGTGCCAATGACAGAGGGCGTCAACACAATCCCGAATTTACCCTGTTAGAGTGGTATCGCCCCGGCTGGGATGAAAGTCAGTTGATGGCAGAGGTCGCAGATCTTCTGCAGGATGTGGGGTGTGCACCTAACGCTGTGGCGCAACGTGTTACCTACCGGGACATTTTTCTTGCCACGGTCAATCTTGACCCCCATCGGGCAAGCTTGGCGCAACTAGTGCAGTTGGCGAGTGATATTGCCCAGCGAAATATGCGTGGTGAAAGTCGCGCCACTTGTTTGGATTTGATTTTTAGTTTTGAAATAGAGGCCCGCTTGCCTCCTGGTGTTGTATTCGTACACGATTACCCTGAATGCCTGTGTGCTCTTGCGCAACTCGGCGTCGATGGCCAAGGTGTGACGGTGGCACGGCGTTTTGAAGTGTTTCTCGACCGCACAGAATTAGCCAACGGTTATTTTGAACTGCTCGATGCCAATGAGCAGCGCCAACGCTTTAGTGAAGATAATCGACAGCGAAAAATCATGGGTAAAGCCGAAATTGCGGCGGATGAAAAGCTATTGGCTGCTCTCGATGAAGGCCTGCCGTCTTGCGCTGGCGTGGCGCTGGGTATCGATCGCCTGTTAATGCACCTTGTTGGCGCCCAGCATATCGACGAGGTGATTGCGTTTTCTAGCTGATTACTCTCTTGTTAAATCTATAGTTCTATCAAGGGTGCTACCTTACTATAAGAGTTCTCGCTATGGCCCTTAAACGCAGCCGAATAACGTTGCTTTCCCCGCTCAATTTATCGGCGTTAGTTATCAATCACCCGCGCAGCCATCAAGCCCGTGATCCATTTTTTCTGCTGGGTCGTCGTCATTCGTTGAGCCAACGATTGTTGCAGGCACACCGGCAACGATGGAGTGGGGCGGGACGTCTTTTAGCACTACGCTTGCGGCAGCAATTTTTGAACCTTCACCAATTTCTATATTGCCGAGCACTTTGGCACCCGGACCAATGAGCACACCGCGCCGGACTTTTGGGTGACGATCACCCGATTCTTTACCAGTCCCCCCCAAAGTGACCGATTGCAATATAGAGACGCAGTCTTCAACCACGGCTGTTTCACCTATGACGAGGCCTGTCGCATGGTCAAACATAATCCCTTTGCCAATTTTTGCCGCTGGATGAATATCTACGCCGAGGACCACTGATATGCGATTTTGCAGCACCAATGCTAAGGGGCGGCGCTGGTTGTGCCACAACCAATGGGCGACGCGATAGGCCGTGAGGGCGTGAAAACCTTTGTAATAAAGGAAGGGTGTGGAAAAATCGTGGCTGGCAGAATCCCTCTCGTAAATGGCAATGATATCGCAGCGTGCCTTATCGATAATTGTTGGATCATTATTGAAAGCATCGTCAAAAACTTCTCGTACCAGCAAGGCTGGCGTGATATCACTGTGTAGCTTGTTGGCGAGATGAAAACTCAGGGCGGCTGCCAGATTATGATGATTTAAAATGGTGGCGTGTAGAAACCCAGCCAGTACAGGCTCTTTGCTCGCGGTGACAGAGACTTCATTAACCAGCTGTTGCCAAAGACTTTCGTTGCTGTGAGCGTCGCAGGGGTTGGCAAGTGATTGCTTCACGGGTGTTGTCATCATTGGGCCGTTATGGTGATCGTCGCGACATTATCCGAATCCTGAGTCTAATTATCCAGTGGTGTCCGGGCAAGCAGCCAAATTTCAACTGATTTTGCCCCGGCTTTGAGTAAAGTTTGGCTCAGTGCCTGTACCGTGCTACCCGTGGTGAGGACATCGTCGACCAAGGCGACTTGGGCACCCTGTAAAATTTTTTCTGCTGAACCGACAGCAAATGTAATGCCCGGCAGTCGCTGGCGCTCCTTGCGAGATAGGTGATGTTGAGCGGGTGTGTTGATGACACGTTTTACAGCCCCTTGACAGTGTTTAATTTTCAGCTCACGGGATAGTTCGCGGGTGACAATGTGGCTTTGATTAAAGCCACGTACTAGGCGTTTTTTCCAGTGAAGAGGGACGGGAACCAACAGATCAGGCAATGTGCAGGTGCCATTGTCGAGTTGCTTTTTAATATGCCTTGTGAGTAATTGCGAGAGCACTTTCCCAGCGGCGAGTTGACCGCCAAACTTAAAGCGCTGTAACAATAAATCGACAGGGTATTGGTAGAGCAGGGATGTGTGTACCGCACTAAAGGCCGGACGTTTATTGTGGCAACGACCACAAATACCCTCGGTGTTGAGGGAAATGGCACAAATATCGCAATGCAGACCCAAGCGCGGGATACTTAACTCGCAGGCGTAGCAAAGGTCAATTTCTCGTCCAGCGGGCAAACCACAAAGTAGGCAGGCTCCGGGTAGCAGCCGATAATCGGCCTTCTTGACGAGGCCCTTGAGGCTGTACCAGTGGGTAGTACAGGCGTGTATCTTGGCTGCGTTGTGCAGCGGGATAGGCGTCTTTCTTGGGTACACTTAAAAAAATCCTTTTTATAGACATTTCTTTGCGCTGTGCTCCGTCTCTCATTTATTGTGACTGGGGGCTGAGAATATTTTCTTCTTTTCTTCCCAACCTTCCTCGGCGAGTCTTCGCAGGCTGTGTAAGCAGTGTAGTACAAAATTTGTTTTGACTAGGGGCTGGCTATAACACCCCGGCAACCGATACGCGGGTGGCTTTCAATACTCAAGAGCGAATTTTGTCATTCGTGATTGATAGGAGGGATGCTGTAGCCGTTGTCATTGAGGGCCGGGGTAGCTTTATCTGGCAGTTCTAGCGAAGGGGGCTTGCTCGTGCCATAATTTGTTAGATTTATTCTTTTTCCTTTGTTGATTAATGCTATGAATATTCGCCGTATTGATTTAAACCTACTCGTTTATCTCGATGTGCTCCTCCATGAACGCAATGTCACCAAGGCTGCAGCGCAGTTGGGTATTACCCAGCCGGCGATGAGCAACGGTTTGCGGCGTTTGCGTGATCTATTTGATGACCCTCTCTTGATTCGAACCAGTGATGGAATGAGCCCCAGTCAGCGAGCACTTGAATTGCAACCGCAGGTGCGCGATATCCTCGCCAATATTGACCGGGCGGTACAGCCTCAGAAAAACTTTGAAGCCCTCACTGCGCAGCGGGTATTTCGCATTATGGCCAGTGACTATGCAGAGGCGACCCTAATTGCCCCGTTGCTTAGCGAACTGTCTCGTCTGGCACCGGGCATTACTCTCGATATATTGACGCCCAGTGATGTGCGCCTGCAAGATGTGGAACAGGGTCGGGTAGATATGTTGCTAAATCGTTTTGATGAAATGCCGCAGTCCTTTCATCAACTCACCATGTGGGAGGATGACTTTTCCTGTTTGCTGAGTATTGACAACCCTTTGTTGAACCAATTTAATCTCGATAATTATCTGCTGGGACGCCATGTCTGGGTCAGTAAAACGGGTATGGGGGCCAGTGTCGGTATGAACCCACGAGATGCTCAGCGCGTGGGTCGGGTTGACGAAGCGCTCAAACATATCGGCAAAACGCGCCGTATAGCCGTGTTTACGCGCCACTATCAAGTGGCGGCTCAACTGGCGCAGCAACCAGATTTGATCGTTACTGTTCCCACGCGTTTGGCACGCCTACAGCTAAGTAATGAGCGCCTTGCTTTGCGGCCCCCTCCTTTTAAAATTCCAAGTTTTGAGCTAAAAATGGCTTGGAGCCCGCTGTTACAGCACAATTCTGATCACCAGTGGATACGCCGCTTATTGGCTGATATTGCCCGTCGAGAGGGCTAGTGTTCATGCTCGTGTGGTATTAGCGAAATACTTGTGGTGAATACTGAGAATAAAAGCGATAAATTAGATAAATTACCTGCCCGCGTAATAGAATAAGCATCCAACGCTATAGCAGAGAACAAAGCCCATGAACGAACGAATCGAGATCGGCGGCTTACAGGTCGCCAGCGAACTATACCAACTTGTCAATGAACAGGTTATTCCGGGCACGGGGGTCGACAGCGACAAATTCTGGGCGGATTTTGAATCTATCCTTAACGATTTAGGGCCGCGCAATGCTGAGTTGCTGGCCATACGTGAGGATTTTCAATCGCAAATTGACCAATGGCACGAAGCGCGTGCTGGCCACGCTCACGATGCTTCAGCTTATCGCCAGTTTTTGCAGGATATTGGTTACCTGCAGCCGGCCGGCGATAGTTTTTCAATTACTACCGAAAATGTTGATGACGAGATCTGCTCTATCGCCGGGCCGCAACTGGTTGTGCCTATCACCAATGCGCGGTACTCGCTTAATGCCGCTAACGCCCGCTGGGGTAGTTTATATGATGCCTTGTACGGCAATGACGTCATTAGTGAAGAAGGTGGTGCCGATAAAGGGCCAGGCTACAACGCAGTACGCGGCGCCAAGGTTATTGCCTATGGTCGCGATTTACTTGATCAGAGTACGCCGTTGGCAGGTGGTTCGCACCACGATGCCGTGGCGTATGCGATTGACAACGGCGCTCTTAGGGTCACCCTTAAAAATGGTGATGTTGTCTCGCTTGAGCGGCCAGAACAATTACTTGGCTATCTTGGTGATGCCAAAAATCCTGAAAGTATTTTATTGAAAAACCATGGCTTGCATATAGAAATTCAATTTGATGCTAACCACTATGTCGGTCAGGATGACGCCGCGGGTATCAAGGATTTATATCTTGAATCGGCTATCAGTACCATTCAGGACTGTGAAGATTCGGTCGCCACAGTGGACGCTGAAGATAAGTGTACAGCCTACAGTAACTGGCTGGGCTTGATGAAAGGTGATCTCACTGACTCTTTTGAAAAGGGTGGCAAGACCATCAGTCGCACCCTCAATGCAGACCGCGTTTACACGGCTCTAGATGGTGGTGAGTTGACCCTGCCGGGGCGTAGTTTATTACTAATTCGCAATGTCGGTCACTTGATGACTAACAATGCCATTCTCTACGACGGTGGTAAAGAAGTCCCCGAAGGGATTATGGATGGCATGATCACTTCATTGATTGCTCTCCATGATTTACAGGGCAATGGCCCCTACCGAAACTCCCGCACTGGCAGTGTTTATATCGTTAAACCGAAAATGCATGGCCCCGAAGAAGTTGCTTTTACCGTGCAGCTATTTTCCCGTATTGAGCAGGCATTGGGCATGGCCGAGCGCACGTTGAAAGTAGGTATTATGGACGAGGAGCGCCGCACTACCGTCAATTTGCAGGCTTGTATTCGCGAGGCTAGTGACCGGGTGATCTTTATTAATACGGGTTTTCTCGATCGCACCGGCGACGAGCTGCATACCAGCATGGCGGCGGGTCCTATGGTGCCCAAGGGTCTGATGAAACAACAGGCCTGGATTAAGGCCTACGAAGACTGGAATGTTGATGTCGGTCTCGCTTGCGGTTTGAGCGGCAAGGCACAGATTGGTAAGGGCATGTGGGCGATGCCGGATTTAATGGCGGATATGATGGAGCAAAAAATTGCCCATCCCCAGGCCGGAGCCAACTGTGCCTGGGTGCCATCACCTACAGCGGCTAGCTTACACGTGATGCACTATCACCAAGTGGACGTTGCGGCTCGTCAGCAAGAGTTGATCGGCCACCCGCGCGCGAACCTAGACGACATACTGGCCATCCCTTTGTTGGGTGATATTGAGTTATCTGAACAAGACATCGAGCGTGAGTTGGAAAACAACGCCCAGGGCATTCTTGGCTATGTGGTGCGCTGGATTGACCAAGGCGTAGGTTGTTCGAAAGTACCCGATATTAACCACGTCGGGCTGATGGAAGATAGAGCAACGCTGCGCATTTCTAGTCAGCATATCGCCAATTGGTTGCGTCACAATATTTGTACCCAAGAGCAAGTTTTGGCGGTACTGAAAAAGATGGCCGTGGTGGTTGACGCTCAGAATGCTGGCGATGCGGCCTACCAAAAAATGGCGACTAATTTTGACAACAGTATTGCTTTTCAGGCTGCTTGTGAGCTGGTCTTCAAGGGCTGTGAGCAGCCCAGTGGCTACACCGAGCCGGTATTGCACGCCATGCGTCGTCGGGCAAAGTCATCAGTTTAACCCTCAGCTTCGACTTGTAAGTTTTGTTTAGGGGGATCTACGCAACTGGCGATGCCTTATGAATTTAACTCGCTGTTCATACCTGTAGTTTAGTCGGTATGGCGGCGAGTTTTTATTTAGGGCCCTATTTTATTTAGAGCCCTAGTCGTCGTGCTGTAATGCCCTGTGCTTTGCACGTTAATGTGAATAAAAAGACCTTAAAAACTAGCTTTAAGATTGACGAAGGTCATGTGCTCAAACACATTTCCTGCCTGATACTCAAGATACTCTTCATCGGTCACATTTTGTACGATGAGGGCTAAGTCAATATCTGCGCTGTTTAATTGCCAGCCTTTACTTACTTTTAAGTCGTAGCGGTGCCAGCTAGGCACTCGGGTTCCACGCAGCCAATTGATTTCCGACTGATGATATAAGGTGCCGCTAATTTGCCACGCGTTGGACAACATTTTGCTCAACAATACACTGGCGATATGCTCTGGCGATCGCACGTTCTTCAGCATTCGCGCGTTATAGTATTGAACAGCAACTAACCAGGTGTTGTCCGGTTGCCACTGAATCTGGGTTTCATAGCCGCTGGTTCGGTTGTTGTCGGCATTTTCCAATTGGCGAAACTTATTATTAATATCGTTGTAGGGGTGTTTTACATAGATGACTTCATCATCCAGGTATTCCCGAAACAGCCGATAATCCAAACTGAGTTTATTATTAAACCAGTAGCCGAGATAGGCGAACTCATAGGTTTGAAATTTCTCTGAGCCGAGGTCGGGGTCACTGGTAAAAATGAGATCGGCGACAACGCCCGAATCAAGCTCTCGCTGGATAAGGCGTTGATGCTCATAGAGAGAGGGTTGGCGATAGGCGATACTGCTACTGATGCGTAAATGATGATGCTTATTCAACTGGTATTTAAAGGCGAGCCGGGGTGAAAGTTCACTGTCCCGCTGTTCGTGATCTTCCGCCATCAATCCCAGGTTGGCACGCCAGTGTTGATTGAGCGCCCAGTCGATATTGCTAAACAGAAAATAAATTGTTGCGCTTGTGTCAGAATCACTGCCGAACTCGGCTGGAGCATTTAAGTTCTGGTATCGAACTCCGGTGCCCCATAGGAAATGATTCGCATTATTGAAGGTAATATGGTGTTGCCATTCAATATCGTACTGCTGGTATTCGCGCTTGCCTTCTTCGACTTCAATAAGTTTGTCGTCTTGACCGGGATAGCGTGTATTGAGTTCAACAGTGCTAATGTCGAGCTCTTCACTCAGCAAGACCTGCCGGCTTCTATTGTAAGAGCCAAGGTTGATCGCGCTGTTCAATGTATAGGTATGGCGCCCTTGTTGGTGTTTCCAGTTCAGTGTAAACCACTGTGTATCAATCTCTTCGTCGGTAAATTCTTCAGGCCGATCGCCATCGCCAAAGCCGAAATGACCATCACTGTAGCCCAGCTCCCATTGAAACTCATTGAAAAGGGAGGGGGTATAAACCCCTTGCAGTGCCGCACTGTTGGCATAACTTTGATCGTCGAGCCCCTCAAAACCCTGGTTCTCGCGGTAATTTGCCCGCAGAGTATAAGCGGCAGTTTCTCCTTTAAAAGAGTGGCGGAGGGTGGTATTACGAGTCTGCCAGTCACCCGCAGTGAGGCTGACTTCAGAACCGCTATCGGTTAAGGGGTTGCGGGTAATGATGTTGACGGCACCTTGCACAGCGTTGGTGCCGTAGGCGGCAACATTGGATCCACGAACCACTTCGATATAGGCGATATCATTACTGTCTAAGCCAAGGGATTCCCAGGACACGGATGAATTGATCGGCGTGTAAACGCTTCTGCCATCAACGCGGACCTCTAGCCGTCTCGGAAAGCGATCGCTTTGGCCGTTTATGGTGACGCCTTGAATGGAACCATTGGCAAAAAAGACTTGAAATCCTGGGACTAATTTCAGCACGTCGACAAAATTGACCATCGGCATGGCGTCTATCATTTCTCGGGTGATCAATGTCACCGAAGAGGGGACCTCTGACATTGGTATACTGTAGCGCGTGGCGGCTTTAACGCTGGGAATAGCCTCTAAAAAATCACTTTCAGAATAGACGGCGACATCGTTAGCTAATACAGACAGATTAAAAAAAATAAGACTGGTAGGCAGAGTTATGGCTGAGATTTTTATCTGTTGTGTTATTTGTAGTTGTTTTAGAAAAAACATCGCGCTTAGCCTTAAATTACCATTCAACTATACTTTATTCTTCAAGGAGGCAGATGTTTTCTTGTGATAACCGATAACTCTGCCTTTCAAAGGGGCTCTATTAGGTGACGCTAGATAATGCTTCTGCGGGTGGCAGTAGCAATGATTAACCAGTAACTATTTGTCATTACACAAACGTCTTTATTCGATCTTTTGACGGCTAAGTCACAGGGGTAGGTTGCGCAACTCAGGGTCAATTTCACTGGTATTCCACAGGGTGTCAAACTCATTGGCCAGTTCGGTGGCGTCTAGTGGTGACCAGTGTACAGCGTAACCGATATAACGATTGAGGGATTGTTTGTAGAGAATTCCCGCTTGGTCAATAAGCATAAATTCGGTGTGAGAGGTTTTACCGCCTGGCTTTAATGTGCGCATTTGGAGGCGACTTGGTAAACGATGATAGAGCTGTAACAAGCGGTGGCCACTTTGCACCAGCAGTTGTGGCTTTTGCACCAGAATATGGATCTCCGCATAGGGGTGTTGGCGAGCAAAATTGAACAAGTGGTCGCGGAGCTCATCGTTGTCGAAAATACTGGGGTCGAGCCTAGGACTAAAGATGCGAATCTGGCGTTGGGCTGTCAGTGCGAGAGCTTTTGCTTGACGACAAAAAGCGTCTGCGCCATCGAGGGGAATATGGCGGCGCTCTTCTGCACTGATATCGACGGGTGGGGGGGTGATGTGTGGGCTTAAAAAATGCTTTAGGGCGAGAGTCATATGTTGATGAGGTATGCCCACATCGTCAAAAATGGCGCCATCGGTTGTGAATTTCATGCCTTCGTAGAAAGGTATCGCGTGTAACTGCGCGTCTAGGTGGATGCTCTTTAGTCCTGTTTTTGCCGCCTGGCGAATGATTTGACGCAGCAAGGCAGAACCAACACCGTGCTGCCTGTGGGCTTTTAATACTGCCATTCGGCCCACCTTGTCGTTGAGCAAACGGGCGGTGCCCATGGCGACATTATCTGCACCGTAGGCGACCCAATGGGTGGCGCGCTGGTCTTCTTCGCCAAACTCTTCTGCTTCTGGCACCCCCTGTTCGTCAATAAAGACTGCGCGGCGAATGTCCATTAATACTGCCTGGGATGTTGTCCAGTCACATTGTTCAACGTCAATGGGGAAAAAGTCGATATCATTGACAGTACTATCGCTCATGGCAGCCTCCTGAGATTGACCGTTAATGCGGCACTGGTTGTCGGGTGCCGGGTGCCGCTGGTCTAGAAAGTTTCTTATAGCATGTTTTGATGAGTCAGTGGATTGCCCCCGATCACGAAACGCCCAAGGGGCTTCTTGTGCTGGCAAATGCGTTTGCTTGTTAATAAGCTCTTAGATAATGTCTGCACTTCATTATTCGAATTGGGTGGCCTGTGTCGACATTGTTTCACCGTTTTTTTATTGTTTTTCTCTGTCTTGCGATGGTGCCAAGTGCATATTCACAAGCTCCTGCCATTATTGATTATGGCTCTCGCTTTCATCCGGTGGTTAGTCATAAAGGGATAGTGGTTTCGCAGTCCGTGTTGGCCAGTCAAATTGGCGCCGATATTCTGGCTCAGGGGGGCAATGCGGTTGACGCGGCGGTGGCAACTGGCTTTGCGCTAGCGGTGACCCTGCCTCAGGCAGGCAATATTGGTGGTGGAGGCTTTATGATGGTTTATCTCGCCGAGCAACAGCGCACCATTGCTATTGATTACCGAGAGGTCGCCCCCAGTGCTGCTGGCAGGGACTTATTTCTTAATACGCGCGGTGAAGTCGACGTTAGTAAAGCACGCTTTAGTCATGCGTCGGCGGGGGTGCCGGGTAGTGTGGCTGGCCTAGTTCACGCTCTGGAAAACTACGGTAATTTAACCTTGTCGGAGGTCTTAAAGCCGGCGATTGAATTAGCCAAAAACGGTATTACCGTGACTCAACCCTTAGCCTATTCTTTAACTCATGCGGAGCAGCGATTACGAAAATGGCCTGCATCTGTTGGCTACTTTTTCCGAAAAGATGGCAGTTTATTGCGCCCCGGTGATCATTGGCAGCAGAAAGATTTAGCTGTCACTTTAGGGAAAATTGCCAGTCAGGGCCGAGATGGGTTTTATAAAGGTAGTGTGGCCGACAAAATTGTTGCCCAAATGCGTCAATATGGGGGGCTGATAAGTCACGACGATCTCGCTAATTACAAGGTGGTGGAGCGTCAACCTGTTATCGGCACTTATCGTGGCTACAAAATTGCGGCGATGCCGCCACCCTCGTCCGGTGGTGTGCATTTAGTGCAGATGTTGAATATTCTCGAAGGCTGGGAGCTGGCCAAACTTGGTCACAATAGCGCCGATTACTTACACCGCTTAATTGAAACCATGCGCCGGGCTTATGCCGATAGAAGTGAATACCTAGGTGATCCGGATTTTCAGCCGGTGCCTGTGAACCAGCTCATCGACAAAAGTTACGCTCAAACATTACGTCAGGGCATCGATCCTAATACAGCGAGTGCGTCCAGCGACATTGCACCCGCCTTAAAGGTACCTTATGAAAGCCCACAAACTACGCACTATTCTGTGTGGGACGAGGCAGGCAATGTCGTCAGTAATACCTATACCCTAAATTTCTCCTATGGCAGTGGTATTTCCGTCGCGGGCGCGGGCTTTCTTCTCAATAATGAAATGGATGATTTCTCTGCTAAGCCCGGTGTCCCCAATGCTTACGGTTTGATTGGCGGTACAGCCAATGCCATTGAGCCGCATAAACGGCCGTTGTCATCTATGACACCGACTATTGTTTTCAAGCAAGGTGGGCCTGTATTTACCACTGGTAGTCCTGGGGGTAGTACGATTATTAATACGGTGTTGCAGACGGTGTTGAATGTGATTGATTTTGAAATGAATATTGCTGAAGCAGCGGCGGCACCGCGTATTCACCACCAATGGCAGCCCGACAAGGTCTTTGTGGAGCTGGGCCTGAATACTGACACCCAGCGTTTACTCCGGGCTAAAGGGCACAATATTGTGCCTGCAACACGGGTAATTGGCCGCACTCAAACGATCAGTAGTGACGGTGAGCATACCTACGGCGCCAATGACACGCGCTGGCCCGGTGGCGGGGCTATCGCCCAACCTTAGTTGGGCTGGTTCTTGTCAGGCCGTGGCCTTATCCAGCAGGCGGTTGAGTTCGGAGATGGCGACAGAACCCAGGCCGCTGGCAAAGTTCATCATGGCATCGAGGTGGGTACGCCGGCTGTAGGCAACGCGCATGCCCGTTGCTGCGGCGATAACAGCAATTTTGTAATAAGAGAAAATGTGGTAGTAAGCCAATGTTTCCCTATTGACCTTATTGCCGCTGGCGCGTTCGTAACGGGCGAGGAAGTCGGCTTGGGGCATAAGGCTACTGGCAAGAGGGTTTCCCATTTCATCATTACCGCCGAACAGTTCGAGCGTGGCCCAGGATAGGTCGTCGTGGTAGTCGCCTAAATAAGCCAGCTCCCAGTCAAAAATGGCATTGATTTCAAGTGTATCGGTGTACATGAAATTGCCGGTACGGTAGTCACCGTGAATAATGACAGGCTTGCCAACAACTGGCATGTTTTCCTTGAGCCACAGTACCGCTCTTTCCATTACAGGGTGGGCCGATAAGGTGTCTTCATTCCAGGCTCGCTCCCACAGGCCAATAGCCCATTCGTTAGCTTGGGTAGAGTTCGCTTCGGGCACGTCAAAGGTCGACAAATCTTTTTCACGCCAGTCGATGGCGTGTATTTTTGCCAGGATATCGACAAATTGCTGGCTCAGGCCGGCCCGCAATTCAGGCTTGAAATACATGCCGACACCGCTCATTTTTTCATCATTGGCAGGTTGTTCAGGTTGCACGGTACCTTCTAAAAAGCGGGCAATTAATGCTGGGCGGCCCAGCTTTTCACCGAGCGGGTCTATCCACAGTACTTCGGGCACCGGCACTTCGCCCCACATAGCGCGCAATATCTGGGACTCGCGCAAGCGGTGGGTCTCGACTATAGACTCGGTTGGATCCATACGAATCATCAAGTGAGTGGTTTCTCGCTGGCCGGGCGCTAGCTGCCAGGTGAGATCGAATGTAAATTGTTCTTTAGACGCACCCCCTGAGAGGCGTTTCAAATTATCGACCGCAATATCCGTCTGGCCGGTTTCACCCTGTAAAAAGTGCAGCAGTGGTGCCTTCAGCTTGCTGAAATCCATCGTATGTTCGACGGGCTTGAGCCGGTTGTGTAGCTTGCGGGTAAAGACTTCATCAATGGCGCTTTCAACTGGGTAGTTGGCGCGCATTTGTTCTATCCATTGTTGAGAAGGCTGAGTCCGCTCAGCCAGTGTGGGTGTGTAGGTACTCATCACTGTACTCGCTGTCCTTAGTCTTGCTATGAAAGGTGTGCCATTAGTTGTTTAGCTGGCGTGGTCAAGTAAGCGCTGTAGTGCAGATACCCCTGTGTAGCCAAAACCAGTGAGTAAATTCATCATCGCATCGAGGTGGGTTTTTCGCCCGTAAGCAGCTCTTGAACTGGTAGCGATGGAAATCACAGCAACTTTGTAATAGGAAAACACGTCAAAATAAAATAGCCGTTTGGGGTCTACGGTATGGCCGCTGTAGTGTTGATATTTGTCGAGAAACTCATCCTTTGAGAGTAAGCCGCTGGTTAGTACTGAACCGTCGTCCATCGGGGTGCCCAGTATTTGGCAGGTGGTATAGGAGAGGTCTTCATGGAAATCACCAATATGGGAGAGTTCCCAATCGAGTACGGCATTGATTTTATGCTCGTCGGTGTACATGAAATTACCCGAGCGATAATCCCCGTGCACGATCACTGGCTTTTCGACAATGGGCATGTTTTCTCGCAGCCAGAGGGCGGCATTTTCGATGATAGGGTGGGCCTCAACCGCATCTTCCTGCCAAACCCGCTCCCACCAACCCAGGGACCACTCGTTGGCTTCAATATGATTTGCGCGTGGTGAGTCGTAGGACGTTAGGCCTTTATTGCGCCAGTCTACGGTGTGAATTTTCGCTAAATGTTGGACGAATTGCTCTTTCAAATCGAGACGCAAATTGGGCTCGAAGAACATACCCAGACCGCTGGCTTTGTCGCCACCTTCCGGCTGCACGGTGCCTTCAAGGAAACCGGCGATGAGGAAGGGGTGTCCTAGGTCTTCACCCACGGGATCGGTCCAGTAAACCTTGGGAACGGGTACTTCACCCCACATGGCATCGAGCATTTGGGCTTCGCGCAGGCGATGTGTTTCGACAATCGACTCGGTGGGATCCATGCGTAAAATGAGTTTTTCGCTGCTGCGGATACCGCTTTCCTGATTCCAAGTGAGATCAAAAGTAAATTGCTCTTTGGAGGCACCACCGGAAAGTCGATGGAGGTTCTCGAAGATAAGATCATCTTGGCCTGTGGCTTTTTTTAAATAGCGTACAAGTCGCGTTTGCAAATCACCGAAGTCAGTTTTGTGCTCTGCTGTTTTAGCACGGTTGCGAAGTTTCTTTGTCAGTACTTCGTCGAGAGTGGCCTCGGTTGGAAATTGCTGTCGGATATTTTGTATCCAGTCGTCGCCTGGTTGTGCTCTGTTTTTTAACGTTGGAGTGTAATAGTCACGCATGAAATTCGCTCAGCATTTTAGATTTTATTTTATGAATTAACAGCGATGAAGGATGGCGGCTAATGTGGGCTTCTATACTCTGCTATTAGCAAGGTTTGCTGATGTTAAGAAGACCGTTTTTATAAAGTAGGTCGGCAATATCAGCCTGTTGATCGGCCTCGGGATCAAAACCTAAGGCCTTTACCCAAGAGCGTTCACGCAACTCAATAGACTTAAAGAAAGGTTTCATGATTGCTTCAAAAGCGGTGCGCAGTTCTGGAGACATTGCGGGTTGATGTTGAATGAATTCACAGAGCAGTTCTTTCATTACCTCGTTACTGGCGCGAATAAACGTATAGGGGCGTAAATGGCTTGGGTCGTCGACCTTATCTTTATCAAAGTGATCAATGACCTTAGTCGTCGTTTCGATAATGGCTTCTGGAGCTGAAAACGTGTTGTTGAGCAGCTCGTTAATATCCGTTAAAACGCGCTTGTATTCTTGGTTTTCCAATAATTCATAATGAAAGGTTTTATCTTGAATAAGGCCTAGAAAACCGAGGGAGGCAGCCACGATACCTGCCTGTTCTTGCGCAAAGCGATCGTTTAAATTAGGCATAACAACTTCTTCGATAGTCTTTTTCATGCCGGATAAAAACTGTTCTATTTCAGGGCTCATGACAAAGGGTTTCTCCGTTGATTAATCCAGTGGGTGCGTCTCCTAAAGATGAGCGCGGTGTTTATTTAAGCTTATCGTTGACAGTTTCTTTGCACAGGTCCTGCACTTCACCCCAGCCGATAACACCCTGCATATCCCAGCGACACAGTGACTGAACGAGATACATGAGTGGCCATGCCATCCAAGGGTTTGATGTCATTGGTGTGCCGGTAAACCGGTGAACTTTGCCACGTACATCTTCGACTTCGAGTTCTAAAAACTGATGCAGGTAGCCGTTGCGACGAATTTTGCCTGTACCACGTTGTAGTCCATAAACCTGATCGCCCTCGCGGACATACCCATGGACGATGGAAGGGTAGGTGTCGAGGTTCTTTGGGTCGACTAAATAGATGCAGTGGAAGCTTGTGTCGTTTTCAAAATTGGCGTTCATCCAGCAAAAGTTTTTTAATTGTTTTTCTTCGCGTAAGCCCCAGCTGTGGTCCATGCTGGCGACACAATCCACATCGTAGGTTTTGTCGTTGATGGTCAGCTTGCCTGTTACGCGACCACTTTGGTCCCAGTGTCCTGCATAAGCATGCTCGCTAACAAGATCCCCGGCCTGGTGGGCATTGGCCAGTGGATCCATATCGGGGTCGTGAATGTCGTAGGGGGGCATCAAGCCTTTATATTTGACATCGAGACTGACCCCTTCGCCACCGTCATAACGGATGTGATAATCCATCACGGGCTTGGTGCATTTTATTTTGAGGCCGTTTTCTAGCTCATAGTCGTCGAGGTTGCCTTTGGGCATGGGCAGGAAAACATGACAGTCGTCATACAAGACTTCGTGAGGGGTATTAGAAAAACCGTTGGTGATGCGTATGGTCGATAGCACCGAGCCTAGGTTGGCGCGAGTTTGGGCGTACACGCCCACTAAAATATTTTCTTCCGCGATATAAAACCCAAAATAATTAGTTTCTGCCCAGCTGTAATGGTCAGACGTCGGGGTGTGAAAGTACATGTCGTTATCGTTTATCACGGGTTTTTCCTTTTTCGTTTTGGATGACAGTTCTAGACTGGTCATTCTATTACTTTTCGTTATTGCTATTATAATTAAATGCCATGATTGTATAATAAACCGAATGCTCGTGGCGTGGTCAAGGGAAAGCTGATTTTTATTGGTTTTCGAGCTAAGGGTAGAGTGAAGAGCAATTTTTTCTTCACTATAGAGCGATTAAGTGAGACATCATAACAAGCTATATTGGCGCTTCTTGCCTATTAAAAAGTGAGAGCGTAACGCTAGGTTTTAATATCTTTGATGACATTAACAATGATAGGAAAGTTGATTTTATGACACGTTTTCTACCTATTGGAAAAACCATGAACCTCCGCCATATGGGAGGATATGACACTGACAATGCCCGTAAAACGAAGGACAGCTATCTCTACCGTTCTGGGTTTTTAGATTTTACTGGCCATGAGGATTTGACAAAATTTGAAGCTTTGGGCGTTAGTACTATCTACGACTTCCGTAGCCCCATGGAGCGCCTTAAAAATGACCTTCAGATTGGGGGTAACACAGAAGTTATCGAGCTCGGCATGCTGGTGGCGAGTGTCGAAAATCTGTGGGATATGCTGATGAAAGAAGGCTTAAATCCCAAGGGCGCTGAAAAAATCATGGCTGATCGTTACCGGGAACTGACCGAGGAGGAGGTGCCGGGCTATCGAAAAATGTTCGATCACATGATGGAAAGTGAGGGCGGTATTTTGGTGATGTGTTCTTTTGGTAAGGATAGGGCGGGTATTGCCTCGGCTCTGTTGCTCAATGCCCTGGGTGTTAAAGAAGAGCAAATTGAACAGGACTATCTTTTGTCATCCAATGCCTATGCAGATAAAGCGTTGGCCATTGGCAAATTTGAGCAATTTTTCAACGAACACGGTCTCTCTGTCGATGAGAGCATTGTCGTACCTATTCTCGATGCCCGGACTCAATATCTCTCCACTGCCTGGCAGGTAATGCGCGAGAAATCTGGCAGTATAGATAGATTTATGCGCGAAGAATTGGGCATTGATCAGGCCGCTAGAAAACACCTGCAGCAACGTTTTACCCTGTAGTTCAGGGCTAGTTACTTTGGTTTCCTTAAGCGCGTAGAGGATCGATAATAAAACCGCTAAAACATAATCATCGGGGCCAATATAGACAACCCGCTATGTGGCGAGCGCTGGTACTTTAACTTCCTTGATTGCAAAAATCGCGTCGGTACTTGTTCATGCATGGGGCTTTCTCTCTATACAAAGTGTTTCCTGCTATGGCGATGGTCTAGATGTCTATAACCGCCTAGCATAACTTGCCTCTAGCAGAAGGCGATGTTGATAGGAGTATTACTCTTGGTGAGTTGACCCCTTTGGATTTTGAGCTGTACTGGGAAGCACGTATGCCGCCCCATGGTCTTCTGGGAGGCTTGACGTTACGCAGCTACTCTATTTCGCTTTTAGCGGGTGGGGCTTCTGCAGGCCGGTATTGGGCTTATTCCGGTGGCGCTATCGAGAGCTTAAGTCTTGAAAATTTAATGAATGAGGGGCAGGACGCTCTCTGCCTGAGTGGTTGCTGTCGATGGCTAGGGCGGCCGACTGCATTCATTAGGTTGTGGTGAACAGGCTTTTTGATACTTATGTGCTCAACGAAGGTGCCCTGGAATTTTACCTAGCCGTTGGTCGAGTTGGCAGTGGTTTGTTGGAGTTGGGTTGTCGCCTTGGTGGCCTTGGTAAAAATTAATGGGTGTTTTGGAGTGCACACAAGCCCCTTCTGTTTTTGTAGGCTTAAAATGCGAATAAATTGCTGAAAAAAGGAAACTTGCCTTGTAAATTGCGAGGCTCGCTGCTACATTGTGCGCCCTTCGTAGCAGGCACGTAGCTCAGTTGGTTAGAGCACCACCTTGACATGGTGGGGGTCGGTGGTTCGAATCCACTCGTGCCTACCAGTTTTTTGGTAGCAACATTTTTAATGGCATTATTTCGCATTATATGCAGCCTTGTGTTAGCTGTGTTGCTACCTTTTGTATTACCTAAGCACGTGGCCTTTAGTAGGGGTCACCACTGAAATTAAGGAAAGCAAGATGCCGCTCATTACCCTCCCCGATGGTAGTCAACGCAGTTTTGACGCCGCCGTTACACTTCACGATGTTGCTCTCGATATTGGCCCTGGTTTAGCCAAGGCTGCCCTTGCAGGTAAGGTCAATGGCTTCGTTGTCGATACTTCCTTTGTGATCGAACACGACTCCGATGTAGCCATCATCACAGAGCGAGATGAAGAGGGTCTTGAGGTCATTCGTCACTCCTGTGCACATTTAATGGCGCAGGCGGTGAAAACCCTCTATCCAGAAGCTCAAGTTACCATCGGCCCAGTTATTGATGATGGCTTCTATTACGACTTCGCCTACGAGCGGCCCTTTACTCCCGAAGACTTGCTGGCTATCGAGAAAAAGATGAAAGAGCTGAGCTCGGCCAGCCTAGAAGTGTCGCGACAGGTGAAAAGCCGTGATGAGGCGGTTGAGTTTTTTCGCGGCCTTGGTGAAGACTACAAAGCGGCGATTATTGAATCGATTCCCAACGATGAGGACCTCTCGCTCTATAGTCAGGGTGACTTTACCGACCTTTGCCGTGGTCCCCATGTGCCAAATACTAGCAAAATTAAAGCATTTAAGTTGACCAAGGTGGCCGGTGCCTATTGGCGCGGTGATTCAAATAATGAAATGCTGCAACGTATTTACGGCACTGCTTGGACCAGTAAAAAAGAACTTAAGGCCTACCTGCATCGCATAGAAGAAGCCGAAAAGCGCGATCACCGCAAAATTGCCAAAAAGCTGGATCTTTTTCATATTCAGGAGGAAGCGCCCGGTATGGTATTTTGGCACCCTCGTGGCTGGACACTTTATACCCAAATTGAAGAATATATGCGCAGCGCGCAGCGGGCTGCTGGCTATAGTGAGATTCGCACTCCGCAGTTAGTCGATTACTCCTTATGGGAGCGCTCGGGCCACGCTGATAAATTTGGCGATGATATGTTTGCACTGCATATCGATGAGCGCGACTTTGCCGTTAAGCCCATGAATTGCCCCTGTCATATCCAAGTTTACAATCAGGGTTTGAAGAGCTACCGTGACTTGCCTCTGCGTCTTGCCGAATTTGGCTCCTGTCATCGCAATGAGCCATCGGGTTCGCTGCATGGCATTATGCGAGTGAGAGGCTTTACACAAGACGATGCCCATATTTTTTGTGCCGATGATCAGGTGCAGTCCGAGGTATCTGAGTTTATTGACTTCCTGCACAGTATTTATGCAGATTTTGGCTTTAGTGAGGTGATTTATCGTCTCTCGACACGACCAGAGAAACGCGTCGGTGCTGATGAGGTGTGGGATAAGGCCGAGAAAGCGCTAGCTGATGCCCTGGATGCGAAAGATCTGCCCTGGGAATTGCTACCGGGTGAGGGCGCTTTTTATGGGCCGAAGATTGAGTTTTCTCTGAAAGACTGTATTGGCCGCGTTTGGCAATTGGGCACTATTCAGGTCGATTTTTCTATGCCGGGCCGCCTTGATGCGCAATATGTCAGCGAAGATGGTTCGCGGCGGACGCCGGTAATGTTACACCGTGCGGTGCTCGGGTCCTTCGAGCGTTTTATCGGTATATTGATCGAGCAATACGAAGGCGCTTTCCCCGTGTGGTTGGCACCTGAGCAAGCCGTAGTGATGAATATTACCGACAAGCAGGGCGATTATGTGCGTTTAGTGACCGAAACCTTGAATAACAAGGGCTTCCGAGTGATAAATGACTTGAGAAATGAAAAGATCGGTTTTAAAATCCGCGAGCACAGTATGCGGCGAACCCCTTATCTTCTCGTTGTCGGTGATAAAGAGGTCGCTACTCAGACCGTGGCCGTGCGCACCCGCGAAGGCGAAGACCTTGGCAGTTTGGCTATTGATGCCTTTGCCGAGCTGCTCAGCGAGGATGTGCAACGCCGCGGCCGTGTAGTTTGAATTAAATAGGCACATATAAAGTGACTATTCGTTAGTTAGCGAAAAATGGAGAAACACTATTAAGAAAAGTTACGCCAAAAGCTCGAGTAAGCGTTCCAAACTCAATGATGAAATTGAAGCGCAGCAAGTGCGTTTAGTGGGTGCGGAAGGCGAACAGATAGGTGTAGTTAGTTTGGACGAAGCCAAAGGCTTGGCAGCTGAGAAGTCCCTCGATCTGGTTGAAATTGCCCCCGATGGTCAGCCACCAGTTTGTAAACTAATGGACTACGGCAAACATGTGTTTGAGGCAAAAAAGCAACAGGCCGCCCAGCGTAAAAAGCAGAAGCAGACACAAGTTAAAGAAATGAAATTTCGTCCGGGTACTGATTCGGGCGACTATGAAATCAAGATGCGCAGCCTGGTGCGTTTCCTTGAGAATGGTGATAAAGCAAAGATTACGCTGCGTTTTCGTGGACGCGAAATGGCCCATCAGGAACTGGGTATGGAAATGCTAAAACGCATCGAAGCGGATCTTGAAGAATTGGGGAATGTCGAGCAATTTCCAAAAATGGAAGGCCGGCAATTGACCATGGTCATCGCCCCCAAAAGCAAGAAAAAGTCTTAAGTAAGCCCTGAGTTTTTCAGTGCTACTTAGCTGATCGCAATTAGCCTTTTGGCAGGCTAACCGACAGTCTTTTTCTTTTATTTAACCTCTATCGAGGAGTATCCAATGCCAAAAGCAAAGACGCACAGTGGTGCGGCGAAAAGGTTTAAAAAAACCAGTTCCGGCTATAAGCATAAACATGCTAACAAAAGCCATATTCTCACCAAGATGACGACGAAGCGTAAACGTCAATTGCGAGGTACCAGCACCTTAGAAGCTGCTGATGTCCCAGCCGTTGACCGTATGCTACGTACTTAATCAGACAGGAGGATAGAAGATGCCCCGAGTAAAACGAGGTGTAACTGCGCACCGACGTCATAAAAAAGTTCTCAAGCAAGCTAAAGGTTATTATGGTGCCCGTAGTCGTGTTTATCGCGTTGCGACCCAGGCCGTTACCAAAGCCGGCCAGTACGCCTATCGCGACCGTCGCGTCAAAAAGCGTACGTTTCGTTCACTATGGATTGCCCGCATCAATGCCCAAGCTCGCGTAGAAGGCATGCGCTATAGCCAGTTCATTGCGGGCCTTAAAAAGGCGGGAATTACCCTCGATCGTAAAGTGTTGTCAGACCTGGCGATTCACGATAAGCCAGCTTTTGCACAAATTGTTAATCAGGCCAAAGCTGCTTTGGCTTAGTCGAAAGCTTTCCGGTTCAACCGGAAACTGTTCGCGATCATAGAAAGGGAAAGGGCCAGGGCTCTTTCCCTTTTTACTTAGCACCATCGTGATAATGTGACAATAAATTTTTAGCCCCAATCGATACAATAAGCTGAGTCAGGTTGAGTGTTCAGCTTAAGGATAAATCATGGACAATCTTCACACCCTCGCCAATGAGGCAGAGTTATCTATACAGGCGGCTGAGACAGTTGCAGATCTGGATCAGCTCCGCGTTGAATACTTAGGTAAGAAGGGCAAAATTACCGGAATGCTGAAAAGCCTGGGCAAGCTCACAGCTGAAGAGCGACCCAAGGCTGGGGCGGTGATTAACGAAGTTAAAGTGGCCCTGCAAAATACAATCAATGCTCGCCGGAAGGCACTTGAAACAGCACTGCTACAGGCGCAGCTCGATAGTGAGCGCATTGACGTCACCCTGCCGGGTCGCAAAAGTGAGGTGGGTAGTTTGCATCCCGTAACGCAGACTATGGCGCGCATTGAGGCGTTCTTCACTGCAGTGGGTTATCAGGTGGAAGAAGGGCCGGAGATTGAAGATGATTACCACAACTTTGAAGCTCTCAATATTCCCGCTCACCACCCCGCGCGAGCGATGCATGATACTTTTTATATAGATCCGACGACAGTACTGCGTACTCATACCTCCCCGGTACAGGTGCGCACTATGGAGCATCAAGCGCCCCCCATTCGCATTATCTGTCCGGGTCGTGTCTACCGCTGTGATTCAGACTTAACGCACACGCCAATGTTTCACCAAGTAGAGGGCTTGGTGGTTGATGAGAATGTCAGCTTTGCCGATTTGAAGGGTACGGTTGATCAATTTTTGAAAGCCTTTTTTGAGGCAGATCTAGCGGTGCGTTTTCGCCCTTCCTATTTTCCCTTTACTGAACCCTCGGCAGAGGTCGATATTCAGTGTACTAATTGTAAAGGTAAGGGCTGTCGTGTCTGTAAGCAGACTGGTTGGCTGGAGATTATGGGTTGCGGCATGGTGCACCCGAATGTTTTCACCCATAGTGGCATTGATCCCGACCAGTACAGCGGTTTCGCTTTTGGTATGGGCGTTGAGCGTTTGGCTATGCTGCGCTACGGAGTCAATGATTTACGTCTCTTCTTTGAGAATGACTTGAGGTTCTTAAAGCAGTTTTAATTTCAATGATTTATATAATTTTTTTTTAAGTAAATTCGAGAGTTAATTGCGATGAAATTCAGTGAATCATGGCTGCGTGAGCTGGCTAACCCCGACCTGAACTGCGATGAGCTTATTGCTCAACTGACTATGGCGGGCCTTGAGGTTGATGGCGTGGAAGCCGCCGCTAACTTTGACGGTGTTGTTGTTGCCCGCATAGAATCCGTCGCAGCCCACCCCAAGGCTGATAAGCTGCAAATCTGCCAGGTCAACTGTGGTAGCGATGCGAATGTGCAAGTTGTTTGCGGTGCGCCCAATGCCCGCGAGGGCTTAGTCACAGCTTTCGCACAGGTCGGGGCGATGCTGCCGGGTGGTATGAAAATAGGTCAAGCGAAGCTACGCGAGGTAGACTCTTTTGGCATGCTTTGTGGCGGTGATGAGCTGGCTTTGAATGAAGACACCGGCGGCATCATGGAGTTGCCCAGTACTGCGCCAGTTGGGCAAACGCTCACCGAATTCTTTGGTCTCGATGACAATATTATCGAGGTCGATTTAACCCCTAATCGTGGGGATTGCTTGAGTATCCAAGGCTTGGCGAGAGAAGTCGGCGTGCTGAATAAACTCACTCCGGCACTGATCAAAACAAAAATAGCGGCTGTGAGTAGTGAGCAAAGTCTGTCTGTTACCATTTCAGCTCCCTTTGCCTGCTCCCACTACACCGGCCGGGTGATTAGCAATGTGGATATGACCCAGCCGACGCCGTTGTGGATGCAGGAAAAACTGCGTCGCAGTGGTATTCGCTCCATTGATCCGGTAGTTGATGTTGGCAATTACGTAATGCTCGAACTGGGTCAGCCCATGCACGCTTTTGACCTCGATACTTTGTCGGGTGATCTTGATGTGCGCTTTGCTGAAGCTGGTGAAAAGCTCACTCTACTCGATGCGGCGGAGGTTGAGCTTAAAGCGGAAACCCTGCTGATTGCGGATGACAATGGTCCTCTGGCCATAGCTGGTATTATGGGGGGTAAAAATAGTGGCGTTAGTTCAGATACAAGGTCTATCTTTCTTGAAAGTGCTCACTTTGTACCATTGGCGCTAGCTGGTAAAGCCCGCGAATATGGCCTGCATACCGATGCCTCTCATCGGTTTGAGCGAGGTGTCGATACGCAATTACCACTGGTCGCCCTTGAACGGGCAACGGAACTTCTGTTACAGATAGTCGGGGGGCAGGCTGGTCCTGTGACAGCGGCTGGCAGTGCGCCTCAGTTGGGCGCAGAGAGGATGATCACTCTGCGTAAAAGCCGGTTAAAGCAACAGTTAACCCTCGAGCTTGCCAATGACCTTGTCACCGACATACTGGAGGGGCTCGGTTTAGGCGTTAGCCAGCCATCAGCCGATGAGTGGCTGTGCAGTGTGCCGAGTTGGCGCTTCGACTTAGCTATTGAAGCTGATTTGGTCGAAGAGATCGCCCGCATTTACGGTTACAACAACTTGCCTGTTGCAACCATCACCATGCCGCTTGAGATTCAATCCAGCGCTGAGGCAACCACAAGTCTCGCTGATATCCGTCAACTATTGGTCAGTCGCGATTATCAAGAAGCTATCACCTACAGTTTCGTCGATCCAGCACTACAGAGGCAGATTAACCCCGGAGTTGCCAGTGTCGATGTCGCAAACCCGATCAGCGCCGACATGGGGGTGATGCGTACTAGCTTGCTCACCGGTTTGCTCAATACTATTAAATACAATCTAAACCGCCAGCAACATCGTGTGCGGGTGTTTGAAAGTGGCCTGCGCTTCGTGGCAGATGGTAATCAGCTGGACCAGCAAAAAATGCTTGCCGGTGCGATTACTGGTAGTCGTACTCAGGAAGGTTGGGCTGATCCTGCAACGGAAGTCGATTTTTACGATATCAAAGGTGATGTAGAGGCAATACTTGACCTTTGTGGTACGGCTTCTTTAGTAGAGTTTGCCGGGGCAGAACATCCAGCACTGCATCCCGGACAAACCCTCGCCCTAGTTAATAAACAAGGGTTGCCTTTTGGCCATATTGGCAAGCTGCATCCAACACTTCAACAGTCGCTGGGCTTAAGCCAGGCGGTGTATGTTTTTGAGTTGGTGTTGACTGAAATTACCCAAGGTCAGGTAGCTGCTTTTCAGGATATTAGTAAATATCCAGCTGTGCGCCGTGATATATCCCTTTCTTTAAGCGCTGATATTGTTATTGGTGAGCTTGTGGAAACGGTCAAAGCCAGTGCGGGGGAGCACTTTATTGACTTAAAGGTTTTTGATGTCTATGAGGGCAAACACATTGAAACTAATAGGAAAAGTGTCGCCATTGGCTTGACCTTTCAAGATAAATCACGCACCCTTAATGATGAAGATGTGAGCATGGCCATGGATGCCGTTGTCAAAGCGCTTGAAAGCAATCACGACGCAATTTTAAGAGGGTAATAATGTCTGCATTAACCAAGGCCGATATTGCTGAAATGCTCTACGAAGAACTTGGCCTTAACAAGCGCGAGTCAAAGGAAATTGTCGAATGTTTTTTTGAAGAAATTCGACTATCTTTAGCTCAAAATGAACAGGTTAAAATTTCCGGCTTTGGTAGTTTTGATCTGCGTGATAAAAGCGTTAGGCCCGGTAGAAACCCCAAAACGGGTGAAGACATTCCCATTGAAGCGCGCCGTGTCGTCACATTCAAGCCTGGGCAAAAATTAAAGGTGAGGGTAGAAAATTATGCTGGAAGCGAGTAACAACAGCGAATTAGCCCCAATCCCGAATAAGCGCTATTTTACCATTGGTGAAGTGAGTGAGCTTTGCGCAGTCAAACCCCATGTGCTGCGTTATTGGGAGCAAGAGTTTCCCAGCCTCAGCCCCCTCAAACGACGGGGTAATCGTCGCTACTACCAGCGACAGGATGTCCTTTTAATCCGTCAGATTCGCTCTCTACTCTACGACCAAGGCTTTACCATTGGCGGGGCTCGCCAACGTCTAGGTGGTGAAACTGTGAAAGCAGAAGCGACGCAGATTCGTCAGATGATTAATCAAACCGTCAGTGAGCTAGAAGATATACTGAGTATGCTCAAAGTCTAATTCTCTGTCGTTTCGACAGTGGGAAAATGTTTCTGACAGGCACTTTTTACTTGCTTTCAAAAAGCCATCAGGTAAGATGCTCGCCTTGCCTAGAGGGGCAAATATCGGAGCGTAGCGCAGCTTGGTAGCGCACCACACTGGGGGTGTGGTGGTCGTCGGTTCAAATCCGGCCGCTCCGACCAATAAATGTCGTTAAATCAATAGCTTGAAAGCCTGCTTAATCGCAGGCTTTTTTATCTGTCCCGACGAATATTCGCGGTAGAGCTCGTTAGTGCTTTGCGTAGACTCTCAGGTGTCACGAACATTTGTTGTGCTAAGGGTGTATTTCGCCAGCTCTTACTTGCCCTAATTCAGCGGCAGGCGAATGTGCACATTGAGGCCACCGCTGGGTTCATTGCTTGCCGATATTACGCCACCGTGGAGATGTATCGCCCGTTCGGTGATTGCTAAGCCCAGGCCGTAGCCCCCGCTCTCTCTGTCGCGGGCATCGCCCACACGCACGAAGGGCTCAAATAATTTCGTCAACATCTCATTCGGCACGCCGGCGCCATGGTCTCGTACATGAATAAGCAGCCACCCAGTTTGCTCAGGGTCGTGCTGCAGGGTGATGTCGACCGAGGTCGATTCATCCGTGTATCTCACGGCGTTGCGTACGACATTCTCAAAGGCGCTTCTCAACAGGGCTTCGTTTGCCTCGATGGTTGCCGACGCACTACTGATGATACGTACCTGGCGATTTATCGCACCCGCCTCGAAATTGGCGTTTTCAATGATTTCCTCCAAAAGGGTGGCGATATCCACGGGTTCTGAGTGGGTGAGTTGCTTGCCAGATTCCAGGCGCGTTAGTGATAAGAGTTGCCCGATCAGCTCATTCAGGCGCTCGGCTTCGCGTTCGATACGATCGAGTTCGGCATTGCTTTGATGTTGTTCACGCTGTCGCGCGAGCCCCAAGGCCACCTGTAGGCGCGCCAAGGGTGAGCGCAGCTCATGGGAAACGTCGCTGAGTAATTGCTTTTGTGAGCCAAGAAGAGCTTGCAGGCGCTCGGCCATATGGTCGAAGTCGTGGGCCAGATCGGCAACTTCATCCCGGCGTTTGCCCATGGTTGACGCGACGCGCAGACTGAGATTACCAGCAGCGAATTGCTGGGTGGCGCTGCTGAGGCGCCGGATTGGCCGGGTGAGATATCCTGCCAGGAGAGAGCAGACTAGGCCACTGATAATTGCCGCCACAACCACGGGAAGCGCAATAACGCGGGGCCTACTCAGCACTCTATTTAAAGTGACGGCCTGGAAGTCGGGCACTAGCAGGTATTGACCGTTGTCGGGCACCTGAATTAGTTCACGGCGCTTAGGTGGCCGTCTTTCGCCCACCGAGCGGGGCGATGTGTTCCAGCGATCAGCGTGTTTCGCGAGATGAGACGATACGGGGCGATCAAGTAAATCGGTGCCCGTTTGGTCGATCAATAAAAAGGGGATCGCCTCGCTTCGATCCAATTTTTTCAACCACAACTTGAGCCCTTCAATGCCCTCATTTTTTGCCACGGACCGCGCCTCGCCAATATAGGTCAGGTGCCGGTCGCGTGGGCTTTCGATCTCATTCTGTGCCCGCGTGCGCTCCAAAAAAATCGAGGCTGCCAACAGACCAGCGCCAGCGAACAGAATGAGTGACACCCAGAAGGAGAGAAAAATTTTCCAGAAGAGACGGTTCATCATGGTCAACAACGTGTGTACTGGTAGCCAACGCCACGCACGGTTTTAATTCTTTCCTCGTCATTGGCAAGAGGGCCGAGTTTTTTGCGTAAACTGCTAAGGTGCATGTCGATACTGCGGTCATAACGCGCCAGCTCTCTGCCCAGGGCGCGTTCTGATAATTCTGCCTTGGACACTACATGGCCGGCTTCACGCAGCAGCACTTCAAGCACGCTGTACTCTGTGCTCGTCATGGTGACAGGTTGTCCATGCAGAGTAACCGTGCGCGATCCGGTTTGAATTTCGAGCCCGTCAAGTTCCAATATTTCCGGTGGCGTTGCTTCGTCACCTTGCGGTGTTTCTGGTGGTAAACGCCGCAGTATGGCGCGGATGCGGGCGACCAGTACGCGTGGGTTGCAGGGCTTTGGTAAGTAGTCGTCGGCGCCCAACTCAAGGCCGACGATGCTATCGACATCTTCACCGCGGGCGGTGAGCATCAGCACGGGTAATAAAGAGTCTGTTCGCAATTGGCGTAAGACATCAAAGCCATTGAGTTGGGGCATCATCACATCGAGTACCACCAGCTCGTAGTCACCTGTGCGGGCCTGGTTTAGTGCAGACTGGCCGTCATGGGCCATGCCTACGTGGAAGCCCTCGGCTTCGAGGTATTGCTTGAGCATTTCGCACAACACAATGTCATCATCTGCCAACAGTATTCGGTTCATGGCATATTTCCGATCTAAATAAAAAGACTGGTAGGGATGTTGGCACAAAGAGAGGAATAAGTAATGGCGTGTTCTCCATAATCTCCCGTCTTTACACAACTTTACTCAGCCCTGACACACATTGACGTTGAGATTCTCTAATCTGTCAGCATGCTTTGACTTACAGAGCATTTCATTGACTAAGACAGGAAATTAATTATGAAAACGTCATTAAAAGCCATATTAGCCAGTACATTGATCGTTAGCTCTCTGGGTCTTGTTGCACCGGTGTCTGCCAAGCCGTCTGGTGATGGACCAGACTGTGAACGGGCTCGTCATCTGGAGGCAACTCATAAGCGTGGCGAAAAAGGATTTAACGTGGAACGCCTTGCCAAAAAGCTGGAGCTTAGTGAAGAGCAGCGTACCCAGATTGAAGGCATCATGGCAGCATCAAAACAGCAGATGAAAGATCAACACGACAAACTGCGGGCGAATCGTAAACAGTTGAGATCGCTGACGATGCAAAGCACTCTTGATGAAGCGGCGCTGCGAAAACTTGCTGACGCACAGGGCAATTTGAAGGCCGATATGATTGTGCTTCGAGCGCAACAACGGGCGAAGATCAATGGCATTCTCACCGGTGAGCAACGCTCTCAACTGGCAGATAGGATGGGGAAAAAACGAGAGTATCGCTAACGATGCCCAACTCCATTATGTGGCGGTCTGTGCAGGACCGTCTAGTGAGGGGGGAATGTTCTGAGTGTCGATGAAATTCATTATTTATTGACAGAATAAGGTAGGAAATAATAGTCCTGTGCGCCACTGTGGCATAAACCCGCTAGTCACTAGGCCGGCTAAATGCCATTGCTACCTATCTTGATCACTTGACTAAATGACAGAATATTGGTTCATGCGTTGGCTTTAGCCGCGTCTACGAGGTTGCCCTCGAGCGCGACGGTCGAGAGCTATTCAACACAGTGGTCACCAGGCTCACCGTCGAAGTGGTGATTAACTGTTCACCGAACAAGGCGACAAAATCCGCGCAGGAAGGCCGTTTTTGTCGCCGACGTTCTCCGCGATGAGCCTGCTCCAAGCTGCCACAACACGGATTAGGACTCGATGGTAAGCGAGCCTGTTGTAATGAGGGTTTAATACTCTCCGGGCGCGCAATGCAAAACCGGCGAGGAAAATAGAGCACATTGACGTGACGTACTACCAACTCAGTCTTTGCTAGCTTTTGTCGCGGTAACATTGGATCATACGGGTTTCTTGTGAGGGGTTTGAATAGCTTTGTCAAAGCGGGAATTAAGTGAAGCAGGTAAAAAAGGAAGTGAAATACCTGATGATCAGTATTGGATGGGGCAGGCTATTCGGCTGGCAGAGCGTGCTGCGTTGGCGGGTGAAGTCCCGGTGGGTGCGGTGCTTGTTCGGGGCGATGAGCTGATAGGAAGTGGTTGGAATCAACCGATTGGCAGTTGTGATCCCAGTGCCCATGCAGAAATTGTGGCCTTGCGAAATGCAGCTTCAAACGCTCAGAATTATCGACTGCCTGACACGACCCTCTATGTGACTATTGAACCCTGCGCCATGTGTGCTGGCGCGATGCTACATGCCCGAATTGATCGCTTGGTATTCGGTGCTCCAGAACCACGCAATGGGGCGGTCACGAGTCAATTAAAAATTCTGGCAAATACCCAGCTGACCCACCAGATCGAATGGCAAGCGGGAGTCATGGAGGAAGAGTGCAAGCGACAGATTCAGGATTTTTTCAAGGCTCGCCGTAAGGTTTAGGCTCAAATATAAAGTCGAATTTTTATTATTTAGGCAACTACGCTATCTACCGTTTCAACAGTCGGTAAGCGGCTCTGGCCTACAAAGCCCTTTGTGATTCGGAAACAGGCAGGCAAGGGTAAGGTGTGCCAGCATGTGAGAAGCATCAATCAATGAAAGTGTAAAAAAAACCATGCATCGCTGGTGGTTTGGTGGGAGATAACGAATCCGGTCTTAGGCTTTAATGATTTAAGCTGCATATTGAGAACCTATGGATACCTTTTTAGCCACCATGATTGTTTTCGTTGGCGCCTTTGTACAAAGCAGCATTGGTTTTGGTTTGGCGATTGTAGCGGCACCTTTTTTGTTTCTTCTATCTCCGGACTACGTACCTGCACCAATTACCCTTATAGCGTTGTTTCTATCACTGGCTAACGCTTATCGCTATCGCAGTAATATTTCTTTAAAGGGTTTAGGTGCTGCAATCATTGGACGCATTCCAGGTACTGCGGCGGGTGGTGCTTTGTTGCTGTGGGTGGATGCCAAGTCCCTTTCATTGTGGTTGGGGATGACGGTATTGATTGCGGTTGCAGTGAGTTTACTGCCTGTGCGTATAGCGCCTACGACACCGCGAATGTTATTGGCGGGCTTCCTGTCTGGTTTTATGGGCACTAGCACAGCGATTGGCGGGCCACCGTTGGCACTGCTATTACAGCACGAACAGGCTAATCATATTCGCGCAAATTTGTCAGCCTTCTTTATTGTGAGCTGTATTCTTTCACTGCTGGTGCAGGGTTACACGGGTTATATGAGCTGGCACCATTTAACACTCACCTTGCCTCTTATTCCTGCAATGTTACTGGGCTATTGGTTGGCAACACGCTATGTCGAGCGCGTTGCTAACCATCATATTCGTGTCGCATCACTGTGTATCTGCAGTTTGTCGGGGATTGGTGCGATCGTTCTTTACTGGATTAACTAATCTCGATAATAACTTCTGTGAGTGCGGCTTCAAGGCCATTTTTCACTACCGTCAGTCCTGTCGGGAGGCATTGACAGAATAAATGCGATGATGGTCACACCCCTATCTACTGTGCGTCTATTGTTTTTTCATTATGAGCTCAACTCCTCATATCGATTCTTTACTGGTTTATGATAAGCACTTGACTCGTGTCAATACGAGAGACTACTAAACTGTAGAGAATACTCGTTAAAGGAGTCACATATGCGTTTTAGAACTGTTCGAGATGTGGTCGATATTGCTGCGAAACTACATGCCGCATTATCTGCTCAATATGCTGAGTTAGAGCAATTATCTAACCCAGAACGAGCGCGCTTGATACTCGATTATTTAAATCGCCACGAACAAAATCTTGCCCAAGCGATGGATAAATATGAAGTTGATATGGCGCAGGGAGTGGCGGCGCTTTGGATGCAGGACGTGCCTGTTTTGCAGTCTGATGAGCTGATTGAAAAGGTGCGTGGTATCGATTTAAATGATGTCGATAATATTATTGCCGTTGCCCTCGATGTCGATGAATATTTGATCCAATGCTATCAACGTATGGCAGTTGAGGTTGATTCTGATGAGGGCAGAGAGGTGTTTAAGAGCCTCATTAAGCTGGAAGATAATGAGCTTCATCGTTTGTCTCGGGCAGCTTTCCGTTTGGCAGATATATAATTTTCCAGTCTTCAGACTTTCAAGTCTCGGTCCTTTTGGGGTGCTGTGCACCCCTGTTTTTTTATTATCCTGTTATAGATGCTGGGCGCATGTTTTTGGTTCTTGGCCATATTCGTTTGCCTTTTTGAAATACGTAAAATTGGTTTTTGTGCATAACTTGCCACTCCTCATTTGAGGTTAAGGGTTGTGTGGCAATAACAGTTACCACATCGTTGGCCTGTGTATGATCGGCGAAATCGACGGTTAAGTCGGCATCGATTAATTGTGCGTTGCCAAACGGGGCTTGCCGGGTTAACCAAGTTAATTTAGTACTGCAGTGGGTATAGAGTGAGAGCCCATCACTCATGAGCATATTAAAAATGCCAAGTTGGCTTAATTCTTGAGTTTTATCGTGAATGAATCCCCACACGGCTCGATCTCGGGTCGGTGGTGTGGGAAAGTGCTCGCGTAATTCGCCCAGTAACCAACAAAAGGCGTGTTCACTGTCGGTGGTTCCTACCGGCTTGTAGTGATTGAGGGCGAGTTTTTTGACGCCTTTCAACTGGCCGTTGTGGGCAAAGGACCAGGTTTGCCCCCATAGCTCTCGGGCAAAAGGGTGGGTGTTTTCCAAACTGACTTTACCGCGATTAGCTTTGCGGATATGACAGAGTACACTGTTGCTTTTTATCGAATAACTTTGCACAAAGCGGGCTATTTCTGAATTGGCGCTGGCACCGGGGTCGTGGAAGGCGCGGTAACCCTTACCTTCGTAGAATGCAATACCCCAGCCATCTTCATGGGGGCCGGTGTCGCCGCCCCTACGCATTAGCCCGGCGAAACTAAAACAAATATCCGTGGGCACGCTGGCGCTCATACCGAGGAGTTCACACATCGTTTACTGCCAGCCTCTTTTATTTTGTTGGCTAAGTTGCTTATGCTCGCTGAAGGCTTTTTCAATGTGATCTGGTGTAACTTTATTCATGCAGTGTGACCTCTCCGGTGTGTATGAAGTGATTGTATACTTTGTTAGCATCGTTGAGAAAAGCGCGGGGAAAAATAGATTTATGGCCCTTGATAAGTGCCAGTTATGGATAGCTCAGTTACATTGAATAGCACTACCATAGGCAACACGCAGGCTGGTAGAGCCGGTGACTAGGCATGAAATTAAGGTCATCTGATGGCTTCGGTTTTAAGCTGATACAGCGTAGTGTGTAGGTAGTACTTAGATTGATGAGTTGATGACTGAGTACAAAAGCTTTATAAGAACCCCCATAGACTTTGATCTCGCTTGGCTCAAGTAAGTCTTTGTTGTCTTAATGCTCAATTTTGTGTGCTCGCGGTCTTTATTCTTTAGGAGGCTGCTTTTTTTCGTCAGTAGACAGGAGTTGGTTCATTTTTCCTTCAAGCCGTGTTAACTGGGACTCGATGGCGCTTAATCGTTTGTGTACACTTTGTTCGGAAGAGATAATTTGTTCTTCTCTCTGGCTGAGAAAAAAAGAAGTGAAACTTGCGGTCAGTGCTGCAAAAAGACCGAGTCCAAGAAAAATAATAATGCTTGCGAAAGCTCTGCCGGCATAGGTTTGAGGTACGATATCGCCGTAGCCAACAGTGGTGATGGTGACCCAAGCCCACCAAATGCCGTCTAGAGGGCCGTTGATACCGGGCTCTAGGGCAGACATTAATATACCCGCCATAACAATGACGATTAGTGAGGCAAAGGCTGTAGCAGCGAGTTCGTTGCGCGAAAGCATTTTTTTGACGCGACCGCCAATGTGCATCACCAGCGCAAAGACAATAATCAAGCGCAGAAGGCGCAAAGCACCCAAGTGCGAGGGCCAGCCTAGCAACATGGGAAGACCCGTGGTGATAATGATGAGGTTGAGCCAGTTGTGTCGTAAATAGCGCTTTGTGTCGCTAACGAGAAAAGACAGCACCGCAGTCTCCACGATGAAGAAACCCCACAGGCAAATATCGTAGATATTGTAAGATGAGGATGCGCTGTCGCTGATCCAGTTGAGCAGTATCCACAATGAGGCGATTAGCATCGGTATTTCGAGCACGATAGCGGTGCGTCGTGCCGTTGGGTTTTCTTTTTGGTTAACCCCGGCGACACCGATTAAGCGAGCAAAATAATGAGTTCTAGGGGTGCTGGTCATCGCTCTAATGTATTATTCAACGCAAAAGTAAATATTAGCACAGGCCTTGCTAAACGCATGTCCCAGATCTTGCATGATTATTGCCAATGGCTGACGGAAGGTTTGATTCGCTCAGCCAAGCGGTGCGACAATGTTAAAAACTTTTTTTGGTGGGATTGTGACAACAACAAGTACAGACAGAATACGGCAAAAAAAGCAGCGCTTTCTCGAGCGGGAGCAACTCATTAAAGATACAACCCTTGGCCTGCTGATTCGCGACGGTGTCGAGAAGGTCACCGTATCAGCTATTGCCACGGAGGCCGGCATCGGTAAAGGTACGGTGTATAAACACTTTCAAAGTAAAGCTGAAATTATGATGCGCATCGTCTCGGACTATGAGCAGATGTTGGTAAGCAATGTTAACGCGGGTATAAAAGCCACTGAAAATGGCGATCCGGGAGCAGCGGCCAAGGCCTATTTTGATTCTCGCCTCGCCAACCCGGCTCTGGATCGCTTAGTACAGCAACTGGAATTACGTCTTGAGTCAGATGAATCGGTTGCCACTGAAATGGATAATTTACACAAAATTCGCCACGGCATGGTCGAAACCTTGAACAACATGGTTTCCAAATTGATTGAACGTGGTCTGTTGGAAGATGTGCCACCTCACTATCATTATTTAGCGTGTTGGGCGTTGGCCCAAGGCGCGGTCGATGTTTGCTTTAATCAGGGTTTCGCTGACCAGTTTGACGATAAAGAAAAGCTGCTCAACTTTATTGCCAATATCGGCGTCACCATGGGTAATCGAGGTCAATTTAGGGAGCGTTAAAATGGCCGATCAATCGCTGGATGATTGGTATAAAGTTTTACAAAGTAAGCCCTTGACGGGGCGGGGGTTGCCCCCGGTGGAAAAGTGGAATCCGCCGCTTTCAGGTGACATAGATATTCGAATAACCCGTCAGGGGGTCTGGTTTCATGAGGGTGGTGAAATAAAACGCCAGCCCTTGGTGAAGCTTTTTTCCAGTATTCTCAAGCGTGAAAACGACGATTATTTTCTCGTAACCCCTGAAGAAAAATGGCGCATAACGGTCGATGACGCGCCCTTTTTTTTCACCCACTTGCAGGTCGAACGCAAAGGGGGTAAGCAAGCGCTAGTGTTTAGTAGCACCACGGATGACCGTGTTATCGCCGATTCAGCTCACCCCATCAGAGTTGTTGTCGATGCCAAAACGGGTGAACCTTCGCCCTATTTATTCGTGCGCGGTGGTATGGAGGGTTTACTCAACCGTAGTGTTTATTATCAGCTAGCCGATATAAGTGAAACGCGGCAGGTGGATGGCCAAGAGGTGTGTGGCGTCAATAGTATGGATAGTTTTTTTTCGCTCTATTAATAGGCCTACGCTAGACGTTCCTGAATTTAAGTCATCGCTATGAAACGAAAGACAGTATTCGCTGTGATTTCCTAAGCAGTAAAATAACGGGCGTGCTCGCGTGAAAATACCCACAGCATTAACGATGATTAAATGGGCGAGTGGATTCTTATTGGCGCTCTTCAGCCTTTTTTCTTGGTCTTCACAGTACGATACTGTCGGTTTATTGCGTGACTATGTACGTCTCGACACCACTAATCCACCGGGTAATGAAGTACGCGGCGCTGCCTTTTTCGCCGAAATTTTTGCTGCCCACGGTATCGAACATGAGGTCATTCATGTCGCACCGGGGCGGGCCAATATTTGGGCGCGTCTGCCCGGCGGAGAAGCTCCAGCTTTGCTGTTGCTCCATCACATGGATGTTGTTGCCGCTGATATCTCGCGTTGGCAACACCCTCCCTTTGCGGGTCTGGCAGATAATGCGTATCTTTATGGTCGGGGTACGCTAGACAGCAAATCCTTGGGTATTCTTCAGCTACAGGCGATGTTGGCATTAAAAGCACAAAATAAGACCTTAAGCCGTGACTTGATTTTTCTCGCTACTGCCGACGAGGAAACCGGTGGGCAGTACGGTGTTGCTTGGTTGATGGAGAGGCGCCCAGAATTGTTTGAAGGTATTGGAGCTGTTCTCAACGAGGGTGGCCGGGGCAATGTGCGGGATGGCAAGTTGCGCTTTGGTATAGAAGTGACACAAAAGCTGCCACTGTGGTTACGAATCAGCGCTAGTGGTGAGCCGGGTCACGGTGCAATGCCGCGTGTCGACAAGGCCGGTGAGCGGTTGATTCGTGGGCTGGCTAAACTTGAGCAGTTTCAGTTTCCGGCTCAGCTCTTACCGGGGGTGGAAGTTTACTTCAACAGGTTGGCAGTAGACCTCCCTCCACCGTGGCGTGAGCGTTTGACCAATGCCGAGGCCTTGGTCAATTCTCCCCAACAAATGGCCGAGTTACAGGCCTTTGACCACCGTTTACATGCGCAATTGCGTAGTACCTGCACCATTACTCGTTTGCAGGCTAGTGACAAAATCAATGTAGTTGCAGCCCAGGCATGGGCTGAAATAGATTGCCGTCTGCTACCCAACCACAAGCCCCAGAAAGCCTTGCAAAGTATTCACAAAGCGCTAGATGATGAGGGTTTAAAAATCACTCCTTTGCTGTCTTTCGAACCGGGTATTTCGGGGCAAGATAACTTTCTTTATCGTGCGCTTGAGAATAACTTGAGGCAAGAATTTCCAACAGCCTCCATAGTGCCACGCATGGCGGCTGGCTTTACCGATAGCCATTTTTTTCGGGAGAAAGGTATTCCCGCCTATGGCTTTATACCGCATATTCTGGATGCGGAGCAGGCTGGGGGAATCCACGGCGACAACGAGAAAATCTCATTGGAGAATCTGCGATTTGGCACCAATTTTATGCGCAAGCTGGTTGCCGATATTTGTCTCGACTAAGACGGGTAGAAAAGTCTATCAGCAGCCCCATGCCGAAAAACCTAGCCGAGGGCTACTGATGAAACTAACTCATCCTAGACGAAGTAGCGCTTAGGAAATGAAGCTAAGTCTCCGATAAGATGGCGATTGCCGCTAGAGCCTCAGGGTCTTTGGCTTTGATTTTGTTGGCGATGTGATGCTGGAAGAAGTAGCGAAAACCTGTGTCGGAATCCACCTCGAATAAGCTGTTGTCACCGGGTAGTACGGGTGTGGTCTCGACTTTTTTCTCATCGACAATCAGGGCGTGAATCTCGCCACTGTTCAACAGGTGCCAGCTAACAACTTCTTGTAAACGCAGTGTTTTGAACCCGTCGTTGGAAAAGACAGCGTGGGTGCCAATAGTATCGGGTATTTCTTGCACCACGTCGTCTGGGTTTGCGTAGCTGTAGTCGTAGTATTCGGCAGCCATTTCCAGTTCGAGGGCTTTATGCAGAGGGGCGTCGTGGAAGAGCTCCTCAGAGCGTGGGTCGTAATACCCCTCCCATTTGCCATCCAGCGGGTCGCTGATTTCGGGGCAGGGGGTGATTTTGTTAAGCCAGGGCACCAAGCCAACAATGTCGCCGTTTTCACGCAGAGCCCAGCAAAGGATTTTGATACTGAAATTGGTATCGGGGTGGGCGCTGTTGGTATAGAGCATTTCGAGGCCATCGAGCTCAGGCGCAAGGCGAATAAAGTGAGTGTTCAAGTCTGGTGACCATGTTTGGCCGGTGAAAATATCGACAACATTATTGCTGTTGTGCTCGGGTACGGTGATCGTCATAACGTACTCCTTATCTCGGTCGTAAAATCTAGTACGTAAAGCGTTCGTACGTAAAGATAGTGGCGGTGAAGCCGCATGAATCTGTTAGGTAGTGCCAACATGCCCTATATACAGTACCTTTCAATCAAGTATTACACAATGCCTAGCATCTTTAAGAGGGGGTTGAGCCAGCCAGCCCACGAGTGAACATTTCGGCCATTTCGTTGGCCACTTCGCGGGTGGTCATTTCACCATCGACTTGATACCACTGGGTCATCCAGTTGATGGCGCCAAATATAGTGAAAGCAGTGATCTTGGAGTTGCAGGTGCGAATGGATTTGTCGTCGATACCACTGTTGATGATATCTCTCATTGCCGCATCGAGTTGCTGGTACAGGGGATCGATCTGTTGTAGGTATTTATCTGAAAGAGGGTCGGGGCCGGGGCGAGAGAGGCAGCGGCCGAACTCGTCGTCGAAAATGGATGTGAATAAATAAATAAAGCGGCTGAGTTTTTCCAAGCCTGTGAGATTAGCGTCTTGTATGGTTGCCGTTTGTTCGAGCATCTGGGTGATGGCTGTAAGCAGGCATTGGAAGAGGATGTCCTCCTTGTTTTCAATGTAGTAGTACAGCGTCGGTTTGGTGACTTGTAATTCCTGGGCGAGATCGTTGAGGGAGGTCTCGCGAAAGCCGTTCTGGTTGAACAAGCGGGCGGCAGTTTTCAAAATAGCCGTACGTTTCAGTTCGTGTTGTACGTCTTTACTTTGGATGGCTTTACCCCAGCGGGTTTTATTTGCTTTGCTCATTGTTATAGTTAGCCGCTCGTTGGTTAGAGCTTTCAGTGTATCTTATAGGAGTGTGTTTTTCAATTTATAGTAACTCTTCGTACCAGTGGGTAAGTTTTTTTTATTGTTTGAGAATATATTAATAATCAGTAAGTTATATTTACTATGCGGTCTTAATTCTACTGTCTGGGGGCTTGTTGTTTGATGCGAACTTTTAAGGGTAGGGAATTCAAATAACACGCTAACAGTATAAGAGGGGCATAGAAGGGCTTGAGTTGATCCCCTTTAGCCCCTCCTGTTTAGCGATGCACTTAGCCCACCGCGTTTAGCGCCTGTTCAACATCGCTAATAATATCGTCGATATGCTCAATTCCTACCGAGATTCGCACCAGATCTTCACTGACACCTGCGCTGGCAAGTTCTTCTGTACTCAGCTGACGGTGGGTGGTGGAGGCGGGGTGACAGGCCAGAGATTTGGCATCGCCGATATTAACCAGGCGCAGAATCATTTGTAGGGCGTCGATAAATGTCGCTCCGGCCTGGGCTCCGCCTTTAATGCCAAAACTGAGAATGCCTGAGGCGCGGCCATCACAAATTTTCTGACAGTTGCCGAGGTAGGGGCTGTTATCGAGGGCTGCGTAGTTCACCCAGGTGACTTTGCGATGTTGGCGTAAATAGTTGGCCAACGCGAGGGCATTTTCACAGTGTCTGTCCATACGCAAGCCAAGCGTTTCAAGGCCCTGAAGAATTTGGAAAGCGTTCTGTGGAGAAATAGCGGCGCCGGTATTGCGCAGCGGTACCACCCGGCAGCGGCCGATGTAGGCTGCTGGGCCAAAGGCTTCGCTATAAACCACACCGTGGTAGGAGGGATCGGGTTCGTTGAATATGCCAAAGCGGGCTTTGTTTTTCACCCAGTCAAATTTTCCGGAATCGATAATTACACCGCCAACGGAAGTGCCGTGGCCGCCAATGTACTTGGTGAGGGAATGGACGATGATATCGGCACCGTGCTCGAAGGCGCGGCATAAATAGGGCGTCGCCACAGTGTTATCGACAATCAATGGCACACCATGGCGGTGGGCGATTTCTGCCAGTTGTTCGATGTCGACAATGTTGCCTGCAGGATTGCCGATGGATTCGCAGAATAGGGCGCGTGTTCTATCGTCAATTTGCTCTTCAAATCTGGCGTAGTCATCGTGAGAAACCATTCGCGCTTCAATCCCTTGGCGGGGAAAGGTGTGGGCAAACAGGTTGTAGGTGCCACCGTAGAGCTGACTGGTGCTGACGATATTATCGCCCACCTCACACAGGCATTGAATTGCATAGGTGATGGCCGCCATGCCCGATGCCACAGCCAAAGCACCAATACCACCCTCCATTGCGGCCAATCGTTCCTCAAGTACGGCGGTGGTGGGGTTCATAATCCGGGTATAGATATTGCCGGGTACTTTTAGATCGAAGAGGTCGGCACCGTGCTGAGTGTTGTCGAAGGTGTAAGACGTGGTTTGATAAATCGGCACGGCTGCCGCTTTGGTGGTGGCCTCTGCTTCATAGCCGTGGTGTAGGGCGATAGAATCTAGTTTCATGTTCGAGGTCCTGTGAGAGTGGGTTGTGCCTGGCGCCTGGATTTAAAGTCGGCTTTACTACTGTGGAGTGATTTTATACACGGCTGTATTTAAATCTGATGTGACATAAATATTACCAGTGCGGGAAACCGCGACCCCAGTTTGGATATAACCTGGGGGTGTGCCCTGAGCCGGGGCGAGGCCGATGGCGAGGTTGCGAGCGATTTCCTTAATCTCGCCGTTACTGGGGTCGATATGCACAATGCGTTGTTTGCCGACTTCGGCGAGAACGATGCTGCCATCGGCGGCGACATCAAAGCCCTCTGGGCGGTCGAGGCCTGATGCAATAACCTCAATATCACCATCGTCGTCGATTTCCAGTAATTGACCATTGAGTACATCGGTGGCGTAGAAAGTATCTTCGTCGGAACCCTGACGGAGGGCGGCGATGCCGGGGCGTTCGTCGACTAACACCTCACGGTCGCCGTCCTTTGAGACTTCTATAATCGCCCCCGAGCCATGCTCTGCCACCAGCAGAGTGCCGTCTGCTAATTCGAGGGCATCAACCGGCTGTTGAAAGCCGTGGTGCACTGCCAGACTTTGGTGGCTGTTGCGATCGAGGATTTCGACGCCACTGGTAAACCAGCTGGTGACAACAACCCGTTCGCCCTGAATATTGAGCGACATCGGCATTTCGAAGTGGTCGCGCAGGCCGCGTTTAATATCTGTCACCGCACCGCTAGCACCGTCAATCGTGCTATAAGTGAAAAGGTTGGCGAGCAGAAGCGTTTCTTTACCCTCTTTTTCGATCAGATCGAGGCCGCCGGGTACGGAAATATCACTGCGTACGATAGTTCGTGCCGCACCTGTCCGCGTATGGATTTTGAGCAGTGCGCTATCGTTCATATTGGTGATAAACAGCTCATCGCGGTTATTCAGTGCCAGGTTGTCGATGCCCGGTTCAACTGTGGCGACCAGGGTTTTTTCACCAGTGTTGATATCGACACGCAGCATGCGACCGAGAGCGGTATCGGCCACGTAGAGATTGTCATTGCTGTCGAGATTAGCCGCTACCGGTATTTTAAAGCCGCTGGCGAGGGTGGTCATTTCACCGCTGTCGACATCAATCCGCACCACCTTGCCTTTATAGAGCAGGGGGCCATAGAGATTGCCGTCTTTATCAAAGTCAAAGCCATTGAGGTGCCCCATATCCTCGATCACCTTGCGGGGAGGCTTGTGCCCAGACAGATCGAGCTCCCACAGTGCATCACCCCATAGCACCTGTGTGACAAAGAGGCGACCAGATGGGTGGAAGGCGATGGAGTTAATGCCGGGTAAATTATCGGCGACCACAAATATTTCGCCATTGGGTCGACGGGCGTGTACCTGGCCGGTGAGTATTGATGTCCACACGAGAGTACCGTCGGGGCCAAACTCAAGGTCATCAGCCATGCCTTCGGGGGGGGCGACAAAGACGTTTGACTCGCCAGTCAGGGTGTCAATTTTGTGGATGCTCTGCCCCATCACACTGCCGGCGTAGATGTTGTCGTCCTCGTCAAAGGTAATGCCGTGAATACTGAGAAAATCAGAGCCGGGCACCAAATATTGCACCAGGTAGGGGTCTCTAGTACCACTGGCCTCGAGTAAGCCTTTGTCTGTGTCTGTGTCTGTGCCGCAAGCACTTAGAGCTAATGTTATGACGAGTGGAAATAATACTCTTGTTAACTTTATTTTTTGCTTCATGATTAATCCGTAAGTTATTGTTTTATTATTATTTGTTGCTTAAATCTAATAAGCTACTGCGGGTTTTTCAGTCGTGGTAAAAGTTTCTGTATGATGTGATTTTGTACCTTGAGCAGGGTAGTTGGCTGAAATGAACACGTCCAGTTATTTTGTCTTATAAAGCACATTGTAAAGTATACTTAACTCTATGATAAATTGATTAATGTATCTTATAGGCGAAGTAAAATTCTCTGCTGAAGTTGCCTCGCAATACGCAGTATTGACTCGGCTCCGCGACATGCAGTCGGTGATTAATGATCTGTCATTAAAACTCTCTCGGGCAGACCGGGTGTGCAAGTCATAATTTGCGGGCTTCATGTTTGTTTCGATTACGGGCGCGAGTCATCAAGCATGGGGCTGAGTTCTGTTTGTGTTGTGGTGCAAGCGCTTAGACTGGGGCCGCAGGGGTTTTACACAGCGCTTTAATTCAATGGTTCAATCAAATACTGAGGCGATGGCGTCGGATGGCAGTTGTACCTTTCAGTGCGGCTTTGTCGGTGTCGAAGCTGTCGTCTCGTTGGCTAAAAAGTCAGGGTGCAGACAGTGAGCAAAGCTGGTAATTAAAGGGATATTGGGTGTTGGCGTGGCGTATGTTTTGAGATGATGTCATATTAGGCCATCGCGACTGTACTAGAGGCAGTCGCGATGGCTAATTCTTTGTTTTATTGATTGGTAAAGACGGGCGCACGTCGTTCTGCGGTAGCTTGAATACCCTCGGCAGAATCAGAGGTTTGTATTAACCATTCCTGCTCGTTTAGCTCGTGATCCGTGGCGGCGCGCACCCGATCGGCGAGACCTCGACGTACGGTGGCGCGAATCGATTGCACTGCCAGTGGCGCCGACCCCGCAATCTCCCGGGCCAGCTCGGTGGCTGCTGCGAGTACTTGGTCCTGAGGGACAATTTGATCAGCTAGGCCCCAGTCGCGGGCTTGTTCGCCTTTAATTCTGCGCCCAGTGTAAAACATTAGATGGGCGTTCTGTTGGCCGATGAGTGCCGGTAGCGTGTGAGACAGGCCAAAACCGGGATGGAAGCCAAGTCGAGAAAAATTGGCGGCAAAGCGTGCCTCGGGGCAAGTGACTCGGAAATCACCCACTAGCGCAAGTCCTAGGCCACCGCCAATAGCCGCTCCCTGTACTGCGCAAACTACGGGTTTTTTATTGCCAAAGAGACGCACGGCTTCTCCGTAGAGGCGGCCTGAGCGGCGTCGAAAGGTGCTCTCTTCAGATTTCTTTTCCTCGTTTTCGCGATTGATGGCATCATCGCCACCAAAATTGGCACCAGCGCAGAAGGCCTTGCCCTGGGCGGCGAGCACGATGGCACGGCAATCGTCGAGCCTGTCAAGATCGTCAAAGGCGTCCGCAATGGCGCAAATTAGGTTGTAGTCAAAGTAGTTGAAGGGAGGGCGCTGGATAGTGATGAAGGCAATATGCTGTTCGAGCGTGACCTGTATATCTTGGTATTCGCCGATAGGGTACATCGATTTTCCTCGAAAATTAAGTGGGGTTTGTGGCCGGGGCCCTGGTACGTCACAGGCTTGTGACATTGGCGTGTGAAGCAAATTGGTCAAATGCTAGTGCGGTTGCGCAGGCTATATTTTTTACTCTGGCATGAAAAATAGCGCGGGTGTTCGGTAATGGCTCTTCAGTCTGAAGTACTTGGTTGCCATTTAATTTAACCTGATGACGCCGTGATGTGAAGAGTTACTTTGCTAGTGGCTCTTTGCAGGCTGTTGCGACGGTTTACGGAGAAAGATGAGCGATTATCGGTGGAGGCTGAAAACGTTGTTCCCTTGCGGTGCGGTTTAAGACGGCGCTATCGCCTATAATTTCTAGCAACTAATCGTTAGTTATGGCCCCGTACGCGTTCAGTGTCCTCAATTGCCGTTTGTTTGAAGAGGGTTCAATCGGCAGGGTAGTAAGAGTAGGGTGGCGTTAAGACAACTTTTATTTTTAAACAGGAGTAGTGAAGTGAGTGCAGGAAAAAGATTGCCGGGTACCCCCGAACCCATGCATCGTTGGCCGGGTGCCAATGGTGTCACCATTGCAGGTGATTCATGGGGTGACCCCGCTGGGCCATTGATATTGTTACAGCACGGTGGTGGTCAAACTCGCCATGCCTGGAAGGGTGCAGGCGAAGCCCTAGGTGCAGCGGGTTATTACGCTGTGGCCTTTGATGCACGTGGCCATGGTGACTCCGACTGGGCGCCAGACGGTGTTTATGGCATGGATATCATGGTAGAAGATTTAAAGTGTGTTATTAACGCGCTTGGCGATAAACGTCCTGTTCTGGTTGGCGCCTCTATGGGAGGCGGAACCAGTTTGGTGGCTACGGGTGAAGATCATATCGATGCCACAGCTCTGGTGATGGTGGATATCGCCCCGCAGATTGAACCTGAGGGTGTCGATAAAATTATGGCTTTTATGAGCCAGAAGCCTGAAGGTTTCAGCTCTTTACAGGAAGTCGCCGATGCTATTGCTAGCTATCAACCTCATCGTAAAGCACCAAAAAACCTCGATGGCTTGGCTAAAAATGTGCGTGAGGGTGAGGATGGAAAGTACCGCTGGCACTGGGATCCTCAGTTTCGCACCATCCGCCGCGACATGAAAAAACGCAAGGAAAGGCTCGAAGCCTGCACGCGTAATTTAACATTGCCAACTCTACTGGTGCGTGGTGGCTTGTCAGATGTGCTCAGCGAAGAAGGGGCTCAGGGTTTCCTAAAGCTTTGTGCTCACAGTGAATACGTTAATGTTACTGATGCAGGACATATGGTGGCGGGTGATCGCAACGACGTTTTTGGCACCAGTGTTATTGAATTCCTGTCGCGTACTGTGCCAATAGCCGGTGACCCGGTGCAGAAATCTCACGCGGTGCACCCTCATCACGAAGGGCCTCCAGGCGATATTATTGATATTCCTTGAAATTTGATTTTCAGGTTAAGTAGGTTCACTGGTATGGACTGGCGGTTTTTCAGGGAAAAGTCGGGGCTAGCTCCGACTTTTTTGTAAGTGTGGCCAGAGTACTGATGCGCTTGGGTTATGGCAAAACCTACTTGTCTTTCAGCGAAATACACTTTTTTTTAGCTAATTTTGTGATCGCGCTTGACACCTAAGGGTTGTGTTCATAGAATGCGCGCCTCTTCAGTGATAAGCACTTGAGAGCACAGTGTCCCGTTCGTCTAGAGGCCTAGGACACCGCCCTTTCACGGCGGTAACAGGGGTTCGACTCCCCTACGGGACGCCATTTTTTTGGTATAGTTTACTTGTAGTTTAACTATAGCAATTGCGGGAATAGCTCAGTTGGTAGAGCGCAACCTTGCCAAGGTTGAGGTCGCCGGTTCGAACCCGGTTTCCCGCTCCAATTTACAGTTTACAGGGTTCCTTGGGCGCTTGTAGATTCAAAAAAGAAGCGAAAGCTTCTTTTTTTTTGTCCTAGAAAATCCACTGTCAGCCAAATCTTCAGTTCATGCCTGCATGGATGCGACGAACTCAGTGTGATGAATGCTTAGCCTTGGTTCTAAAGCTCAAGGCTTGGAGCATAACGCTAGCAGGCGCTTTAACTTCCATCTCCACCTCCATCTTCGGTGCCACCGATAAAATGAATTAGCTCTCCCGGCCTCATGGACCTTAGATCGCGTCCTTGGCTCGGGCAAATAAGCCCTTCTCCCCCGCGGCGCTCGGGCTGATAAATCAAGGCATATGTCGTGGAGCCTCTATCTCAGATTGGCGGCAAGGAGTGTCCGTTTTGGCGCTAATGCTTTGCTAGCTTGGTGAGGGTGGTTGATTAGACAAGGCTGGTGCGCAGGCATAAACTGATCGCTATACTAAATATACAAAGATACGACCTAAATGTAGGAACAACCAGGAGCAATTATAATGACCGCTTACAAAGCACCTGTGCGCGATATTCATTTTGTTCGCAACGAAGTATTTGATTACACCGCATTATGGCAAAGTTTACCGGGCTGTGAGGAGGCAACTCCCGACCTGGTTGAAGCAGTCGTCGAGGCAATGGCAACCTTTTGTGAGGAAGAGCTTGTGCCGTTGAACCAGTCTGGTGACGAGGAGGGCTGTACTTGGACGCCTGAGGGGGTGAGTACACCGAGTGGTTTTAAAGCGGCGTATAAGGCCTATGCAGAAAGTGGCTGGGCAGGGCTGACGAGCCCAGAGCAATACGGTGGCCAGGCTTTGCCGCCATCTATGGAAAGTATTCTCAATGAGTTTGCCGGCAGTGCCAATTGGGCTTGGAGTATGTACCCCTTCTTGGCAAAGGGTGCGAGGGCAACGATTCTCGCCCATGGCGCGCAAGACTTGATTGATGCCTATGTGCCAAAGATGGTGGCGGGGCAGTGGACTGGTACTATGTGTTTGACCGAGGCCCACTGTGGTACGGACCTCGGGCTATTGCGCACCAAGGCTGAGGCGAATAGCGATGGCAGTTACGCCCTCAGTGGCAGCAAGATTTTTATCTCCTCGGGTGACCATGATATGGTCGAAAATATCGTCCATATTGTTATTGCTCGACTGCCCGATGCGCCTCCTGGCACCAAGGGCATCTCATTGTTTTTAGTGCCAAAGTATCTGCCAAGTGCCGATGGTAGCTTGGCTGAAAATGGCGTCAGCTGTGGCTCTATCGAGCACAAGATGGGTATTAATGCCAATGCCACTTGCGTCATTAACTTTGATGGTGCCACAGGCTTTTTACTGGGTGAGCTTAATCGCGGTCTCAATTGCATGTTCACCTTTATGAATACAGCTCGAGTCGGCACGGCTATTCAGGGTATTGCCCATGGTGAGGTGGCTTTGCAGAATGCGGTCAAATACGCCCGTGAGCGCCTGCAGATGCGCTCGCTGAGTGGACCGAAAAACCTCGACGGCCCAGCCGATGCGATTATCGTTCACCCCGATGTGCGGCGTATGCTGCTAACGATTAAATCATTGACCGAAGGCAATCGCCTGTTTGCACATTATTTATCGTCCTTTCTCGATATCACCAAGTTGAGTGAAGACGAGGCCGAACGCCAGCGCGCTGAGGATTTACTGGCGCTGTTGACGCCCATTGCGAAGGGCTTTATGACCGAGACCGGTTTTGAATGTGCCAGTCACGGGGTACAGGTTTTTGGTGGCCACGGCTATATTAGCGAGTGGGGTATGGAGCAGAATATGCGCGATGCTCGCATTGCTATGATTTATGAGGGCACTAATGGTATTCAGGCGCTCGATCTGCTCGGGCGTAAGGTGCTGGCTTCTAGAGGTAAGTTATTGGGTGGTTTTGTGGAGGAGGTCAGCGCTTGGTGTGGAGCTGACAGTGCGAGTGTTATTAAATCTGAACGATTACCAGCACTGACTGCGGCCCTTGCTCAGTGGCAGAGCTTGACTCAAGAAGTCGGTATGAAAGCCTTGCAGAACCCTGAGGAGGTGGGTGCTGCCTCTTTTGATTATTTAATGTATTCCGGTTATGTGGTGCTGGCGTATCTATGGCTGCGCGCTGGCGAGGTGGCTGAGATGAAATTGGATGGCGGTGGCGAAGATCAGGATTTCTATACGGCCAAATTAGAGACCACGCGTTTCTATTTTGATCGTATACTACCTCGCATTCAAACGCTGGCGGCAACCATCAAGGTTGGTGCTGACTCCCTGATGGCCATGGATGAGTCGCGTTTTGTTGTCGGCCTTGAAATTGATTAGGGTCGGTTGATATTTAATCTACAAACACGGGTGCAAATGATGGATAAAAACGACAAGCTCTCTGCCGAAGATCAGGCGCGGGTAGATGAATACCTGTCTTCGTCGACCCATCAGGTCGAACGTAGGCCCTATAGCCCGTGGAAATTACTGCTGGTCTTGTGGGCGGTAGTTAGCGTGCTGGGTGGCCTTAGCTACTATTTTGCCTGGGTCAATGGTGTGCTTTAAACTCTTCAAGCCTTCCTGGCCAATTGTGAGACGGGCTTTGCGGCACGCCTTGTGTTGTATCTTGGCGATTGAATAAGCTGACCGTCTCGCTAGTAAGTTTACTGATTTATCAAATCCCTTTAGAATCCATCGCTTTTTGCCGCACTAGCTTTAAGTGGGCAAGCTATTCACAAGCCTGACGGCCTGATTTTGGTGCCAAGTATTGCAAATTGGCCATTACTGGCAGGTTTTTTTGAGTTTTCATTTTCGACGAGACGGCAAGCACTATGAGCAGTACGAATTCTAACTATCCCGAAATCCGCGAAGCGGTAGCCAAGTTATGCAGTCAGTATCCGGGTGAGTATTGGCGCGCTTTGGATGATACAGATACCTATCCAACCGAGTTTGTACAAGCGTTGACCGACTCCGGTTTTCTTTCGGTGTTGATCCCCGAAGAATACGGTGGAGCAGGTCTGCCGATAGAAGCCGGTTGCGTTATTCTTGAAGAAATCCAACGCAGCGGTTGTAACGGCGGAGCCTGCCACGCCCAGATGTACACCATGGGGACGTTGCTGCGTCACGGCACTGAAGAACAGAAGAAAAAATATCTGCCCGGTATTGCCGAGGGTTCACTGCGTTTGCAGGCCTTTGGCGTCACCGAACCGACGAGTGGTACAGACACTACACGTATTCGCACCATGGCTGTGCGCGATGGCGACGACTATGTCATTAACGGCCAAAAAGTGTTTATTTCTCGCACCGAGCATTCCGACTTAATGGTTCTGTTAACACGTACTACGCCCCGGGATGAGTGTAAAAAGCCCTCCGACGGCATGTCAGTGTTTCTAGTGGATATGCGTGAAGCCTTGGGTAACGGCCTCTCCATCAACCCGATAAAAACGATGCTCAATCACGCCACCACAGAGTTGTTCTTTGACAATATGCGTGTGCCTGCGGCCAATATGCTCGGTGCGGAGGGCAAGGGTTTTAAGTGCATCCTCGACGGCATGAACGCTGAGCGTATTTTAATTGCCTCAGAATGCATCGGGGATGCCCGCTTCTTTGTCGAGCGCGCCAGTGCTTACGCTTGTGAGCGCGAAGTGTTTGGCCGGCCCATTGGTCAGAATCAGGGTGTTCAATTTCCCATTGCCCGCAATTACGTTGAAACTGAGGCGGCAGCATTGATGGTTTACAACGCCGCGAGGCTGTTTGATGAAGGTAAACCCTGTGGCTCTGAGGCGAATATGTGCAAACTGGTAGCCTCTGAGGCATCGTGGCATGCAGCCGATACCTGCCTGCAAACCCACGGTGGTTTTGGTTATGCCCAGGAGTACGACATAGAGCGTAAATTCCGTGAAACAAGGCTTTATCAAACCGCGCCTATTTCCACCAATTTAATTCTTTCTCACGTCGGAATACATGAGCTCGGCATGCCAAAGTCTTTTTAAATCATAAGGTTGCTGGTTTGTTGTAATCTATTTTTTAATATTTGGTTGAGCAAGGTGTTGTCATGACAAGGATCGATTTAGAGCATTTGAAGCAGTGGGAAGGCAAGACTGAAACCCACCACGACGTGGTGTCACTGGCTACCGCTCAGGCTATGGCTGCGACGCTCGACTGGGGTGAATTACCTCAGGCGGGAGACGTTCTCGCTAAACCCGGCCATTGGTTGCACTTTCTACCTACTGCTCGCCAGTCTGATATCAGCACTGACGGCCATCCAAAGAAGGGCGGCTTTCTACCCCCGGTGCCATTGCCTCGGCGGATGTGGGCCTCGGGCAAGGTCGATTTCCATAGGCCTTTACACATTGGTGATGCCCTGCGTCGGGTCAGCACAGTGAAGAGCGTGACCCACAAGCAGGGTGGAAGTGGCAACTTGGTTTTTGTTGTCGTTGAGCACGAAATATACTGTGGTGATATCTTAGCTATTAGCGATACGCAAAACTTGGTTTACCGGGAAGATCCCGCACCCGACGCGCCGGCGCCGAAGCCGATGGCACCGAAATTTGAAGCTCAGTTCAGTCGTGACGTGATGCCTGACCCGGTGCTGCTGTTCCGCTTTTCAGCCCTAACCTTTAATAGCCACCGTATTCACTACGACCGCAACTACGCCATGAATGAAGAGGGCTACGCCGGTTTGGTGGTGCATGGTCCATTGAGTGCCACCTTGCTGCTTGACCTGGTGCGCAGTGAATTGCCCGATGCTGACATTGCCCACTATGACTATCGCGCTGTGCGCCCCTTGATTGATGGCAATACCTTTAAGATCCAGGGTTGTCGCAGTGATGAGGGTGTGAGCCTATGGGTTGTTGACCACGAGGGCGCAATGACTATGCAAGCTAAGGTCGTACTGAGGGTGTAGGTGTAGACGATAGGTATAGAAAGAAAGAGAAATAGTAAGACTTTCGCCACTGATAAAAAACCTTGAGGAATTCCCTGTGACCCAAGAATCGTCGACTCAGCAATCTTCCACTCGCCAAGAGCTTCCCCTGTGGCGATCGGCCCTATTCGTGCCCGCTAATGTTGAAAAGTTTGTCGCCAAGGCCCATACACGCGGTGCCGATGCCATTATCCTCGACCTTGAAGACAGCGTGATTTTGTCGGAAAAAGACAATGCGCGTCATGTCGTACCCGCGGCAGCGGCGACGGTCGCCAGTCACGGTCTCGACGTGCTAGTACGTATTAATCGGCCCTGGCGCCTAGCTGTTCGCGATCTTGAGGCGGCTGTCTGTAAAGAGGTGCACACCATTGCCGTGCCAAAAGTTGCTAGTGCAGACCATATTCAATTTATCGCCGAGGTGATCGATGAGCTCGAGGTGGAAAAACAACTGTCCCATGGTCACACTCGGATTCTCGCGTTTATTGAAGGGCTGGATGGCCTGGAGAATATTGACGCCATCGCAGCAGCTTCTGACCGCGTGATGGGTGTGTTTATCGGCGCCGAAGATTTCTCCTCAGAAGTGGGTATGGAGCCGAATGAAATCGGCTTGATGTACCCCAATCAACGCGCTGTCTTTGCTGCGCGCAAAGCGGGTGTGCTGCCCTTGGGTTTTGTCGGCTCTATCGCTGATTACTCCGACCTTGATGCCTTCCGCAAGAAAATCCGACAGGCCAAACAATTGGGCTTTAGTGGTGCTTTAGGTATTCACCCCAGTCAGATCGGCATTATGAACGAAGAGTTTATGCCCTCTGTGGAGGCCGTTGAACACGCTAAAGGCTTGTTAGCGGCTTATGAAGAAGGCCTCGTGGCAGGGCGTGGTGCGGTTGAATACAAGGGCAAAATGATTGATGCCCCCGTGGTTGCCCGCGCTGAAGAAACCTTACGTAAGCACCGTGCTTTGAATGCAAAGCAGGCGTGATGGCTACGCTATCCTGAGTGTTGCTCAATAAAGCCTAGCTATTACCGGAAATAATTGGATAGATAGGCGCTGTTTGTCTGTCCTCAACGCTATTTAATCAACAAAGGAAAAGACCATGACCGAAGCCGTATTGTACGAACAGACGGGTCGCATTGTGACCATCACACTGAATCAACCTGAAACCCGCAATGCCCTGTCTGATGTGTTGGTACCCCACCTGATTGAAAAATTAAATCAGGCTGAAGCGGACGAAGGCGTGAGTTGTGTGATCCTTACCGGTGCGGGTAAAAGCTTTTCCTCGGGGGGTAACCTAAAAGAAATTCGCGCCATGACACAGGAGAAGAAACTTTCAACCCATCAGATTCGCAACTGGTATCTAGACATGATCCAGCAAATTCCTCGCACGATGGAGAAAATGACTGTCCCCGTGATTTGTGCCGTCAATGGCCACGCCATTGGTGCGGGCTGCGATTTAACCATGATGTGTGATATTCGCATCGCCTCGGAAAAAGCCCTATTTGCGGAGAGCTTCATGCGTGTCGGCTTAATCCCCGGTGACGGCGGTGCTTGGTTTTTGCCCCGCGTGATAGGCCTGTCTCGCGCCTGTGAGATGAGCTACACCTGCGACATGATCGACGCCACCAAGGCTGACAAGTGGGGCATGGTCTCCGATGTCGTCGCCCCTGAAGCGTTACTTGATGCGGCGATGGCAGTGGCCAAACGTATTGTCGCCCATCCGCCGCTGGGCATTCGCTATGCCAAGAAACTCTTGGTCGAATCGCAAAATATGCCGCTTTCCGGTGCTCTGGAAATGGCGGCCGGCATGCAGGCGACGCTACAAAACACTGAGGATCATCTTGAAGCGATTGATGCCGCTCTTGAAAAGCGTGATCCGCAATTTAAGGGTCGCTAGCTTTAGCGCTATTCATTGACTGAAATAGGTTTTCTTGGTGGTAGCACCGTCAGCATATTGGATTTCGGCCTGGTTGGTATCTTATTATGTGGTTGTGACATTGATTTGAGGAAAAATTATGGAAGTAGGTGCGTTTTATTTGCCTGTAGTGGGTAGTAGAGAGCAAATTGAAAAAGGTATGGCTGGCAAGCGTACCGATTTATATCAATCCATGTTGAAAGAAGTGACCGAGCAAGTTCAATATATGGACGAACATGGCTATTACGGCATGGGTACTACTGAACATCACTTTCATATTGAAGGTGAAGAGGTTTCGACCAACCCTATTTTGTTGAATTTGTATTTTGGTATGCAAACCAAAAATATGAAATTTGGTCAGCTAGGCAATGTACTGCCGGCTCACAACCCGGTGCGCCTGGCCGAAGATATCGCGATGGTTGATCAAATGTTGGGGGGGCGCACCTTTGCCGGTTTTGCTCGCGGTTATCAGCCGCGTTGGGTGGCGACGCTGGGGCAACAGAATGGTGATATGGCTAAGGCCAATGAACTGGGGCCAGATGCCTACGATGCTCTGAAAAAAGAACTTTATTACGATCACTTTGAGATCATTAAAAAGGCTTGGTCTCAGGATACTTTTTCTCATAATAGTCGCCACTGGACGATTCCTCCCGCCAATACCTATTGGGCGACCCATGATGTGACGCGTAAATACGGTCAGGGTGTCGACGAGAATGGTATCTTGACGGAGATTGGTATTGCTCCGTCTACTTATAACAAGCGTATGCCTGAGTTATTTCAACCCTTTAGTACGTCTGAAAGTTCCATCGTCTGGGCTCAAGAAAATGACGTCACACCGATTACCATTATCACCGACGTTGAAACTGCGCAGACCCATATCCGCTCTGCCAAGGAAGCGGCTGAGAAGGCCGGCAAGCCCTATCGCATGGGCATGACCCGAGAGGTCATCGTTGCTGATACCGATGAAGAAGCTTACGAAATTGCTCGTAATGCCGGAGCCTATGTCTGGTGTAACTTCTTTCAACCCTTTGGTTTCAATGCGGCAGTCATGAAGAAGGGTGAAGACCCCTTCACCGTACCCAATGATTTCGAGACTATTGAAGAGCGTGGCCTGGTGATTTGCGGCAGCCCTGATACTGTTAAGCGCAAACTTGAGAAGCTGTTTAAAGACCTACCTTGTGACCACTTTTGGCTGTTTACTTATAATGGCCTAATACCTCAAGATAAAATGATGCGCCATTTCGAGCTGCTGACCGAGCAGGTTCTACCGCACTTTACTGACAAAATTAAATGATCTGCTAGTCAGTACTTACGGTGGCTTAAGGACAGGTCGGCGGCTTTCTTATCTTACTTGAAAGCCCCTGTATGCGGGAAAGCAGAGGGGTTTTCGTATTAAATGTTTTATAAAAGCGTCTTAAGTTATTGAAATTAGGGTTTTGTTTGTCGCCTAAATAGTAGCAGGTGCTTGTCCGGAAAGAATTGCGCTACACTTTCGCTTTTTGCGCGAGCAGTTGTTCGCCGCGCTTGTAACCAACGGTACAGCTAATTATGTCTATGGAAAACCGCGCGATTTACGATAGCGACCACGAATTATTCCGTGCCAATGCCCGGCGTTTTTTTCGTGAAGAGCTAGAGCCGAATATTGAAGAGTGGGAAAACGCCAGCATCGTACCCCGTGAATTCTGGCGCAGTGCCGGCGAGAAAGGCTTGCTCTGTTGCGGTATCCCCGAAGAGTACGGTGGTCCGGGTGCTGACTTTAAATATAATATGATTTCCTCCGAGGAAATTGGTTATGCCATCGGCGGGGGCAGTTGTGGATTTGCCCTGCAATCCGATATTACCGCCTACTATATTCTTAACCACGCCAGTGAAGAGCTCAAATTAAAATGGCTGCCGAAAATGGTCAGTGGCGAAATCATCTCTTCCATTGCCATGACTGAGCCGAGTACCGGCAGTGACTTACAGGCGATTCGTACCACCGCGATTCGCGATGGCGACGAGTATGTCATCAATGGCCAAAAGACTTTTATTACCAACGGTCAGCATTCTGATTTCGTGATTGTCGCCTGTAAAACAGATCCCAGCCTGGGAGCGAAAGGTATCAGCCTGGTAATTGTTGAAACGGGTACGCCGGGTTATGAAAAGGGCCGCAATCTGGACAAGATTGGCCAGAAAGCGGCGGATACCTCCGAGATGTTTTTCTCTGATGTGCGCGTACCTGTTAGCAATTTGATTGGTGAAGCGGGCAAGGGTTTTGGCTATTTGATGGATGAGCTGCCCCGCGAGCGCTTGACTGTTGCCTTTCGTGCCTGGGCAGAGGCGCAGCGTGCTTTTGAAATTACCGTTGAGTACACCAAGGAAAGAGAAGCTTTCGGTAAACCCCTCTTTGGCCAGCAGAATACAGCTTTCACCTTGGCTGATGTCGCCACTGAATTAGCGGTGGGGTGGGCTTATCTCGATCAGTGTCTGGAAAAAATTGTTGCTGGTACGCTGACCCCGAAAGAAGGCGCAATGGCAAAGCTGTGGACTACTGAAAAAGAAGGTAAAATTGTCGACAGCTGTTTACAGTTTTTTGGGGGGTATGGCTACATGCGCGAATACCCTATCTCACGCATGTACACCGACGCTCGAGTGCGTAGGATTTTTGGCGGATCAACCGAAATCATGAAGCTCTTTATTGGTCGCACCCTCTAATGACGCGTGCCGCTTGCGAAGCGCTCAGTAAACACCACTTCAATACACAAGTTTAATCGTTTATTTTTAAAGGAAATATCATGGTAGGAATAACAGCTTACGGCGCTTATTTGCCAAGAATGCGCTTGCAAAAGCAGGTCATTGCAGATGCTAACGCCTGGTTTGACCCCGGGTTAAAAGGTTTGGCAAAGGGTGAAAAGGCCATCTGCAACTGGGACGAAGATACTATTACTATGGCCGTAGAAGCCTATCAGGACTGCCTGGGTAATAAGCCGGGCCAGGCACCGGCGGCGCTGCTGTTAGCTTCGACCTCATTGCCCTTTAGTGATCGACAAAATTCTGTCGTGGTGGCTGAAGCATTGAATTTAGAAACTGCCAACCTGCGCACAATGGATATTACCTGCTCACAGCGTGCAGCAACATCGGGCTTGTTGTCGGCGTTAGATATTGCCGCTGCCGGTAAAGATGCTGTATTGGTTGCCTCTGAGCACCGCAAAGCCAAGTGTGCCTCACGTGAAGAAATGCTCTACGGTGATGGTGCTGCTGCGGTTGCCGTCGGCGGCGACAATGTGCTTGCCGAATTGGTGGCAAGCCACAGCCAGGCGGTTGACTTTGTTGACCACTACCGGGGTGAGGGCGAGGACTTTGACTACGGTTGGGAAGAGCGCTGGGTGCGTGATGAAGGCTATATGAAAATCGTTCCCAACGCTGTCAATGCTCTGCTGAGTAAGGCCGGTGTTAGCGGTGGCGATATTGCCCATTTTGTTTTGCCTACCGATCAGGGGCGAGTGCCGCCGATGGTTGCAAAAAAGCTTGGGATTAAAGGCGAAGCCGTTGCCGATAACCTGCTGCAAAGTGTCGGTATTACCGGTGCCGCCCACGTCATGTTACTGTTGGCCCATCGTCTCGAGCAGGCCAAATCGGGTGACTTGGTGCTGGTTGCTGGCTTTGGTCAGGGCTGCGATGTGCTGTTGTTTAAAGTGACTGATGCCATTAGCCAGCAAACAGAAGGCAAGGGTGTTTCTGGTCATCTTAGCAATGGACGCCCCGAAACCAACTACAATAAATACCAGTCGTTTAACAACCTGCTGGAGAAAGAGCTGGGTAAACGTTCGGAAGTTAACAAACAGGGCTATCTGTCTGCTATGTATCGTGCTCGCGGGCTGACTAACAGTTTTCTCGGTGGCAAATGTACCGCCTGTGACACTGTGCAAATGCCGAAACATAAATACTGTGTTAACCCCGAGTGTGGTGCGTACGACACCCAGGTCGATCACCCCATGGCGGGCACTAGGGGGGAAATTGCTACTTGGACAGCGGATACCCTGACCTTCGACTACAATCCACCGGCCTACTTTGGCATGGTCACCTTTGAAGGAGGGGGTCGTATTATGATGGATATGAGTGAAGTCGATGCTGAAACGTTTGATACTGGCTCGAAGGTGTCAATGCACTTCCGCCTCAAACAGATCGACGATCAAGCCGGTTTCCGTAAATATTTCTGGAAAGCTATTCAAGTTTAACTATCAGCTTAGGAGCTAAATATCATGGCAAGTGGAATTAAAGACAAAGTCGTTATTTTAGGTGCTGGCTGTAGCAAGTTTGGCGAGCGCTGGGATTGTGAACCTGCCGATCTAATGGCCGAGGCCTTCGAAGAATGCATCGCCGATGCGGGGATTGAAAAAAGTCAGATCGAAGCCGCCTGGCAGTCGACGGGCATTGATGCTTACAGCGTTGGCCCCGGTGCCATGCCCTTGAGCATGGGCCTGCGCTTACCCGATATTCCGGTCACCAAAATTGAAAATTACTGTGCCAGCGGCACCGAGGCCTTTCGTGCGGCGACTTACGCTGTGGCATCCGGTGCTTGCGATATTGCTCTGGCAGTGGGTTTTGAAAAGTTGAAAGATACGGGTTATGGCGGCTTACCCCAGCGTTCGCGCGGTGTCGCTAACGACCTGTACTATCCCAATCTTTCGGCACCGGGCATGTTTGCCCAGTTAGCCGCAGGTTATCGTGGCAAGTACGGCACCAGTAAAGAAGACCTGAAGCGCGCTATGGCCCATGTCTCCGTGAAAAGCCATGCCAACGGTGTCAAGAACCCCAAGGCCCACTTACAGCGTGCCATTACCATGGAACAAGCCCTTAATGCACCGCTGATCGCCGAGCCCATTGGCTTGTTCGATTGCTGCGGTGTTAGTGATGGTGCAGCCTGTGCCATCGTTACCACGCCTGAAATCGCCAAGAGCCTGGGCAAAGAGCAGTTGATCGCCGTTAAAGCCCTGCAACTGTGTGCCTCCAATGGGCAGGAAGGTGGCTACGAGGGCTGGGACGGTTCTTATGTGCATACCACTCGCGTTGCGGCTAAACGTGCCTACGCAGAAGCGGGTATTACGAAGCCCCGTGAACAGGTTAGCATGACCGAAGTTCACGACTGCTTTTCTGTCACTGAAATGGTCACCATGGAAGATCTTTTCTTGTCAGAAGACGGTGGTGCGGTGAAGGATGTACTGGATGGCTTTTTCGATGCTGACGGTAAAATCCCCTGTCAAATTGATGGCGGCTTAAAGTGCTTTGGTCATCCCATCGGTGCGACGGGTCTGCGCATGCTCTATGAAATGTATCTTCAGTTATCAGGCAAGGCTGGTGAGCGTCAACTGCCTAACCCAACGGTTGGCCTGACTCATAACCTTGGAGGGTTCCCCCACCAGAACGTTTCGAGTGTTGCCATTATTGGTGAATATGGCATTTGACGTATTGCCTGTTTGGAGGCCGGCTTTTGAGCCGGCTTCTTTCATTTGGTGAATAATATTCTTCTTAGAAAGTGGTTTTCACGTTTAGAAAGTGTGTTAGATCGACACGAGGACAAAAATGGACGCAGTTAAAAACCAGCCGCTTGTGGGTTCTAGTTTAAGCGGATCTTATGCCAGCGATCTAGGCCATCTTGCCAAGGCAGTTGTTAGTGCTCGAACGTTGGTTGACCAAGCGCTTGCTTATATTAAAAATACCAGCAGTACTGAAAAGGGCTTGTCAGCGGCCTTGCTCGACGAGCAGCAGTTGGTGAGTTATGACATATCCTTTTGTGTGGCGGACTTGTCGGCCATAGAGGCTCTTCTTAATTACACACAGCAAGTTCTCGAGCGCGATGAACTATCGGGCTGGGTTGCCTGTCAGTTTGGCAGTGAGGCTCTGAAAGCCGTTGCCGGTCGTTTATTGGCACGGCCTACGGACTACGGCTTGACCATGTCGGGCATTTGCAAACACTTTGAAGCGTTTGATAATACTGGTATTGCCGCACATTACCTGTCGGCAAAAATGATGGCCGCATTGGGTCGTCAATTGATTGACAGAGAAGGTGAGTTCCTACCAGCAAACCTCGACAGTGAAAAAGAGCTTATACGAGACACTTTCCGCCGCTTTGCCACTGACGTGGTAATGCCTCTGGCTGAAGATATTCACCGTCAGGATGCCGACATCCCGGAGAGTATTTTGCAACCCTTGCGCGAGATGGGCTGTTTTGGTATCTCCATTCCAGAGCGCTTCGATGGACTGCAGCCTGATGCCGGTGATGACAGTCTCTATATGATCCTCGTCACCGAAGAGTTGTCCCGTGGTTCTTTGGGTGCGGCGGGCAGTTTAATTACCCGCCCCGAAATTCTTGCCCGTGCCTTAATGAAAGGCGGCACCGATGCCCAGCGTCAAAAATGGTTGCCGCAGATTGCCAGTGGTGAAACCCTGTGTGGCATTGCACTTACCGAGCCGGACTACGGTTCTGATCTGGCCTCGGCAAAACTAAAAGCCACCAAAACCGAGGGTGGCTGGCTGCTCAATGGCAGCAAAACCTGGTGTACTTTTGCCGGTGCGGCCAGTGTCTTACTGACTCTTGCTCGTACCGGGACTGAGGCCGATGGCTACAAGGGCTTGAGTTTCTTTCTGGTTGAAAAGCCCCGCACATACGGTCACGAGCTCAATGTTGTGCAGGAGGGTGGCGGTAAGCTCTCGGGCAAATCGATTCCGACGCTGGGTTACCGAGGCATGCACTCGTTCGATCTTTTCTTTGAGGATTATTTCGTTGCCGATGCCAACCTCGTTGGCGAAGAAGGGGGTATTGGCAAAGGCTTTTACTACGCTATGGCCGGTTTAACTGGGGGCCGTATTCAAACCTCAGCCCGCGCGGCGGGGGTGATGCAGGCGGCCAGCGAGCAAGCCATTGCCTACGCTAAAGAGCGTAAAGTCTTTAAACAACCTGTTGCTGACTACCAGCTAACTCTGGTGAAGTTGAGTCGCATGGTGACAACTCTATTGGCTTCGCGTCAGTTTAGTTATGCGGTGGCTCGCGAAGTCGATGCTGGTGGCGGTAAAATGGAGGCGAGTTTGGTCAAACTCTTCGCCTGCCGTGCCGCGGAATGGGTCACGAGAGAAGCGCTGCAAATTCATGGTGGTATGGGTTATGCCGAAGAAGTGCCGGTGAGTCGCTACTTTGTCGATGCCCGGGTACTGTCAATTTTTGAAGGTGCAGAGGAAACCCTGGCCTTGAAAGTCATTTCTCGAGAACTGATCGCTAACGCTTAAGCTGTTTACAGATTAAGTCCGGTGATTTTTCATAGCATTTAATTTATTAAAAGAAGGGAAAAGTAATGAGCGTTACTGAACATCTTAAAGGTAAATCTGTTGTTGTCACTGGGTCTGGTCGCGGTATTGGCCGCACCATCGCCCTTGAAATTGCTAAAGCTGGCGGTAACGTTGTCGTTAATGATCTCGATCGCGATGTCGCTGAAGAAGTGGTTGCAGAGATTAAAGCGCTTGGCGTCGATGCCGTTGCTAACACCGATAGCGTTGCCGACTGGGAAGGTGCCAACAATATGGTTACCCAGGCCGTGGACAATTTTGGTGAGATCAGCGCCGTTGTAAACAATGCCGGTAATCTGCGCGATGTCATCTTTCACAAGATGACTCAGGACGATTGGCATCAAGTGATGAATGTGCACTTGAACGGTAGCTTTAATGTTAGCCGTGCAGCAGCGACCCACTTTCGCAATCAGGAGAGCGGCAGCTGTGTTCACATGACCTCAACCTCCGGCTTGATTGGCAACTTTGGTCAGGCGAACTATGCCGCGGCTAAAGCGGGTATCGTTGGCTTGTCCAAGTCTATTGCCTTGGATATGCAACGTTACAATGTGCGCTCTAACTGTATTGCTCCTTTTGCCTGGAGCCGTTTGACAGCATCGATCCCGGCCACTACGCCCGATCAAATTGCCCGCGTTGAAAAGCTGAAGCAAATGACGCCTGAAAAGGTTGGTATTGTGGTTGCCGCTTTGTGTTCCGATCAGGCAGCACATATTTCTGGGCAGATTTTTGCTGTGCGTATGAATGAAATCTTCCTTATGAGCCAATCGCGCCCGGTACGCTCTAGCCATGCTGGTGATGGTTGGACCATTGATAGCATATTTGAAACGGCCATGCCTCAGCTTGAAAGTCACTTTTATCCACTGGATCGTTCGCAGGATATTTTCTCCTGGGATCCTGTTTAAGGTCACAATCTTTCGGGACCTGAGTGAAATTATGAGCAATACAAAAGGGGCGCGTTGACGCTCCTTTTTTTGAAATACAGTTTGTTAATACCGAGGTTGAACAATGGCAATTGTTTATGACGAATTGAAAAATCGAAAATTTGAAGAAATTGTCCACACTTACACTGAGCGCGACACCATGTTGTATGCCCTTGGTGCGGGCGTCGGTTACGATCCAATGGATGAAAAAGCACTGAATTATGTCTATGAAGAAAATCTCAGTGCACTGCCAACGATGGCGACCGTGTTGGCCTATCCGGGTTTTTGGTTGAAAGAACCCGATACCGGCGTCGACTGGACTAAGGTTCTGCACGCTGATCAGGAAATTATTCTCCACAAGCCGCTGCCTCCTTCAGGTACCGTTAAAGCGACGACCAAAGTCGATGAAATTATCGACAAAGGTGAAGGTAAAGGTGCTTTTATTTACTCTTCCCGCACAGTCAGTACGGAAGACGGAGAGCCCCTTTGCACGTTGATTCAAAACACAATGGCGCGGGGCCAGGGTGGTTTTGGCGGCTGTACCGATCGCCCACCTGCCTCACAGACTATTCCAGAAACGGCTCCCGATAGCCGCTGTGAGCTACCAACCTTGCCGCAGGCGGCTTTAATTTATCGTTTGTCCGGGGATTA
>JBFJYH010000002.1:0-114133 GCA_041622675.1 Porticoccaceae bacterium
ACCACAATTAAGCAGTGCCTCTGGTCTGTCTCTGCCAATATCTACACAAAGGGGCAAGCGCGTACCTGCAAGTAATACCACCAAGCACAAAGTACAAACGCCCCAGTCGAAACATTTCTGTCAATAACATAGAGAGTGTAGCCACATTGTCAGCGGGATAACCGAGTAGAAAACAGTTTTCCTTTTCTTAAACTATGATGAATGTGGAGTCAAACGCGACACTGGTGGCTGGTAGTCTTTAGCAAGTGCTTTTAATGGATGCGAACCCGAAACTTGACCAATAAACGGAGGATGGACTGAATAACCCAGTAACGCCTGCAATTTGGGACTCATATCGCGAACCACCTCGCGGGGCACTGCCAAAAAGAAATTTTCTATAGTTCGCGCCCAGGGCTGACAATATTGATTCGACAAGGCCTGTCGAGGCGCAGCACTGGTATTGCCACCACCACGGTGTAAGGTGCTACTGGCAAAAACCACACAAGCGCCGGCTGGCATCTCCAGGACGAGAGACATATCCTCCATACGCTGTGCAAAAAATGGATCCTTTTCACTACCGCCGTCGCGATACTCACCGTTCATTTGCTGCTCACCCCAGAGATGACTACCGGGAATAATAGCCGTGCCACCATTTTCTTGCGTAAAGGCATCAATGGCAACAACCGTCGATAAGGCAATCATGGGGCGTGGGCGCGGGATCGAATAAAACACATCATCGCAGTGCCAGGGCTGAGGCGTTTCCCCGGGATTAATACAAATAGACTGGCTACTCGTCAGCAAGTAATTAGGCTCGAGAAATTCGTCACACAGAGCCATTATGCGCGGATCTTCGACAATGTCCTGAATGACTTTACCATAGGCCACCAGCGCATAAATACGCTCGGTCTTATCGCCCTCGAAATGATTGCGACCCAAAAAATGGCCGTTGATACGGGCCAACAAAACTTTAATGGACTGTAATTGTGTGGGCTGTAAAAAATCGTTAATTACCGTGTAGCCTTGGCTTTTAATGTCACCTATCGCCGTAGATAGCTCGCTGGCTTTTTTCTTCATCGTTATATGCGCCTTGAATTATTGTTATTGCGCATCCTGCAAAGTGGAGTCCTTTGCTAATAGTAGTATCAGTATGCCGGACTGTATACCAATTCCGGCATACTCAACCTTAGCGTTTTTCTTGTTGCAAGATGGGTAACCAGTAGAACAAACCCACCAAAATCACCATTACTGCATCCATAATGCCCGCCTTGCCGCAAGCACGTAATTTACCCTGTACCAATAATAATTCACCGAGATGAGCAAAGAAAATAAAGACCCCCGCCCATAACATATATTGACTCCATGGATCACCCAACGCGCCAAATAAAGCCAGTAGGGGTAGAGCCCAAAAGCCGAGGGTGAGGTATTTACCGAGGGTAAAAAAAGTTGGCATAAGTATTCTCCTATAAATGTGAATGTTAAAGTAATAAAAATGGTCAGCTGAAAAAATGCACCGTATGGGACGCCATTCAGCATGGTAAAGTTTTAGCAAAACGAGACAAACAGCGGGCCAGTGTAGCAATCCCCTTTATATCCGACAATCATGCTTACCGATACCGCAAAGAAATCAAACGGAACCCTAACCGAGGCTCACATCGCAGTAGGTTATTTCTCAAACAGCTCAGGCTCCAGAATATTAACGACCTGAACTTGCCCACTATCGACTGGCTCACCTTTCAACTGTTTCATTAAGGCCACCCCTCGCCGCTGCGCAGTTGTAATATTGGCTTCCTTAACATGACCAAAACCGCGGATAAAATGTGGTAAACCGGCAATTTCAACAGCGGTGGCTAGGGCTTTTTGAAGGCTTTCCGGCGAGGTGCTTTGCCCAGACAACACGGCCAATATCTGTTCAACCTGTTGTTCGTAATCACCAATCAGCGAGCGCTCCAGCTTACGTTCCTCACTGCGACCAAAGACATCCAGTGCCGTGCCACGCAAAAACTTGAACTTTGCCAGCACATGAAAAGCCGGCAACATCCAGGATCCGAATTCACGTTTGATCAGGTGCCCAGTTTCCGGGTCGCGCTTTGATAACAGTGGCGGCGCCAAATGAAAAGTTAATTTGTAGTCGCCATCAAACTGTTGTTTTAGCGCTTTGGCAAACGCACCATTGGTATAAAGTCGCGCCACTTCGTACTCATCTTTGTAGGCCAGTAACTTGTAGTAATTGCGCGCCACATTTTTTGTCAGTGCCAGCTCAGTGGCACCGAATTTTTGCTCTAGCGTCTTCACCTTATCAACCAAGGTCTGATAACGCCGCGCATAGGCCCGACTTTGGTACTTACACAGCTCGTTGACGCGATAGGTAACGATGTCTTCCAGGGATTGCGTTGCCGTATTTTGCTCTGGCGCTGATAACGCATCCAAGCCCGCAAGGCCTTTCACTTTGCTGGGCTGTTCGGCCAAACGTCGCCCCCATAAAAAGGCCTGTAGATTCGCCTCGACGGCAACACCATTCAAAGTAATTGCCTGCTCCAAAGCCTCTTTACCGAGGGGCAGCAAGCCTTTCTGCCAGGCAAAGCCGAGTAAAATCAGGTTGCTAGTCATGGCATCTCCCAGCAACGCCGTACCCAGTACCGAGGCATCAAAAAAGTGGGCCGCATGGGTCGCACTATCAATCACTCGTTCCATAGCCTGTTCAGGAAAAGGCGCGTCCGGATCCTGCGTAAAATCTGCCGTGGGCGAACCGTGATTATTAACTATAGCCACCGCTGCTGAGCTATCGAGACAAGCTAACGACGCCGAGGCGGAAGACACCACCATATCGGCACCGAGTAACAACTGCCCCTTACCGGCAGGCACTCGCACGCCGTGAATGTCATCCTGCTTGTTGGCGATACGCACATGACTACTCACCGCCCCAAATTTTTGCGCCAAACCCGTTTGGGTCAAGACAGCAACGCCCTTACCCTCTATATGCGCCGCCATGCCAATAATGGAGCCAATGGTAAGCACCCCCATGCCTCCAACACCAGTGAGCAAAATATTGTAGGGCTCGCTAAGATCATCGTCACTACCTTGCGGCGTTGGTAGTTCGGGGAAGTTTTGCTCGGTCGATACACCCAGAGCTTTATGCAAGGTCGCGCCGGTCACCGTTACAAAGCTCGGACAAAAACCTTTCAAACAGGAGTAGTCTTTATTGCAGGCGTTTTGGTCAATTTCCCGCTTGCGGCCAAGGGCCGTTTCTTTCGGGGTCACCGCCAAACAGTTCGACTGTACGCCGCAATCGCCGCAACCCTCACAGACCCCTGAATTAATAAAGACACGCTTATCGGGGTCTTCCAGCATGCCGCGTTTGCGACGGCGACGCTTTTCGGTGGCACAGGTTTGCTCATAAATGATGACGCTGGTGCCATCGAGTTCACGCAGGGCTTTTTGTAGGGACGTAAAGCTGTCGCGATGGTCGACACTCAGCCCTTCGAATTGCGGGAAGTCACTGGCGTATTTTTCCGGTAGATCACTGACCACAGCGATACGCTTAACGCCCTCGCCCTTGAGCTGATAGACCATCTGCTCAACCGTTAAGCTGCCGTCGACATGCTGGCCACCGGTCATTGCCACTGCATCGTTGTAAAGAATTTTGTAAGTGATATTGGCACCCGAGGCAATGGCCGCACGGATGGCGAGAATGCCGGAGTGAAAATAAGTGCCATCACCAAGATTCTGGAACACATGCCGAGTATTCGTGAACGGTGCCTGGCCGATCCACGATGCGCCTTCACCACCCATTTGGGTGAAGGTCTCGGTATCGCGGTCCATCCAGGTGACCATAAAATGGCAACCGATACCGGCCAGAGCACGACTGCCCTCGGGTACTTTGGTAGAGGTGTTATGGGGGCAACCAGCACAGAACCAAGGCTTACGCTGGGGCAGGTTGGCTGCTGGCTCAGGAGATACAGAAGGAAGTTGCAATACAGCACTGGTGGGAACCAAAGCGGGCGGAAACCCGAGCTTTTCTAGCCGTGAGGCAATCGCTTGGGCGACATCCTTGGCACTCAACTCGGCAATAGTACTCAACAGCACTGCTCCCGTTTCATCCTGCTTGCCGATGACCCGTGGGCGCTGATCATCGGGCAGGGAGTAGAGCAGGCTTTTCAGTTGATCTTCCACCAGTGGCCGCTTTTCCTCCACCACGAGAATTTCTTCCAGCCCCGCAGCAAATTCATGAATGCCCTGGGGTTCAAGGGGCCAGCTCATGGCGACTTTGTAAATTTGCAGGCCAATGACTTCACGTTTAGCCTCATCGATGTCTAAGTCAGCGAGGGCATGCAAGACCTCAAAATAGGCCTTGCCAGTGGCGACGATACCAAAGCGCGGCTTGCTGCAATCGTGCGTCACTTTGTCAATGCGATTAGCCCGGGCAAAGGCCTGGGCGGCACGAATTTTATGTTGCTGCAGGCGCTCCTCTTGTTCCAGAAAGGGGTCTGGCCAACGACTGTGCACACCACTTTCCGGCATCACAAAATCGTCCGGCTCAACCAGCTGCAAACGATCGGGGTTCATATCAGCAGCAATAGCGGCATCCATATTCTCGGCTGTGACTTTCATCCCCACCCAACAGCCGCTGTAGCGGGACATAGCCCAACCCATCAAACCGCAGTCGAGCACGTCCTGTACACCGGCCGGATTCAAGACTGGCATCGAAGCGCCAATGAACATCGGCTCACTCTGATAGGCCAGTGTCGACGACTTGGCCATGTGGTCATCGCCTACCACCGCCAGCACACCACCAAATTGACTGGCTCCAGTGTTGTTAGCATGTTTGATAGCATCCATCGCCCGATCGAGACCCGGCCCCTTGCCGTACCAAAGGCCAAACACGCCATCGTATTTTGCCTCGGGGAAGAGATTAACCTGCTGGCTACCCATCAGCGCGGTGGCGGCCAACTCTTCATTAACCCCGGGCTGAAAATGAATATTATGCTGTTTAAGGAAAGAATCAGCCCGCCATAGGGCATTGTCATACCCACCGATGGGCGACCCGCGATAACCAGAGATAAACCCCGCTGTTGCCAGTCCATTGGCTTTATCTCGCTGACTTTGCAATATGGGCAAACGCACCAGTGCTTCGATACCGGTTAGATAGGCCCTACCCGTGGTACACGTATATTTGTCATCTAACGATACGGCCAAAATTGCGATCTCCTATTACTTATCATCAACAAATAATTACAGTAGCAAAGTGTAACCGCAGGAGCCCACTAACCAGCTATTGATTACAGAATGAAAGAGGCAATTATAGCAAGTGACTGACAAGATCTTGCAATGACACAGCCTTGCTCTTGCAGAGTCTAGCGATTAGGTAGAGTAAAACTGCAGGTTAAACGGCTAATGCGTAGCCGGAAAATACGGAGAGATAAGACCCTAGCCCTAAAATTGACAGGACTTGAAGCGAGAATGTATAAGGCCCGAGCTAACGAGGCGGAAGAACCTCCAAATGGGAGGTATCGACTTGCGCTTTTTCTACTGAGCGCTTTTCCCCATCGCGCAAAATCTCACCGCCACCGGGCTCCAGAGCCAGCGCACTGATATCAACCTCTGTAGGCTGAATATTTGCTCGCTCATCGGGACGTAGCACAGCACTACCTACCGGGGCCAACGACAGGCCCTCTTCCGTATTCGCTGGATCGGTATTCTCTGGGTCAATTGGGGAGCCGCTAGAAGAGTCCGAAGTCGACGTTTCCGCGGCCTGAGCAACTGAGGCCTCTTCTTTCCTGACCGGGCGCAATTCAACAACCGCGCCAATTTTCAACATCGCCTGCTCGTACTTCTTGGCCGTGGCCTCATCTAAATTGCGACGAATGGCAGTGGGGCGCCCCGAAAACAAGCGCTCAACTTGTGTTAATTCAATCTTAAATAGACTCGCAAGACGCCCTTTTACGTCAATAGCGGCCTGCCCGGCGACGATGTCTCCCCGAAAAAAAACATCAAATTGCTGAGTACTCATTTTTTCTACCCCGCACCAAACCCATAATCCTTATAGTATGGATTGACACAGCGTGTCTTTCTGTCACCCGGTTCTCACTTCCCGAGCGCTCGACTCAGGTTTTGCCAGGCGAGCACGGTCCAAACCCCAACAAACAGCAACATGCTAAGCATTACCGCCGCCGATGCCTGATCTTTGGCGCGCCCTGCCAGTTCGGCCTTTTCAGGCGAAGCCAAATCGACCACGGCTTCGATTGCCGAGTTGAGTAATTCCGCTATTAATACGATAAACATGGCTCCAAATAAGAGCACCAAATCCTGTGCCGAAGCGGCGATATAAAAACCCAGTGGCGATAGGGCAACTACCAGAAAGACCTCGACTCGAAAGGCTTCTTCATAACGAAAACAGGACTTTAAGCCCTGCAGCGAGAAACCTGTTGCGCCCACGAGACGTCGGTACAACAAAGACATAAGCCCGCCTTCAGTTTTATGCATAAGTACTGACTCGCGTGTGTATTGCGTAAAAAACCACCTAATAAGTTAAAAGACTGAGTTAATAAGTTGATCCATCTCCAGCGCGGGCGAAGCTTCTCGGGGTCTACCAACAGCGCGCGCCGGCACACCCGCCACGGTGGTGTGCGGACTCACTGACTCAAGCACCAAGGAACCGGCACCAATTTTTGCCCCCTCGCCAATGTCAATATTACCGAGAATTTTTGCCCCTGCTGCGATCAATACGCCGCTGCGGATTTTGGGGTGGCGATCGCCACTCTCTTTGCCAGTACCGCCGAGTGTGACCGCGTGGAGCATCGATACATCATCTTCGACAACAGCAGTCTCGCCAATAACTAGACCCGTGGCATGATCGACCATGATCCCTCCGCCAATTTGGGCACCGGGGTGAATATCGACACAGAACACCTCCGAGCAAAGACTTTGCAGGTGAGCCGCCAAAACCTGTCGATTATTGCGCCAAAGATAATGGGCGACACGATGTACCTGCAGGGCGTGAAAACCCTTGAAATACAAAATCGGCATCGCATATTTATCACAGGCCGGATCACGCTCGCGATAGGCGAGCAGGTCTCGGCGCATTTTTTCGCCAATACTGCTATCGTTTGCGAGGGCTTCAGCGAAGACCTGACGAATGGCCAATTTGGATAAGGCCATATTGCCAAGCATTTCAGCCAGGTTGTAACCTAGGGCTGTTTCGAGGGAGTCGTGACTGAGAATTGCCGAATGAAAAAAACTCGCTAACACTGGCTCATTTTTTGAAAAGCCATGGACTTCGTCACGAATTTCTTGCCAGAGAATATTGGGTTTGGGAGACATAGGTAGATGATGCCTAGGGCATCAGTAGCAGTAGTTACAGGGAGCGAATATGGCCGAAAGGCGCTGCAGATTCAATACTGGGAACGAATAAAGCGCGAATAAATCTCATCGAGGTTTTCAAGAATGGTCTCCTGCAGGCAAATATCCGCATTTTCGATCACCCTATAGATGACACCCCGGCTCAACCCCTGTTCACACATTGTCGCAAGGGGGCGGAAACTTAAATGCCAGGGTTCTGCCGCCACGCCTTCGACACTAGACCCTTCACCGCTCCCAGTATAGGGACGAAAGAACGCTGTTTTGCCACGACTGATCAAGGTATCCAGCCACTGCGAACAAGCCGCAAATGGCCCACCCACCGCATACTCCTCTGGCGTTAATTGCAGTTGATAACCGTCAGGCACAGCAGCACTGTCCCAGATATCCATATCACTGCCCCAATGATGACGAGACGCCCCCGGCAAGGCTGACCAGCGCAGTATCGCGAACACTTTATCTCGCTCACTCAACTCACTCATAGTCACACATTGTCCGTTACTACCTACAACCGCTCGCTCACCCCGTGCCTTGGCATTCCAAATGGCCAATTGCCGTTCGAAAGAGCGAAAACCGCTCGCCAGACGTAGCGCAATGCCCTCTTCAGCCGCCTGTTCCACTAAGCCCAAATAGGCTTTCACCACGTCGCGATGTAAAAAATGGCCGGGAAAAACCTCCTGTAAGTGGCTCTGCGACTGACCCGTTAATTGAGCACTGTTTAGTGCCGAGAGTCTGAATGGTTCAGGCTTAAGTGGTTCAGGTTTCATCGATATTCACAATTGTTTGACGACTCAGGCAGGAGAATAGCGCAATACATCTCCCATCGCTCAATTCCAAAAGCCGTCAAATTTTGAGCGCCCAAGCACGAATGACGACAAGCGAATAATAAAAGCGAAAGCTCGACAGTGTTGTACGGGTTTAGTAGCGTGGGCCTTAAGGAGCAATCGCCTATACTAGCCATCAAAAACTGCCACGACGACAAACCACTATGCAAGAAGAAATCGACCAGTTTAAAGCCGTATACGACACCGTTGTCACTTTTTTCGTCACCTACAGTTTCCAACTAGTTGGCGCACTGATTATATTGGTGATCGGCTTACTCGTTTCTAACCGGGTAGCGCGCCTCGTCAGCCGCACCTGCGATAAGCACAAGCTCGATGTCACACTGAGCCGCTTTTTGGCCAGTTGTACAAAAATTATTATTATCGCCGCAGTTTCTGTGATTTGTCTCGGCAAGATCGGTATCAGCGTCACACCGTTCGTTGCCGCTATCGGGGCCCTCTCTTTAGGTGCGGGTCTGGCAATGCAGGGCCTGCTATCAAACTACGGAGCCGGTTTTAATATTATTATTACCCGCCCCTTTGTCGTTGGCGACACCATTACAGTGCAGGGTGTGACAGGTATTGTTAAAGAGGTGCGCCTGGCCCAAACCATCCTCACTGACGAAGACGAAGCCACAATTTTAATTCCCAACCGCCATATTGTTGGCGAAATTATTCATAATTCAAACGATTTTAAGGTGGTCGAAAGCACCTTAGGGGTTGCCTATAACAGTGATGTTAACCAGGTTACCAACACAATAACCGGAGTACTTCACGAACTCGGCGTCGACGCAAACCGGGAACCACAAATTGGCATCGATGAGTTTGGCGACAACAGTATTAATTTCGGCATCCGGTTTTGGGTGCCAACCGACAAATACCACCAGCTACGTTTTCTCGTTAATAACGAATTGCTTAAAGCCTTACGCCTAGCGGGTATTGAAATCCCCTTCCCGCAGCGAGAAATACGCCTGTTAAACCCAAGTCAAGATAAGGCGGCCGAAAAGTCCCCCTCTCAATAACAACATAGACAATGCCTCTAAAATAAGGTTCTCGCTAGAGATGCATTTGTTTAATCCAGGTAATTGAACTCGCCAAGAGATTTCCCCTAGAAACGCCCAGACCTTCTTATTGTTTAGAGTCTATTTTGAGTTAATCAACCACTATACGTAAACTGACTGCAACCCATGCTTGAGCTTTTCAGTAATGGGGCGGTTTTTCCTGATCAGCCATTTCCGCCAATGGCCCTTGCGTCACTTCCTGCAGGCGTTGCATGAGATACCGGCAGGTCTGTTCCAGCCTATCGATACTTTCTTGCTGGCCACACACCACATCATTAAGTGCTTTGACAATATCCTCTTGATAGGCGAGTTTAATTTCTAGCTCAGTACAACGCTGATCACTCATAACGTATTCATTCGCTCCAAGACTATAGTATTGATAAAGACTGTTCGTGGCATACAAAGAAGCTCACTGTGGCAGGCTAATTTTACCATTTTCAACAGCATAAATTGGCAAGGGCCACCAGCCAGAGCGCAATTTTGTCTCCAGCTCGTAGTGCAATTCGCGACCGGGTTTATTAAACAATGATGAAATCAAACGTAAACCTGCCAGAATATTCGTCGAAGCCTCAACCTGAACGATCGTTTCAGAGTAGGGGGGAATCTCCGCTATTTGCCCGGTGACACCGGTGACTACTTTTTCTCCATTGAGTTTTAAGGTATTGGTCATACCGGCAACGTTCAAGCTGCTACTGTTGGGATTGATAATTTTAAGGTCGATTCGAAAACGCTGCTCAAGACCACTGGATGACAAAGGTTGTATACGCACCAAATGTACCCCGGGTTTTTCATAGGCCGGATTGAGCACTGCACAAGACGACAATAGGACCATAAGAAAAACGGCCACGCTTGAGCGAACGTCCTTTCTACCCATAGATCCCACCCTGTGCTGCACCTAGCTAGTCCTCCACATCGGGTTCAAAGAAAAGCCACTGTACCTGGGGGAAACGCTGACGAAACAGAGATTCAATGTGATTAATATCGGCCACCATTTTTTTAGCCCCTGTTCTCTCGTGCATTCTCGCTTTAACAGCGACCATCACATCTCTGCCCAACTGTAGTGTTAACACATTAAACACCTCATCGACCTCTGACTCACCTTCGAGAAAAGCAATCATTTCCTCCCGCGTATGGGCTTCAACTCCTTGACCCACTAACAGCGCTTTGATTTCGACCCCAATCATCAGGGCAACCACAATCAATAATAGGCCAATAGCCATACTGCCCCAGGCATCGTAAACCGGATTACCCGTAGCAATAGCTGCCAATAAAGCACACATAGCCAGGCTCAGCCCCAGTAATGCCGCCAAGTCCTCACCAAATACCACCATTAACTCACTGCGGCGCGTGTCGCGAAACCAGCGCCAATAATTTTGCTCGGCGGGACGAATTTTATTAATTTCACGAATACAGCCGAGCAGCGCCAAGCCCTCTGCCACCATGGCAAAAATCAGCACTCCGACAGCCAACCAGGGGGAATTCAGTGGCTCGGGTTGATGTAATTTGTGCCAGCCCTCATAAATTGAAAACACCCCACCGAGGGTAAACAGCACCAAAGCCACCAGAAACGACCAAAAATAGATTTCCTTGCCGTAGCCCAGAGGATAATCGGAGGAAGGTGGACGCTTGGCCTTTTTAAGGCCAATCAGCAACAGCAGCTGGTTGCTACAGTCGGCGAGGGAGTGGATAGATTCAGCTAACATGGCCCCTGAGCCGGTAATCCATGCCGCGATCCCCTTGGCAATGGCAACGGCACCATTGGCGAATAATGCGTAAAAAACACTTTTTAGCGAATCCGCTCCGTGAGACATAACACCTTTGACCATTGAATTATTGACAACAGGACGCATCTTAATAGACTCAAGGCTTATCACGCCATCACCAAGAGGAGTTTTTACGTGTTACGCATCGGTCTATTTCTCGCGACTAACATCGCTGTACTCATGCTGGTCACTGTTATTTTTGAATTTTTTGGCCTCCAGCAGTACTTATCTACTCAGGGTGTGCATACCAACACTACGGCCATGCTCATTATGTGTGCGGTTTTTGGCTTCGCCGGCTCTTTTGTTTCCCTATTAATGTCAAAGTGGATGGCAAAACGCAGTACTGGCACGCAAATCATTACCGAGCCTTCTAACGCCGACGAGCGCTGGTTGCTCGACACCGTTGCCGAGTTGGCACGCAAAGCGGATATTGGTATGCCCGAGGTGGGTATTTTCCAGGCCCAGCAGTCCAATGCCTTTGCCACTGGCTGGAACAAAAACAATGCTCTGGTCGCCGTTAGCAGTGGACTGTTTAGCCGTTTCAATAAAGATGAAATAAAGGCTGTACTGGCCCACGAAATTGGCCACGTTGCCAATGGCGACATGATCACCTTGACGCTAATTCAAGGCGTTGTTAACACCTTCGTGATGTTTTTTGCACGTGTCATCGGCTCCATTATCGACAAGGCAGTGTTTAAAAATGACCGCCCCGGCATTGGATATTTCGTCACCGTCATGGTGTTACAGGTGGTGCTGGGCATTCTTGCCTCGACCATTGTCATGGCCTTTTCGCGCTGGCGCGAATACCGAGCCGATGCCGCTGGCGCCCATTTAACAACACGGGCAGCGATGATTGCTGCTCTGCAAAAATTACAGGCTGAAACCCAGGCCCACGTGCCCAGCGAAATGCCTGACACCATGACAGCACTGGGCATCTCAGGTGGCTGGAAAGAACACGCCAGCAAGTTATTTATGACCCACCCACCACTTGAAGAGCGTATCGAAGCACTACGTCGAGGCGTCTAAATTTGTCTGCTGACCCTGACTCTGAAAACGCCCCACCAAAGTGCTATCCACAGCGACTTTGCGCCGTCAACGATATTCCCACTGACGGCGCAAAGGGCTTTCAGCTCGACAAATTCAACAGTATTTTCGCGGTGCGCAAAGCGGGTGAGCTCTATCTCTATCGCAACCGCTGTCCCCACGCTCGCCTTGAACTGAACTGGATGCCCGACCGCTTTCTCGACAGAAGTCGTGACTACATTATGTGCGCAGCCCACGGTGCCTTGTTTCAAATCGACAGCGGCAAGTGCATATCGGGGCCCTGCCCCGGCGCCCACTTAAGCCCGGTTGCCCACACTATCGTCGATGGCCAGCTTTATCTGAGTGAAGACCCTAGCAATGACGGGACATAGACCAATCATTTATTGTCGAATCAGAACCCTATACCCTACAATCCCCAACTAAGAAAATATCCACCCTTACCACTAACAAAGGAACCTCACCATGAGTAAAGTAGAAGACCATATCGCCATTCGTGAACTAGCCGCCCGCTACAACCGCGCTTTCGACTACGGCAACCCCGAAGCGTGGGTTGAGTGCTTTACTGAAGATGGCAGCTTTGAAATGGGCAGCAAGAAACTGGCTGCTGGCAGCACCGATTTACTCGCCTTTGCTAAAAAAATGATCCCCACGATGAAAGTGAAGCATTGCACCACTGACGCCATCGTTGAAGTTGACGGCGACACGGGCACCCACGACGCCTACCTGATTTTGGTCGACTGTGGCGATAAAGTCAGCGTTGTTAACTCAGGCCGCTATATCGACGCCGTGGTTAAAGTGAATGGCCAGTGGAAATTCAAGCAACGTGTGGTAGACATTGACGATAAAAGTTAATGACAGGGACTAATTTGGTCCTACTCGTTTAAATCTGTACAAGCACCGCTTAAAAAAGCCCCCGCCTCTTTCAAGAGACAGGGGCTTTTTTATCGGCAGGCTAAGCACTAACTGGCGTTAAAAATGTCAGTTTTCTATCAATCACAATTTCATTCGCACTCAAACGACAGCCATAAACCAGCACCTCAACACCTGCTGCAATAGCTTCTGACAAAGTCTGTGTATAAAACGGGTCAATGTCCTGTGCAGCACTGACCTCCTCAACCTCGGTTAACTGCACACAAAAAACTAGCACCCCCCGCTGCCCCTGCTCAACCACATGTATTAATTCACGCAAGTGTTTGGTACCCCGCGCGGTGACGGCGTCTGGAAAGCGCGCCCGCTGACCCCTCCCTTCCAGAGTGACACTCTTCACCTCGATAAAGCACTGGGCCTCACCCTGTTCGAGAAGTATATCAATGCGGCTATTTTCCTCGCCATAGCGCACCTCGCTACGCAAGGTGTCGTAACCCTGTAATTCACTAATGACACCGTTGCCAATGGCCTCTATGACGAGCTTATTGGGCCGTGCGGTATTCACCCCTGCCAGTCGCCCGCCCGTGGTGGTAATAATCTCGAGGGTGCCGGGCAATTTGCGCTTCGGGTTGTCGGAGCGGGAAAACCAGCAGGGCTGGCCCGGATTAAGACAATTCTTCATTGAACCGGTATTGGGACAGTGAATCGTTAGCTCACTTCCATCGTCCAGTTTAATATCAACAAAAAAACGCTTATAGCGTTTGATAAAAATAGCTTCTTCAAAGGCCGGGGAAATTTTCATCGACAATCGTCTTTATCTTTCGGGGCAAAAGCCTTATTTAGCGAGCGCTTTGCCCAGACGCTCAACCGCCAGCTCGAGTCTGTGCTGCGGCTGGGTATAAGAAAAGCGCACGTGCTGGCGCGCCAGATGCTCACCAAAATCCGTGCCCGGTGTGAAGGCTACTCCGGCCCGCTCGAGCATATCCCAGCAAAAAGCTTCGCTATCACCCGCCAACTTTTCGATACCCGCATAAATATAAAAGGCACCTGCCGGCGTATGAGGAATTGTAAAACCCAGCTCCCGCAAGGCCGGAACAAGATAGTCCCGGCGCTGGCGAAACTCAGCGCGACGAGCCTCCATAAGGTCAAGCGTCGCCGGCTCAAAGGCACCTAGGGCGGCATATTGCGCAATACTAGGGGGCGAGATATAGAAATTCTGCGCCATGATGTTAACTGCCTCGAGGGCATCTTCCGGCACCACCATCCAGCCGAGCCGCCAACCGGTCATGCCAAAGTATTTTGAAAAGCTGTTAATCACCATCGCGTCATTATTGATTTCGAGAATGGAACTCTCGGGCTGGTCGTAAACCAGGCCGTGGTAGAGCTCATCCATAATCATCACGCCATTATGGTTCGCCACCACCGCGTTAATGCCTCGCTGATTATCGAGAGACAACATCTCGCCCGTCGGATTACTCGGCGATGCCACAAGTACCCCCACGGTGTTATCGCGCCAGTGCTCAGCGACAAGCTCTGGCGTTAATTGGTAAGCGTTATGCGCATCGACCGGGATCAACTGCGGTTCACCACCGCCACGACGCACAAAATTGGCATTGCAGGGATAACCGGGGTCGGTTAACTGCAGACCATCTCCCGGATTAATAATGAGGTCGCAAATCAACCCTAATGCTGCACTACTCCCGGTGGTGACGACAATGCGCTGAGGTGATATCTGTAAGCCATAGCGGGTAGCATAAAATGTCGCAATGGCCTCACGCAGCTCAATAATACCCATTGACGGCGTATAGTAGGTTTTTTCATCACGCAGAGCCGCACTTGCTGCCTCGATAATAGCGGGTGCGGTCGGGAAAGCAGGCTCACCGGCCTCCATCCGTACAATATCCCGCCCTTGAGCCTCCATTTTCACCGCGGCTTCAAGGAAATCGACGACCTTAAACGAGGTCATACCCTCAATTCTTGCGGCATATTGACGTTGAATTCCATCAACCATAGTGCATTCCCATTGACTTGCGAAAAAATAAAGCATTGTAGGCTAAGATTCAGTGGCGGTAATGCAAAAATAGACTTGAAATATTTCCCCAGTGGCTCTATAACGTCCTGCTTCGCGACAGCATTAAAACGGAACACGTCCATGCCCAAGAAAAAAGCGGCCAAAGCAACTACCCTTACCCTTCATGGCCAAGCTCCTTATAAGGAGAAAAAGGGCGAAGAGTACATGAATGAAAACCAGCGCAAGCACTTCAAGGCACTGCTTCTGGGCTGGAAACAAGAGCTCATGGAAGAGGTCGATCGCACGGTCAGCCATATGAAAGACGAGGCGGCTAACTTTCCCGACCCCGCAGACCGCGCAACACAAGAAGAAGAATTCAGCCTCGAGTTACGCACCCGCGACAGAGAGCGCAAGCTGATCAAAAAAATTGACTCGACTATAGAGTTACTCGATACAGACGACTACGGTTACTGTGACCAGTGCGGTGTTGATATTGGCATTCGCCGGCTAGAGGCTCGCCCCACCGCTACGCTGTGTGTCGACTGCAAAACCCTCGATGAAATAAAAGAAAAACAGGTTAGCGGTAACTAAAATCTGTCCGACCGCCTCCCCATGGCTGTCAGCACTTATATCGGCCGGTTTGCACCCTCGCCCACCGGCCCTCTCCATAAAGGTTCTCTGCTCGCTGCCCTAGCGAGCTTTCTCGATGCCCGGGCTAACGACGGGCAGTGGCTGTTGCGCATTGAAGACCTCGACCCCCCGCGAGAGTCCCCCGGTGCCGCCGACCTCATCCTACGACAACTAGATGAGCACGGTTTGCACTGGGATGGCCCAGTGCTCTACCAAAGCTCACGCCTACCTGCCTATAAAGCGGCCCTACAGCAACTCAGCGAAGATGGACTGTTGTACGCCTGCTATTGCAGTCGCTCGCGCTTGCGCACGCTTGATAGCTGCTACGACGGCGCCTGCCGCAAACACAAGCTCAACCCCAGCCTCAGCGCCCCCGATCACCCCTACGCTATCCGCATTCAACTACCCGAACAAAACATCATCTCACTCGACGATTTAATTCAAGGCTCACTATTTTTTGATTTAAACAAAACCGGTGACTTTATTCTCTGGCGCCGCGATCGACTACCTGCCTATCAATTGGCCTGCAGTTTAGATGACGGTTTTCAAAATATCACGCACGTTATTAGAGGCTATGACCTACTCGACTCAACACCGCGCCAAATGCACCTCTTAAACTGCTTAGGCCGAGCAAGCCCACAATACGCTCACATCCCTGTACTCAGTAATGCTCAAGGCCAAAAGCTGAGCAAACAAACCCATGCGCCCCAGCTCGATCCAAGTAACGCTTCGGCCAGCCTTCTTGGATGTTTGAAGCTTCTGGGTGCTAGCCCCCCCACAGAACTGGAAAAAGCTTCGATACAGCAAGTGCTTACTTGGGCTATCAATCATTGGCGGCTGAGCCATGTTCGCCCCCTCAACATGGTGACAGAAAGTGACGCCCACTAAAGCAATTGTCGTAGTCAAACTGACTTAGCTATAACAATGCCTAACACTAAGCGTGTTTTTTTCTAAGAAAAGCTTTACATGGCCCACTGCTTCTGAGTAATATAATCAGCACTTATAACAATAATAAACAACCAGCATGAAAAATAAAAATAATAGAAAATAAAAATACTTGACGACTTGTTATGCGTTTTAGGCTGGGATTGATCGATTAATCCTCAGCCTGTTAAAAAAGGGAAGCTTTCGAGCATCCCTTTTTTAACGTCTAAATTTTATCGCTGACCAACAATCAACCAGAGGTTAATTCAGCTGCAAACCGTATTTTCTCAAAACTATGTAACAGCAAAAATTTGTAAAAAAATTTAAAAAATTCTTTGCATAATTCTCTAAGTCTTATTACTATAACCACAAGTCATCCAGAAGATGATCAATAAGAATAACAATAAATAATAAAAATAACAGAAACGTTGCTATACGTTTTAGGGTGGGTTAGATCCATAAACACATGGCATTTTGAAAAGGGAAGCTTTCGGGCTTCCCTTTTCACTACCTGCCTCTTGCCTTTTCTCAAGCTTTCATAACTTTGTTTTAATTTTCCCTCTATTGAAAGGGGCTTCTACTAATAGATATTGCCTTCACTCTATAAACCAATCTCTCAAGCCCGCCCACAATTTGGAAACCCCTTTTTATGACAACCTCTAGTCTTTTCACCACCACCTTGCCCCTCCCTTGCAAAGTCTCATTCTCGAACTGATTTATCTATCGCCCGCACCCCTAATGCCTGTATGCTAAACTCCCTCCTTTCTTTCTTTGCTCTAGGTTTTAAGCCCACTCCATGCTAAAACGCATTGCCAAAACATTAGGCTTCAAAAAGAAGCGTAAAAGCTCTGGACCACATATCGTGCCGCCAGGCTCTCACCCCATAAAACCCAAAGATATTAGCCGTGCCGCTTCCGAGGTTGTCAGCGGCCTGGAAGAGGCAGGTTATAAAGCTTATGTCGTGGGCGGCTGTGTGCGCGATCTATTACTCGATCTCAAGCCGAAAGACTTCGATGTCGCCACGGACGCCACCCCCGAACAAGTCAAAGCTGTTTTCAGACGCGCTCAAATCATCGGCCGCCGTTTTCGTATTGTCCATGTGCGCTTTGGCCGCGAGGTGATAGAAGTCACCACTTTCCGTGCCCACCACACAAGTAATCCAGGTAAAGATAAAAATCTTTCTCGCCAGTCTAAAGAAGGCATGTTACTGCGCGACAATGTCTTTGGTTCAATAGATGAAGACGCCAGCCGACGCGATTTCAGTATCAACGCCATGTACTACCACCCTACCGACAACACTATTTACGACTACGCCGGTGGTTTGGCGGATCTCAAACAAAAATCCTTACGCATCATTGGTGATGCCGCCACACGCTACAGGGAAGACCCCGTGCGCATGTTACGCGCCGCCCGTTTTGCCGCTAAATTAAATTTTAATCTCGACGATAAAACTCTCGCGCCCATTGCTGAATGCGCCACTTTACTCGGTGATATATCCTCAGCCCGTTTATTTGATGAAAGCTTAAAACTTTTTATGAGTGGGGCGGCGTTTGCAACCTACGAGCAGCTACGCCAATTGACGCTGTTTACAGAGCTTTTTCCTCAAACAGCCCCGCTTCTTGATAATGATTTCTATCAAAAATTGATCAGCCAAGCGATGCGTAACACCGACGCCAGAATCAATAATCGCCAGCGCGTAACACCGGCCTTTATTTATGCCGCACTTTTGTGGCCAGCACTGAGCGAGCAGCGCAAAGAATACGCCGCCAAAGGAGATTCACCTCTCTACGCTCTGCAACAAGCCGGTAGTGACGTTATCCAACAACAAATCAAACGCACCGCTATTCCACGGCGTTTCACCACAATGATGAAAGAGATCTGGGATCTACAAGGCCGCCTCCACAAGCGCAATGGACAAAACGCATCCCGCCTGTTCAGCCACCCCCGCTTTCGCGCCGCCTATGATTTTCTGCTGCTACGAGAGCAAGCCGGTGAACAAACTCAGGGGCTGGGTGAGTGGTGGACGCTGTATCAAGAAGTCGATGAGGATGAACGCGAGGCCATGGTCGCCGCTTTACCGAGACAAAAGTCAGGCGGTAAAAAGCGACGTCGCCCTCGCCGTAAACCTAAAGCGGATCATGCCAACTAAGGTCTATCTCGGTCTGGGCAGCAATCTTAAGTCACCAGCACGGCAAATCAAAACTGCCCTCAAGGCTATCGCCAAACTTCCTGGTACTGAGCTAAGAAGCTGCGCACCATGGTATCAAAGCGCCCCTATTGGCCCCGGCAGCCAGCCCTGCTATATCAATACAGTGGCTGCGATAGACACCGTACTCAAGCCCCTCACCTTGCTGCGGGCACTGCAACAAATAGAAAAGCAACAGGGTAGAAAGCGCATTGTGCACTGGGGGCCCCGTACCCTGGATATCGATATTCTGCTCTACGCCACACTGACTTTAAATACGCGGCAGTTAACAATTCCCCACCCCCGACTTGATGAGCGTAATTTTGTCCTCCGTCCCTTGGCCGATATCGCCCCTAATTTATGCCTTCCCGACGGCACCCCGTTGGCTAAACTATTGGCAAACTGTTCAACAGAAGGTATTGTCCGCCTCAGCACTGGAGGAAGCCGTGGACGTACTGGCTAAGACTATTAATTTCACCCCTAATATCGGCACATTACCTCGCTTCATCGCGGTAGAAGGGCCCATTGGTGTTGGTAAAACGTCCCTTGCCAAGCGTTTGGCCGAGACTTTCCACTATCAAACCTTATTGGAAAATACCGCTGACAATCCCTTTCTAACTCGCTTTTATCAGGACAGGAAAGCCGCGGCTCTGCCAACACAACTGCATTTTCTATTGCAAAGAGCTGGGCAAATAGAGGATTTACGCCAGGGAGATATGTTCCAGCCACTGCGCATTGCCGATTTTCTAATGGACAAAGACCCCCTCTTCGCTCGGGTCACCCTTGACACTGACGAGTTGAAAATATACCAGGCCGTGTACCAACAGCTAACCCTGCATAAACCCACACCCGACCTAGTGATTTATTTGCAAGCACCGGCAACCGTACTCATGGAGCGCATCAACGCCCGCGGGGTGGCCAGCGAGCGCAATATTGATCTCGCCTACTTGACTGAGCTCAATGAAGCCTACATGGAGTTTTTTCATTACTACGAGACGGCACCGCTGCTAATTATTAACGCTGCAGATATTGATCCCATTAGCAATGAAGATGACTACTCCAATCTAGTGAACTGCCTACTCGAAATTAAAAGCGGGCGACACTACTACAACCCCCAGGCACATTTTTAAACTAGTTCGCCAACCCTGTATTACGCATTAAATGAGACCCAGCGATGAAATCTGTCACTATTAACACCCTTAACAGTTACAAAATTGCCGGTGACAAGTTCCCCGTCATCACTGCCTATGACAGTGCATTTGCGCGCCAGATTGAGCTCGCGGGCATCGAGGTTATTCTAGTTGGTGATTCTTTAGGTAACGTCATTCTCGGGTACACCAGCACTGTGCCTGTCACCATGGAAGACATGCTGCACCACACAAGTGCAGTGAGTCGCGGCAACAGCAAATCTTTGATTATTGCCGACATGCCCTATATGTCCTACGCCACCAAACAAGACACCCTCGCCAATGCAGCACGACTCATGCAAGCTGGCGCGCAAATGGTCAAAGTCGAGGGCGGGGCCTGGCTAGAGGAGTCTGTCTTTAGCCTCAGTCAACGTGGTGTGCCGGTCTGCGCCCATCTCGGCCTAACCCCACAATCCTTCAACAAGCTGGGTGGCTATAAAGTGCAGGGTCGCGACGAGGAAGGCGCCGAATTGATTCTGCGCGACGCCAAGCTTTTGCAGGAAGCCGGTGCCGATATGCTAGTCCTAGAATGCGTACCCACAACGCTAGCGACAACAATTACGGAAACTTTAGATATTCCCGTGGTTGGCATTGGTGCGGGTCCCAATACCGACGCCCAGGTACTTGTACTCTACGATATGCTCGGCTTTTCACCCCGCATCCCCAAATTCACTAAAAACTTCCTCGCAGAAACGAACAGCGTACAGTTAGCCCTACAGGCTTATGCTGAGGATGTGCGCAGTGGTGAGTTCCCCCAGGCTGAACACGGCTTTAAATAAACGCCGCAATAGAAATGCCCTTCCGCGCAGCCTCAGGCCCATCTCAACTAAGCTTGAGCGCCGCAAAACATACCGTGTAGGGCCTCAATAATCACACCCACTTTGGGATCATCGAGCCGATAATAAATAGTCTGCGACTCGCGCCGCGTCGCCACCATAGCGCTGCGACGCAGAGTCGCCAAATGTTGCGATAGCGCCGACTGGCTGAGGGGAACGCGCTCATTCAGAGAAGTGACTGATAACTCACCTTCGCTTAACGCGCAGAGAATCATCAAGCGATTTCTGTTTGCAAGCGCTTTTAACAAGCTTTCTGCCTCACTGGCATGGACGGCTAAGTCAGCCAAGTCCCCATCAATTTCCACTCCAAATACCTCCAGAAATCTAGCTCCATGTTTTATGCTGGTATTAAGCCTAGTACATTATGAATTGCTAAAACAAACTATACTAATACAATAAATCTATATCAGACTGTGATTTGCCAATAAACAGCGGAGAGGGGGGGGCTTATCATACTAATTATGGCACCCAGTTTCTCACTCCAAAAAACATCAGACCCGAGCTATATGCCCGGTTAAAGAATACCCAGCGGAAATTACCATTAGGGTTTATAGCTGTTTGAAGTAACGTTGTTACTTGATTGGACTATAGTTTTTATGAGCCAAATCACCATGCAAAACAACAGGATCAAATTATGACCACTGCAATACAACTCATTCAGCAAGCCAAATCAAAAGTTCGCTGCATCAACATACCAGAAGCCAAAGAACTCATGAAACTCGGTGGTGTTACTCTGCTCGATGTCAGGGAAAAGGTAGAACATAACGCCGGGCACATCAAAGGCGCAGAACATATCTCTCGCGGTGTGCTCGAAATGCGCATCGAAAACCACCCAGCCTTTACCGACCATGGCTCTGCCATCCTCGTCTATTGCAAGTCAGGAGGTCGCTCTGCTCTTGCCGCCGCCACCTTGCAAGAACTGGGATACTCCAATGTTTATAGCCTTGAAGGTGGCTTTGATGCCTGGAGCAAAGATCAAGTGCTACCCGAAGGCATTGTCGACTAATTAGGTTTCCACAGCTCATACCCCCGCATTTGAACTCACGAATTAACACCCACAGATTGCACCCTCAGTAACCCGAGCCGGTTTGTGAGAAACTGAATTTTGATAACTGACATTCGCCAACCCATCAGTAGATCGGCTATCAAACCATTATATTAGATCAATATAATATAACAGAGCGATATAGTTAACACATTGCTAATATAATGCATTCTAATATAATAAACCTCATCCAGATACGAGGTCTTCATGATGCAAGTAAAAACCTATTTCGATCAGGACACATCAACCTTTACTCACCTGGTCTGGGACGAAAGCGCCAAACAGGCAGTCATTATCGACCCTGTGCTGGATTTCAATTACCGCTCAGGACGCACGGGAACACACGCTGCCGACGCTGTTATCAACGACATAAAACAGCTCGACCTCAGCCTACAATATATTCTTGAAACCCATGCCCACGCCGACCACTTGAGTGCAGCACCCTACATAAAACAACAGTGTGGCGGGCAAATAGGGATCGGCGCCAAAATACCGACGGTCCAGGATGTCTTTAAAGATATCTTTAATATGGCCAACTTTCCTGCCGATGGCAGCCAGTTCGATTTACTGCTAGGTGAAGGCGATAACCTCGCACTGGGGGAACTCAATATTAAGGTATTAGAAACGCCGGGGCACACTCCCGCTTGTGTGTCCTACCAAATAGACGATGCCATTTTTATCGGCGACACCTTTTTCTCACCCAGTTACGGCACCGCCCGTGCCGATTTTCCTGGTGGCGATGCAAGTGCGCTGTATCAGTCACTACAGCGCATTCTCAGCTTTCCCGATGCAACAAGGCTTTTTCTGTGCCACGACTACCCAGAAGCAGGCGTAGAGCCGCGATATCTCTGCACCGTCGCTGACCAGCGGAAAAACGTCCATCTGCAAGGCTCTGACGCCGAAGCCTTTGTGGAAATGCGCAGAGCCCGTGACGCGCAATTGGAGATGCCGGTGCTGATTTTACCGGCCATCCAGGTAAACATCCGCGCCGGCGAATTACCGGCCGCGGAGGGTAACGGCGTCGTCTACCTAAAAATACCATTAGACCAAATCGTGAAATAAGGTAATGTCTCGCCACAGAGTGGCTCAATCACAATTGAAATACAGGCAATAACACATGCATCCATTTATATTAGCTTTGATTGGTGGCGGGCTTGTCGGCTTGGCTGCCGTTATGATGATGGCCCTGAAAGGCCGCATCGCCGGTGTCAGTGGTATTTTGACGGGATCTCTTACAGAGAGCGGCGCTGAACGCATCTGGCGCATTCTTTTTATAGCAGGAGTGATTGTCGGTGGCGCTCTTCCCGTCTTTCTATCCAGTGACTTCAAGCCACCGATACCCCAAAGCGGCATCCTACTCACTATTCTCGGCGGTCTCGCTGTAGGTATCGGCACCGGCTTAGGTAGTGGCTGTACCAGCGGCCACGGTATTTGCGGCATCGCACGACTGTCTCAACGCTCGATAATCGCCACCTGTACATTTATGGCAGCAGGCTTTATCGGCGTCTATTTACTCAAGCACGTCCTTGGAGGTCAATAAAATGTCAACGCAAAAGACGGCACAACAAGTATCTGCTCTCGTATCGGGCCTCGTGTTTGGCATCGGCATGGCGATATCGGGGATGACTAACACCGAGCGTGTACAGGGCTTCCTCGATCTTGCCGGCGCCTGGGACCCCACACTGGCCTTTGTGATGGGTGGCGGCCTGATCGTTACTTTCATCGGCTATAAATTCGTGCTCAAAAAACCCGCGCCTCTTTTTGGCGATACCTTCCATTTACCTACGAATACGGATATCGACAAAAAACTGCTGATCGGCGCTGTGCTTTTTGGGGCAGGTTGGGGTCTAGTCGGCTACTGCCCCGGCCCGGCAATTGCTGGCCTAAGCTATGCCTATCCAACAACCTTACTATTTGTTGCGACGATGCTGATAGGTCTACTCTTAGCACGGTTCATCAGTAGGCGCCTTTAAGCCCTTCCAATACCATACGAATCTCCAGCAGTTCATAGGTGTGGTCTGCGGTTTCACAATAGTACCACCCATCATTTACAATTCCGCCATGCAGCATAAAGCGGGCCATGGTCAATGGTTTTCTCGGAGGTCTGACCCAAAACAAAAAGTTCACCTGTTGCAGCGAAAAATTCCCTTACACCAGAGCGCCGAAGCTGACTCGCGCTAGATTATCTTCACTAACTCTAGCCAAAATAAGTTCAGAAAACTCACCCCTAAAAGCAAGGCCCGCAGCTTTCTTGCAAGTTATTTTTACCAACCAACTTTAAGTAACACCCATACTTTTTGATCACCATTGACACCCGCTGCGCCGGCTTTCAATATATAGAGGACCTCGCTTACTCGAGAGCAAACCTTTGGACACCTGTTTCCCTCCCACAACACTAGGTCACCCATATCGTATGCATTCAGAAGCACAAGACATCATCGCTGCGGGCCACCGCATCAACACCCTGTTGCTAGGAGAGCTTGATACAGACAAGCCCACCCTGATTTTTCTCCACGGTGGTCTCGACTGCATTGATATGTGGCGTAAGTTTCCCCGGCAATTATGCGAGGCCAGCGGACTTGCCGGCATTGTCTATGACCGCTGGGGCCACGGTAAATCCGACCCACTGATGCTACCTCGCCCCGGCGACCCTAGAGAAGACGAAGCTGGCCAGCCAATCGCCGACATCATTAAACACTTTGCCTTAAATCGAGTCATTTTAGTTGGCCACAGTTTTGGCGGCGCTATCGCCTTAATTGCCGCCAGTAAGCACCCAGGCAATATCTGCGGCATTATTTCGATCGTACCCCAATTGATCATGCACTCCGGTGCAATAGACGGCCTCAAAAAGGCGGAAGAGGCTTTTTATAAGGGCCGCTTACGTGAAAAGTTACAGCCATTTCACGGCAATAAAACCGATGTTCTTTTTAAGAATTGGGCCAGCATGGCGCAGAAAAAAACCACCCCAAAAATACCTTACGCGACATCATTAAAAGAAATCACCTGCCCTGTGCTCGCCATCTTTGGCGAACAAGACAACTACGGCCATCAACCTAATCTTGACCTCATCGCCAGTCAGGTAGGCAGCTCTTTGGAGACATTCAAAATAGAAAAAGCTGGCCACTATCCACATCTTGAAACACCTGAACCCGTTATTGTTGAAAGTTGCGCCTTCCTTAGCAGATATACCCCTTCATCTTAACAGCATATCGCAACCTCTCTATCCTCCTCTGGTAGCAAAATACGAATTTTCGGAGTATCTCAAGGCAGGATGCGAACAACTGCGGTCTTGTCATAATGAACAACGCCGACAAATAGTTCACTTCACAAGATAAGGACTAGCACTGGGCATATTCGTTAAGCCGCTGAACCCTGCTGCCCTTTCTACGCTTTTTGTACTGTAAGCATTCTGTACTACCAAGCCACTAAGCACCCGGGCTGTCCTTTTGAATATTTTGTCAAATCGTCTTTGCCACGTATGATGTCTGCCCAAATTATCCCAATGCAATTAGCGCATTTATCAATCAGCCTTAAGGAACTGACATAATGAGCGACAACACAGTAGAAGACATCGTCATGCACGGCGCTATCAGGTTGGATTCACCCCAATTCGGGGTCATGGATCCGCTGTCTGAGGAAACTCATCCGCAGGAATACTATGATGCCATCAAGCAACGCTTTGCCGAGGAGCGGGAAATACGCCTGAATTATCGCCCCGAAGGCGCTGCTCAATACGACACAGAGCTTCAGGGCGAATTAGCAAAATACGATGACGACCCCCACAGCGGCGAGATAACTCCGCGAGACCCGCTGACGGATACCGTTGAGTGTCTATTTATTGGCGGCGGATTCTCAGCCCTGCTGACCTCTGCCAGATTGCGAGAAGTCGGTGTCGAAAGCATCCGCATTGTCGAACGTGGTGCCGATGTCGGTGGCACTTGGTATTGGAACCGCTATCCCGGCATCGCCTGCGATGTACCCTCGTACGATTACCTACCCCTGCTCGACGAAATGAACTACGTGCCCAAACACCGCTATGCCCGGGGCGAAGAAATTTACGCCCACTGTCAGTCCATTGCCGAGAAGTACGACCTATACAAACTGGCCGTGTTTCAAACTACCGTCACCGCCACCGTGTGGAACAAAGAAGAGCAACTATGGCACATTAAAACCAACCGCGGCGACCACATGAAAGCGCGTTTCGTGATTTGCGCTAACGGTATTTTATCCAAACCCAAATTAACCAAAATTAAAGGCATGAACTCCTTCAAGGGTCACTCCTTTCATACCTCGCGCTGGGATTACGACTACACAGGCGACGACCTTAGCAAACTGAAAGATAAACGCGTTGGCATTATCGGCACCGGCGCAACCGCGGTACAGGCAGTGCCGGGCTTGGGCGCCAACGCCAAAGAACTCTTCGTTTTTCAACGCACGCCCTCGTCTATCGATGTGCGCGACGACTGGGAAACCGACCCCCAATGGGCCAAAAGCCTACCCGCCAACTGGCAAGCAAAACGACGTGAGATATCCCTCAGGCCACCCCAAATGACTCCCGAGGGCATCGCTAAAGTGAAGGCTATGCCACGAGACGAAAAAAGACGTCGCCAGGAAAATGCCAACATTGATGCGATGATGCGTATTCACCAACGAATTGAAGAAATCGTCACCGACAAAGACACTGCTGAAGCCCTTAAACCCTGGTATATGATGATGTGCAAGCGCCCCTGCTTCCACGAAGATTATCTCCCTACGTTTAATCGTTCCAACGTCACCCTGGTCGATACCAAAGGTAAGGGCGTAACCGAAATCACCGAAACAGGTGTGATTGTTGATGGCCAGGAGTACGAACTGGACCTGCTGATTTTTGCGACGGGCTTTGAAATACAGAAAACCGGTATCTACAACCAAATTATTGGTGAAAATGGCGTCGAATTAAACGACAAATATACCGACGGCATTCGCACATTGTTAGGCATCCACTCCAAAGGTTACCCCAATTTGTTCATCATGAACGGCTACCAGGCTTCGTTTCAATTCAATCTCACCGACATGATGCAGAGTCAGGGTGGGCACATTGCCGCCTGCATCGACTACGCCCGAAAAAATAATTATCAGGCTCTCGATGTCAAACAGGAATCGGAAGAATTCTGGGTTCAGGAGGTCATCAAATTTCGGGGTAAGACGGATCGCAACAAACAGTGCACACCCGGCTACTACAACTTTGAGGGTGCCGATAACCGCCGACAAGATGGCACCTACAACGGTGGCTTTGTGCAATATATGGCGGAAATGGACGACGTTGAACAGAACTTGGAGAAACACTTTAACTTTACCCAAAGCTAAACCCTGCGGGCAGCGGCTTGTTATTTGTCAAAGCCGCTGCCCATCCACTTCGGGAATATGCTTGACTTAAGCTAGGGCTAATTACCCACTCTCCAAGGATGGTGACTACGGGCACGGACTAAAATTAATAAACATTCTTGGTGAGATTAATGACTGCCAAGGAGACGTTATACCTCCCTTTTACATTGTAAATTTATTAAGACTCATACTTTGCACAGGCTTCAGACAAACCTAAAATCTATGATAAAAACCAAGGTTTAAGGCCTGAAAGCACCCGTGTAAATATCTTCCCCGCTATATAGTACTCGCTTAAAATCTTCGGAAGATGTTAACCAAATAGGCACTGGGTAATGTGTTGCTTACTGAAACGGTTGCTTGCTGAAATCTAGTTATTAGCTATTTAGCGGGCTCATTGTGGCGCAAATACACTGGTTTAGCCGCCATAATTCAGAGTCCCTATACTTTTGCCGCGACCCACATCAACATATTGACGAATGGCGTACTACTTGCTTGCTTTTTAAGCATCATCCAATGAGTCGTACAAGTTGGATCTACAACAATCAAGCACACCAAGCCGTTATTCAGGCCACATATGTCAAATTCGGCCAAGGAGAGAAACTGATGAGCAAGCACTACGGCCTAATGGTTCCCGGTGCAGATACTGCGGGATCACCACTGCGTGTCTTTGCGCCCTATGACGGGCAACTACTCGCTGAGGTAGAGACCGTCGACTGGCATGGTGTCGACACGGCGCTAAGCACCGCTCAGCATTTGTTTGCAGACCGCGCCAACTGGCTCACCGCGGAACAACGCATTCGAATATTGCAGGCTACGGCAGTTCTCATGGCGCGTGAAGCAACCCGCTTGACCGACCTTGCAACGCGAGAGGGGGGTAAACCACTGATTGACTCCCGTGTTGAAATGGCCCGTGCCATTGACGGTATAAACCTTTGTATACAGTGCATTCGCACCGCCCATGGTACGGAAATCCCCATGGGGCTCAATGCCGCATCGACAAATCGACTCGCCTTCACTCAGCACGAACCGATCGGCGTAGTGGTGGCGTTCAGTGCATTTAATCACCCTATTAACCTCATCGTGCACCAAATTGCTCCAGCCATCGCCGCCGGGTGCCCAGTTATTGTCAAACCCGCCAATGACACACCGATGTCCTGTTACGAACTGATACAACTGTTCCACGAAGCAGGCCTACCACCCCAGTGGTGCCAAGTGCTCTCCACCACGGGACACGATGTATCTGAGGCGCTCGCCAGCGATCCCCGGGTCGGATTCTTTAGTTTCATCGGCAGTGCTGAAGTCGGCTGGATGTTGCGCTCCAAGCTCGCGCCTGGCACCCGCTGCGCACTGGAACACGGCGGTATTGCACCGGTGTTGCTCGCTGAAGACGCCGACCTTGATGCCGCCATTCCCCTGCTCGCGAAAGGGGGCTTCTACCACGCGGGGCAGGTCTGCATATCGGTACAGCGTGTCTTCGCCCACCGCTCGATCGCCCACACAGTAGCAACGGCGCTCGCTAAGGCAGGTGCAGGCATGACCATCGGCGACCCAACCCTGGAAAGTACCGAAATCGGCCCGATGATCCGCCACCGAGAACTCGAAAGGGTACACCAGAGCGTAATGGAAGCGGTCGATAACGGGGCGATATTGCTGGGCGGTGGCAAGAAAATATCCACGAGTTGCTATCCGCCAACGGTGCTCTTAAACCCACCCGCAGATGCCGACGTGAGTTGTACCGAGGTGTTTGGCCCCGTCATTTGCGTCTACAGCTTTGACGATATAGACGATGCTATTCGTCGTGCCAATGCCCTCGATTTTGCATTCCAGGGCGCAGTGTTCACCCACAATATCGACACTGCGCTACACGTCTACCGACAACTTGCCGCCTCTACCGTTGTGGTTAACGATCACACCGCTTTTCGCGTTGACTGGATGCCTTTTGCCGGGTTGCGCCACTCCGGCCACGGCACGGGGGGTATTCCCCACACCTTTGCCGATATGCAAATTGAAAAAATGTTAATGATTAAATCACCCAGCCTCTAAATTCGCCGTCAAGTCAACCCCAACAACACGCATTCAACTGGCATACAAATCGCATACGCTAACAGGCAGGGGCTATAAAACAGGTCGTTTTTTATAGCTCCTGGCGGACACTTTTCCCGAAACCCATACAGGAAGTAGTCACTATGAAAGCGAACGCTGCCATTCTGCACCAAACTGGCGTTTCTTCACCCTATGCAGAATCAAAACCACTGACCATCGAAGAAATTGACGTTGACCCACCCGGCCCGGGAGAAGTGCTGGTTAAAATTGCCGCCGCCGGGCTGTGTCACTCTGATTTATCGGTAATCGATGGCAGCCGACCCCGGCCCCTGCCGATGGCCCTCGGCCACGAAGCGTCTGGCATTATTGAAGACATTGGTGCAGGGGTGACACGCTTTGCCCCTGGCGATCATGTGGTAATGGTTTTTGTCCCTAGTTGCGGCGTCTGCGGTTTTTGCGCGCGCGGCCGACCCGCCCTCTGCGAGCCCGGTGCCGAGGCCAATGCCAGTGGTTCACTACTTAGCGGCAACAAGCGCATTCACCAACAGGAGCAAACGATAAACCACCATCTGGGCGTTTCAGCGTTCTCCTCCTATGCAACGCTGTCTGAACACTCTGTTATCAAAATTGACCCGAAGTTTGACTTAACCACCGCAGCACTATTTGGTTGCGCAGTACTCACCGGTGTAGGAGCTGTGGTTAACACGGCCGATATACCGCCCGGTTCATCAGCCGCCGTTATCGGTCTGGGAGGCGTTGGCCTGTGCGCTCTATTAGGTGCGCAACTGGCTGGCGCACGACAGATTCTAGCCATCGACCTGTCTGACGAGAAGCTCGCTTTTGCCCGCGAACTTGGCGCAACCCATACCGTCAATGCCGGAGAGGCCAATGCGGTCGAAAAAATAAAAGATTTAACCGGCGGCGGTGTTGAATACGCCTTTGAAATGGCGGGCTCAGTACCCGCCCTAGAGCTTGCTTATAGTATTACCGCCCGTGGCGGTACCACTGTCACCTCCGGCCTGCCACACCCGGACCGAAAAATTTCAATACAAGCTGTGTCCATTGTTGCCGAGGAGCGCACGCTGAAAGGCAGCTACATCGGCACCTCCGTACCCAGTGTTGACCTGCCTCGATATATGTCGCTGTATGAACAAGGCAAATTACCGGTCGACCGCTTACTGACACACACTCTGGCTCTCGACGAAATCAACCTGGGCTTTGACCGTCTGGCATCCGGCCAGGCAATTCGCCAAGTGATTGTCCTCTAAGCCACCACCCTCTACTGCACCTCAGGTAGCCCTGCACTATTGCGGGGCTACGAACGTCTGTTCTCTACATTAAAGTGGATATTTCAACCTGCACCAGACTCACATCCGCTTACCAATTCTACCCAGCCGTTCGGTTAATAGCGCATTCTCTCGGTAGTCGACGGGAACCACAACCAGGCTAGGGCCAGACTCATCAAGAGCCTGCGCGAGGGTTTCTTTCAGCTGTCTGCTTTGAGTGCATAAATGCCCTTGCCAGCCAAATGACTCCGCCAGTTTCAGCCAGTCAGGATTACCAAAACTAAGATCGGTATGTCGTTTAAATTCGGTATCCTGCTTCCATTCGATCAGTCCATAAGAGTTGTCTTCCCAAACCATAACCACGATATTACTGCACAGGCGGCGTGCGGTTTCCATCTCTTGAACATTCATCAAAAAACCGCCATCACCAACTATCGCCAAAATATGGCGATCGGGGTAAACCAAACTACCAGCAATAGCTCCCGGCAACGCAAAACCCATTGAACAATAGCCATTGGGAATCAAGCAGGTATTGGGTTGATGGCAATGGTAGTGGCGAGCAATCCACATTTTGTGGGCACCGACATCTGATAACACAATATCGTCAGCCCCCATGACCTCGCGCGCGTCCCAGAGAATTTTTTGCGGGCGAATACTACCGGCGGTGTCATCCTCCGCATATTCACTCAGTTCAGCGCACATTGCAGTGCGTACTTCTTGCTGCACCGAAAGATCGAAAGGCGGGTAATCACGGGTCTTAAGCAGGCGACTAAACTCCGTCAAGGTCGCCGTTAAATCGCCGACCAACTCGATCTCCGGGTGATAACACTGATCAATTTCAGCCGCCAGGAAGTCGGCGTGAACAATGTGCTTATCGCGCTGGGCATTCCATAGGGAGGGATGATATTCGACCATATCAAAACCCAGAGTAAACACCAGATCCGCATCGTCCAAAGCCAGGTTCGAATGATCTTTAGAGCCAAGACCCACCGTGTATAAACAATACGGGGCATCTTGATCGACGCAACCCTTGGCCATAAAGGTACTAATAACGCCAATCCCGGTTTGCTCACAAAAGTGTCTCAACGCTTCACTGGCACGCCCTCGAATACAGCCATTACCGGCAAGAATGACCGGTTTTCGGGCACGCATTAATATTTCAAAGGCCTGGCTAATAACTGCCGGTGTTGGCTGAGAGCGAAAAAAGCGTCGCGGTAGCATAGCGCGCTCATTGGCATTTTCTTTTGCGATATCCTCCGGCAACTCGATATGTACAGCCCCCGGCTTTTCCATGCGCGATAAGCGTACCGCCTTACGCACAATTTCAGGAATAGTACCAGGGTGACGAATTGAAATAGCCCACTTGGTAACCGGTTCAAACATACCGACCACATCCATTATCTGGTGAGACTCTTTGTGCATGCGCGAGGTTGAGCCCTGACCTGTCAACACCAACATCGGCACCCTGTCCATATTGGCATTGGCAACACCGGTAATTAAATTTGAAGCGCCGGGCCCAAGAGTACCGAGACAGCCCGCCGGATTACCGGTGAGACGGCCATACACTTCGGCCATAAATGCCGCTCCCTGTTCATGGCGGGTGAGAATAAAACGAATCTTTTTACTCTCTGCCAGCGACAGCATAAAATCGGCATTTTCCTCCCCTGGCACGCCGAAAATATATTCAATTCCTTCCTCTTCAAGGCAAGCGACAAGCAGATCAGCGGCTTTCATAAATATCCTTATGTCCTTTTCCAGTAGCAACAGCACACAAGACACTGTTGCTTAAAAAGTAAAATTAGCCCACTAAATGTACTGTGAATAATTCTCACAACCGGGCCTTTTCATCAAATCGACTATTTATTTTCGATGCAAAATAGAAGCCAAAAAAAGGCAACATAAATCCCTTTGAAATTTTTACTTCGCTAAAATTTACAGATGTACTAATAAATGTACTAACTAGAAGGTGTGCTTGGCGTAAGCTAAAACACAGCGATTGCTGTCAGAGAAAAGTTAGGCGGGGTATCGAGTGTTCAACCAAGCTAAAAATACAACTTCGCTACCCACATAACCGCACCCAAGAATTATTCAATCTACTTTAAGGCGCTACTCAATGGAGTCTTGGGTCTTGGGTCTTGGGTCTTGGGTCTTGGGTCTTGGGTCTTGGGTCTTGGGTCTTGGGTCTTGGGAGAAGGTAGCGCAATCACCCACAAAAGGCCCGTGTTTTGTGGGTGATTGTAATAGCTTACATACAAATTGCGTCCAATTTATTACCATCCAAATCTCTGAAATAACCCACATATAACCCTGGGCTACGCTCACCCGGTTCGCCTTCACAGGCACCACCGGCTGCAATTGCGGCGTTGTAGACTGCATCAACAACTTCAGGTGACTCAGCACTGAGAGCGACCATCACACCATTGCCGACAGTTGCAGGCTTACCATCAAAGGGCTTCATGACCATTAGCATAGGGCCTCTGGTTGGGCCAAGCCAAGATTTATAACGCTCCGTCTCCGGGCCCCGTTTACAACCTAATGGGGCGAGTACGGCGTCATAAAATTTAGCGGCTCTTTCAAGGTCATTGGTACCAATGGTTACGTAACTAATCATTTTCGTTCTCCGTTTTTAATTAAACTTTTGTTATTAGAAATGGTTACTGACATTAACTTTTACAGACTAATGTAACACCCTCGAGCAGCTTTGTTACAACTGATTGCACCTACCGCCTGACCTGGAAATCTCTCACTAGACTTCGGGCCTGCTGTTCAATATCAGCCCATTTACGCTGTAATTGTGCAGCAAACTTCACTTCGACGGTCACATCCTTACCCTGCATAAATCGCAATAAGCAGTGGGGCATTACCTTAGGGCTGACCTGTGTCTGCGTACAAAATAGCCCACCCATGCCATCAGAGAATTCAAGATCAGAATTGGTGCTTACGTAGGTACTATACCCCTCTGGAGCTGCTTCGCGCTGTCCCCATTGCTGGGAGCGGTTTTCTAGTCCGGCAATCGTAATAACAGCCACTTTCTTGGAGGAGGCCGCTAGAAATTCATCGATATTCTCTTCACCCATCGCACTAAAATCGTCGACACTGACCTTAAGACGTGCCACTGATTGCCCGCTTTTCTGGCAATCTCGTGCATCGGCAAAATACGTACAGGGGATACTAAACAGCCAGCCGCCTATCACGATAGGTACAGGTTTAGTACTAAACGTGTGCACCAAACCGAAACCTACCCCCGGGTATTTTTTATCAGCCTTGGCATCCTCTTCAGACAGCTCTTCAGGTGGGGGGCTATTAAACATACGCGCCGCGTAAAACAGCTTTCGCAGCTGACCACTTTGCAGGCTTTCGCTACGTTCGGCTTCTTCTTCTGTTTGAAAACCACAGGTCACCAACACCCACTCAGTGCCCGCAGCAAAGACTTCAAATATTTGCTGGCGATAATGGGAATACCCGACACCCAAGAAAAAAATTAACAAAAGCACGAAGGCCAACCAACGGAATTTGTTTTGTCGATGTTGCTTCATCAGCGTATTATCAAACTCTAATAGTTAAAATGACAAGCTCAGTATTCACCCCAGCCAGATAAAGTAAAACCTTCCTATGAAAGCCCAAACACTTAAACGCGGATTAATCACTGTCGTATGTTCAGCCTTTATTATCGGCGCAATAGCCCTTGTCGACTATTTAATACAACTGGGCGGTAGCGAGGGCACAGTGCCTCCAGGTACAGAGGCGCAAATTGGCGGTGACTTTTCATTGGTCAACCAATTTAACCAACCCGTAAACAATGAAAGCTATGCCGACCGCTACAAACTTATCTTTTTTGGCTTCACCCATTGCCCCGATGTCTGCCCAACGACACTTAGCCGTATGACCCAGGCACTTAATCAACTGGGGCCGCTCAATGATAAGCTCTACCCTTTATTTATCACTGTTGACCCTGAGCGTGACACACCCCAGCGGCTGATAGAATACGCCAAAAATTTTCATCCGCGCATTATCTATTTGACGGGTTCAGGCGCTGAAATCGCTAAGGTATTACAAGCCTGGAAGGCCAACCGCGCCAAAATTGCGACACATAAGGGTGAAGCCACTGCAGACAATTACTCAATGAGCCACAGTTCGGTGCTTTACCTGATGACTCCAGACGACAGGCTGGTCGAGTCTTATAATTGGGAAATACAGCCCGACAAGATGGTCGGCTCTATTAGCGAGTGGCTAGATAAATAAGGGGCTGTCTGACATCTTTTCTTTATCTAAGCACTCGCTATCCAATGTTATTACGAAGACAAGTTATGTTTGAAGCGCCAGGCGGCAATGATATAAAGCACGGCACCGATAATCGCCATATTCAACGCTGCTGGCCAAAGTTCCGCCATACCCACGCCTTTCAGAAAAACGCCCATGCATATATCCATAAAATATTTTACTGGGCTCAAATAGGTAATGGGCTGTAAAAAAGATGGCATCGATTCCGTTGGCGTCATGGTGCCAGATAGAAACAAAATGGGGAAAAGACCGAAAAAACACAGTAACAAAGTCTGTTGTAGTGTTTTTGTAATCGATGCAATCAGCACACCGATGGCAATGGCACTGACTAGGAAAATCGCCATCAAGAAGAGGAAGAGCAACATACTGCCTTTAATTGGCACACCAAACCACCAAATAATAAACAGGCTAGGGAAGAAGGCGAGAATACCTACAGCCAGAGTAGGAATGGTTTTAGCGAGAAAAATCTCCCATACACGGGTGGGTGTCACCATGAGTTGGTCAACAGTGCCCACTTCTTTTTCACGGGTAATTGAAGCCGCCGAGTGAATGGTACCCACCATCATAATGGCTGCAACTATCATCGATAGCACCACGAAAGACTCCAGTGTCTGAGCCCGGTTGTACCAGATTTGAACCACAGGGCGCACGGCACTACCCAGGGCAACGGGGTTATCAATAAACTCCATCTCAAAATTACGCACAATGGCTGCCGTATAATCTTTAGCTAAAGATGCCGCATTGGAATTGGTGCCGTCGAGTAATACCTGCAAGCCCGGTGATTCACCGCGGCGCAGGTCTTGCTCAAAGTTATTGGGAATAACCATCACATATTTAACTTTACCACTGCGCATCCAGCTCTCGGCCTGCTCCTGGTTTTTCGGATAGCCGCTAACCTCGAAAGCTTCAGACAGGGTAAATTTATCAATCAAGTTGCGGCTGATAACGGTCTGGTCGTGGTCTATTACCGCAATCGGAAGATCCTTCACCTCAAAGGTCATCGCATAACCACAGATCAAAACCTCCATGGTATAAAGCCAGAAGACAACACCGAGGATGGTTTTATCCCGTGCAAACTGGATAACATCTTTAAGCATTAAACTTTTAAGTCGCGTCCACATGTCGGCTCTCCTGCTCGGCTCGCAAGGGGCCGGTAATTACTAATCATAGTGTAGTCGGGCTTAGGCAACTTTTTTCTTAAAAATAACTACGGCGGCAAAAAACACGGCCAGAGTATAAGCCAGCATAAAGCTCAATGGTCGTATCATTTCTGCCGGCCCTGCCCCTTTAAGAATGATCCCCCGTGAGACATCGACAAAAAAGCGTCCCGGGAAAAGGTGGGTATAGGCCTGTACCGGCTCGGCCATAGCATAAATGGGAAAGACAAAGCCTGAAAATAATATTGAGGGCATCATTGTTACCACCAGCGCCAGCAATACTGCTAATAGCTGGCTATTGGTAATGGTCGATATCAGCAAACCAATTCCGACATTACAAAAAACATAAATGCCACCAGCAATCAGTAAATAACCGAGACTGCCATTAAAGGGAACCCCGAACCAGTAATAACCTAGGGCCACAATAGAGACCAACTGTAATGATGAAATGAACCCGTAGGGAAGCAACTTACCCAGCAAAAATTCGGGCACGGTTAAGGGCGAGGCATAAATTTGCTGAATCGACCCACTTTCTTTTTCGCGCACAATGGCCAGTGTGGTTAATAGTGGGGGAAAGGCTGCGATAATCACGGCGTAAAGGCCGGAGACAACATAAATAATGCTGCGCAAACTGGGGTTGTACCAAATCCGCGTTTGCACATCGATTAATGAATTATCTTGTTCCTGTTTAAATTTCGACACAATGGTCATACCGTAATTTAAAGCGACCAGTGCCGTTGCTGAGTACGTGCCATCAATCAGCAGTTGCACCTCGGGGTTTTCTTTGCGACCCGTTAACGCGTTAAAACCCGGCGGAATCACTAGAACTAATTTGACCTCATTCACCTCCATCGACTTGTGAATTTGCACCTCGGAATCATAACTTCTGACCAACTTGAAGTAGGCACTTTCTGTAAATTCGTCAATCAAGTTGGCACTGGACGGTGTCTGATCCTGATCGAGGACGCCAAAGCTGACATCCTCAACTTCCAGGGAAATCGCATAGCCAAACATAAACAGCATTACGATCGGGAACAAAAAGGCCGTTGACAAAGTGACGCGGTCACGAATTATTTCACGCGTTTCTTTGCGCATAACGGCGTATAGCCTATGCAGCTTCATTTCGCTTGCCCCGCTTTTTCGATATCCACTCTCTGGCGTTCTTCCTCCAGACGGGCATCTTCAATTTTGATGTAGGCAAGAAACATCTCTTCAATGGATTCCGCCTCAACATCTCCCGGTAGCGCAGCGATTAATTCATCCGCCGGGCCAATGCCAATGAGCCGGCCCTGGTGCATCAAGCCTAGACGATGACAATAATTAGCTTCTTCCATATAGTGGGTGGTGACAAAAATAGTCGTGCCACTTTCTGCCAAGGTCTGAATTAACTGCCAGAATTTATACCGCGCGGCGGGACTCACCCCCGAGGTTGGCTCGTCCAAAAACACTACGGCGGGCTCATGCATAATGGCACAAGCTAGGGCCAAGCGTTGACTTAAGGCCCCTGACATATCGGCCACGAGGTGATTCATAACGCTACTTAAGTCGGTAACACTAATAGCCCAGTCCATCGCCTTCTTTTTATCCCCTTTTTCAAGCCCGTAAACACCTGCAAAAAAGGACAGGTTCTCTTCAACCGTGAGATCGGGGTAAAGGGAAAAGCGTTGAGACATATAACCGATATGGTTACGCAAACGTTTGGGGTCGTCAATAATACTGACACCGCCAATCCAGGCATCACCGCTGGTGAGTTTTTGTAAACCACATAAAGAGCGGATAAAGGTCGTTTTCCCTGCACCGTTAGCGCCGAGAAAGCCAAAGACTTCACCGGCTTTAATCTCCAGAGTGACGTCGTTGTTGGCGACAAAGTCACCGAACTCAACACGCATGTCTTGGGTGCGAATCAAGCCGCCCTCGGGCAATCTTTCGGGCAAATGAATTTCTGGTGGCGACTCAGCATAGGCGCTGCTCTTTTCCCCGCCACTAAGCATGGTATAGGCATCATCGAGCGTCGGCTCAACCGGCTCAATACGGCCACCATTTTCTGTTAAACCAGCTTTTAAACCCGCTTCAATATGATGTGCGGTGTGTAATTGAAAGTGCACACTCTCTGACAAATGACGAATACTCAAAACATCGGGATGCTCGACCAAGCGATTATGGGCACCACCACGATCTTTTGTATGCAGCTCATAGACATGCCCTTCGCAGCGGGTATGGAGGGTCTCAACCTTGTCCACTCCAATGATCTCGCCCTCGTGCAAAAAGGCAATGCGGTCGCAGTGTTCAGCCTCGTCCATATAGGGAGTACTCATCACAACGGTGACACCGTCATCACGGAACATGTTAAGCATGGACCACAACTCATGTCGCGACGCGGGGTCAACTCCCAAACTAAGCTCATCAAGTAGCAGGAGACGGGGTTCGTGCATCAAGTTAGTACACAGCGATAACTTTTTACGCATGCCACCGGACAGGTTACCCGCGGCACGGTCGATAAAGCGGTACAGGCCCGCCATTTTCAGCAAGCGTTCCTGGCGTTCGAGATAAATCTCTTTAGGTAAACCACGGATGTCAGCAGAAAACTCCATGTTCTCTGCAATACTCAATTTATCGTAGAGGGTAAAGCCTTGAAACATATAACCGATATGGGAGTTGATCCAGTAATCATCTTTAACTGTGTTATGCCCCATCACTGTGCAATGACCTTCGCTGGGGTCGAGAATGGCTGCCATTAACTGCATTAAGGTGGTTTTACCGGCTCCGTCTGGCCCCAACAAACCAAAAATTTCGGCCTCGTAAATGGTCAGATCAACTTCTTTAAGCACCAACTCATCATTAAAGGCACGACCAAGATTATGGGCCTCAATAATCGGTTTGCGATCCATAGCTAGGGGATCTGGATCTGTACTCTCAGTTTGCGAACCTTCAACTGCCCGCTCAATGCTCGTTACATTACTCATATCGTTCAGCCCTACTGCCTGTTGACCAGCAACGCTAGATTAATGAGGAACGACGAGAGTTTGCGGCCAGCTCTTGCCATCATCCCAGCGAATCCAGGCATCGGCAGGCATACCGGGCTTGAGGAAGCCCTCTTTATTATCGAGTGCCAGCACCACGCCAAAGACCATGCGTACTCGCTCTTCAGGCATGTTGATATCGCGCGGTGTAAACTGTGCACGTTGGTCAACCCGTTTCACCCGTGCATCAAAGTAACGATCGGAAAAGGCACTAACACGAACTTTGGCCGGAGCATTGAGTTTGATTTTACCAATCACCGCTTCAGGTAAATAAGCCTTGAGTTCTAGGTCCTCCATGTCTACTAGAACCGCAATCAAACGTTCTGGTGTTGCCAGCTCGCCCAGCTCAATAGACTTCGACAAAATCGTGGCGTCCATGGGAGTATAGATTTTTGATTTATCAATTCCTATTTGTCTAAGCTCAACATTTTTTACCGCAACCATAGTATTGGCCTTGGCTTGTTCAAACTGAGCCTTTAAAGCTCGCACTCGGCCCAGCGCCTCAGTCCGTACCGAGGTGATTTGATCGAGTTTTTGCACAGTGACTATGCCTCGCTTGCGCAATGCCGTGTAACGCACCAAGTCGCGCTCTGCAGTAGCCAAGTTGTCCTGCCAAGTTTGCAGCTGTTCAATAATATGCTCTTGTTCGTACTCGCGAGCAATACGCTCGGCATTAGCCACCGCCAGTATCGCCGCTTGCTCGCTGGTATCGAGCTCAACCAATAGCGAATCTTTCGCGACAGTGGACCCCTCCAGCAAGTTGGAAACTAGGACACGGCCCTTTACTTCAGCACTGATATTGACTTCAGTACCTTCAACGTGGCCATTACCGTAAAGGAAGCCCTCTTCGAGCACAGGGGGTAAAGTAGAAATATAAAAAAAGTAGGACCCTACAGCGATCAAAATTACGACTAACGGCGTTACTATCCAGCTCTTCATACAAACCCACCCTTTTTTTAAATTGTTGTCTACTAATTATTTAATGCATTACAAAAAACTTCGCAAAACGCTTGTACCTTATCAAGCCCAGCGTTACGAAGAGCACTTATCATTTTTTCCTTCATGGATTCTGAAGCGTTTGGCGAAGCGCCTAGAGAAAACAGAAAAAATTTAAAACCTGTTCCCCCATTGTATGGACCGACAATTTGACCAACGTTTTATTTAATGAAGGACAATATATTGATTTTTTTTATGTGATCAAGAACTAATTTACGCCTCCTAAATCTTACAATTTTCAACCAAACCCCGTTTTACAACCTCAGTAAGTCTCTAAACATGAATTATTTATCTGGGATCGCGTTCTAATTTGAGAGAAACACACGTCCGGTGACTGCAGAAAATTGAACTATTTCACGTATTAATCGCCGCAGGTTTTCAATCCTTTTCCGATCAACATTGCCCTAGCTCTCCCTTACCTAAAGTTCAATACCCCGCTCCATCATCAAGCGCTTCTACCCCTTACCTCAGCCCAGTAAAACTGGACGGCCGACCATCAACAGAAAAAGAGATGGACTTTATCAAGCAACCCTACACCTCGTTTTGAATGACTACCACACAAAGCCACTATCATTTTTGCCCCCTCTGTTGTCACAGACAGAACCTCTCGACATAGAGTAATACCCCTTTTACAGCACATTACCGTAAACTGCTAGCCCTTCACTGGCACAGCAAACCTCAACTACCCGCCTTATTTACCGAGCACACCTTAGACTATGTCGACCAACTCAGAACGTCCCGTCGCCACCAAGCTTTCATCTATTGCCCAACTCATGCGCCTCGTTGCGCCCTATCGCTGGCGTTGGATGTGCGCGATTATTGCCCTGCTCTTTACTGCGGGGATTACTCTAACCATCGGTCAGGGCGTGCGCGTGGTAATAGATGACGGCTTTGTTGCTGGCTCTGTTTCGCAATTGCAGCAGGGTATTTATTTATTACTAGGATTATCCCTATTAATGGCGGCAGGCACCTTTGTGCGCTTCTATTTAGTATCGTGGCTGGGCGAACGGATCAGCGCCGATATTCGTAGTGCGGTGTTTAATAATATCGTTGGTCTCAGTCCCGGCTATTTTGACAACAACCGCAGCGGCGAAATTATGTCTCGCCTCACCACTGACACCACCTTGCTACAAAGCATTATTGGCAGCTCTTTTTCCCTCGCCCTACGCAGTTCCATTTCGACCATTGGCGCCCTGATTATTTTAATTATCACCAACCTCAAGCTCACCCTAGTGATTCTCGGCTGCGTCCCTCTAGTGTTGCTACCCATTTTAATTTTCGGCCGCCGGGTGCGCACTCTTTCTCGACAAAGCCAGGACTCAATAGCCAATGTCGGCACCTACGCCGGCGAAATTATCACCCAGCTAAAAACCGTGCAAAGCTACACTCGCGAAAACTACGAACGGAACGCTTTTAATGAAGAGGTGGAAAGTGCCTTTGCCATCGCCCGCCGTCGGGTCAAGCAACGGGCAGTTTTAATGGCAGCAGTCATTGTTCTGGTTTTTGGAGCCCTAAGCGGCATGCTCTGGGTGGGAGGCAATGATGTGCTCAATGGCACCATGAGTGCCGGTGACCTCGGCGCCTTTGTGTTCTACGCCATGCTGGTGGCGATGGGCGTGGCGACGATGTCAGAGGTCTACGGCGACCTGCAACGCGCCGTGGGTGCCACCGACAGACTGGTGGATTTAATGACGGCCAAAACCACTATTCTGCCCCCTGCCGAAGGTATTGCCGCGAGCGAACTCGCCGCCGAGGTCAGCTTTCAGCGAGTCAGTTTCAGCTATCCCTCACGCCCTGGGCAAAAAGCCCTTGAAGATTTCTCCATCCATATTCCCGAGGGCAAAGTGGTTGCACTTGTCGGCCCATCGGGCGCGGGCAAGTCCACCGTATTTGAATTAATGCAGCGCTTTTACGACCCTCAAGCCGGCGCAGTACTGCTCGGCAACACCGATATTCGCGAGCTATCACCGGCCGATCTGCGCCAACAATTGGGCGTAGTTTCTCAACACCCCGCTCTGTTCAGCGCCGATGTTAGCCACAATATTCGCTACGGCAAACCCGACGCCAGTGACGACGAGGTACAAGCCGCCGCCCGTGCCGCCTATGCCCATGACTTTATTACGCAGTTGCCCGAGGGCTACGCGAGCTTCCTTGGCGAGCAGGGTGTGCGACTATCGGGCGGGCAAAAACAACGCATTGCCATCGCCCGTGCCATTTTGAAAAATCCGCGTCTGCTTTTATTGGACGAGGCCACCAGTGCCCTCGATACCCATAGCGAACAACAGGTGCAGTTGGCCCTTGAAAAGTTGATGGAAAACCGCACCACACTGATTATTGCCCACCGTCTATCGACCATCCTCCACGCAGACCATATCGTGGTCATGGATCAGGGTAGTGTCGTTGCCAGTGGCACCCATCAGCAATTACTCACCGACAGTGAACTCTACGCCAGACTGGCAGCGGCACAGTTTGGCAACGGCACATAAAGCAATCACTCCACGATGTACCCTAAATAAAACTTCAGACAATACATTTGTTGGTTTAATAAGGGCTTGGATTCACGCCCTAAGTACAGTAACTTTAGTGCCACTAAAAAAATAACAACGGTTTTTCTTCTGGTTTAAATAAGGAAATAATAATGATTACCGAAAAAGACATGTACTTTCACACACCGACTTCCGATGACCACTACTGGGCGGAAACTAATTATTTTGGCTTTTATATTCCCGAAGAAGCCATGCACGTTAACGTCTATGTTTTGACGCGCCAGAACGCTGGTGTCGTGTTATCCAGCATTACCGTGACCGATGGTTTTTCCAACTCACCCCACTTGGTACGCTATAGCAATAACCAGGTGCACTTGCCCTTTCCAAAGTCAGACCTTGACGATTTCACCCTGGGCAATGGCCTGTCGATTAAATGTACCAAGCCGGTGATGGATTACGATATTAAATTCGACGACCAGCGCGGCGTTAAAATTGATGTGCAGTACAAAGCACTGATGGCCCCCTACGATATCCACGACCCGGAGCAAGACCCCCTCGCAGCCACCGCCGACGATCATGTCTCGGCCACTGCCTATGCTGGGCACTGGGATCAAACGGGTCGCGTTACCGGCACCTTCACCATCGATGGCAAAACCTATGACGTCAACTGTGTGTCGAGCATGGATCACAGCTGGGGCGAGCGCAAAGAAGATCAGTTTCAAAATTTTTGCTGGCTCAATGCCAATTTTGACAACGACGTCAGTATTCACTGTATTTGGATCATCAACCCCGACGATCCCAATCACTACCAGGCCATTGCCCACGGCTACGTGCGCGAGGGTGACCAAGTCTACGGCCTGATCAAAGGCTCGGGTCGCCTTCTACGCGATGGCCGGCTACATCAATTTATGGAGCTTCAAGTTGAAGACGAACGGGGTAAAACTCATAACTTTACCGGAACAGCCTTTACCTCCAATCCCTGGCAACCCTGGCCTTTCGTCTACTGCACCCACTCCTTCCTGCGCTGGGATCTCGACGGGGTTACTGGCTGGGGCGAAGTGCAGGACGTCAGCATGTAATCGCTAATTTTGCAGGGGGGAACCTCCATTTGTAGGGTGCCCCCTCGCAATAACGCGCAACAACCGCGGGCCAAATAACCAAGCGGAACCATCAATCGACCCGACAAAACGGCTGTCAATGACGCAAGCAGACAACAGCTCGACAGCTAATCGCTCGAAAACCTACCACTAGGCCCTCCGCTTTGTTGAGGGAGAATATACCAATAATAACGAGCCACAAATCAAATAAAAATCATGATAAATACAGAAACTTTACGCTTACGCGCCCAACCCTCCACCGAGTGGATAGCGGCAATCAGAGCGCGCTACCCGGTCGAGACGGCCATCGACAATGTGCTGACCCGCAAGCTGCGCAACCGCACACAAACAACTGTCCACCAAACCAACTTCGAACACCTTGAATCCCACCTAGTCGAATACCTGAAGCAAAGCACCGGGCAAAACGATCTGCAACTCAGCGACCTAAAACGGCTTACCGGTGGCGCATCAAAAGAACAGTTCACTTTTATGCTGACCTGGAATCAAGCCTCCGGTGAGCGCGCCACTCGCAAGTTAATGCTGCGCATGGATCCTTCCGAGTCAGTGGTCGAGACTCACCGCTTGCGCGAAGCACAGGTGCTGCGCGCCATGTGGGGCGAAGTGCCAGTGCCCGAGGTATTCTGGGTCGAGCACAGCGACGAGTTTCTCGGCCACCCCTTTTTAATTGCCGCCTTTGTGGTCGGCACCGTACAGCCCGAAGATGGTGGCAAGGTAACCGGGCTGGGCATGTCTTTCGAGCCCGAATTGCGCGCCACACTGCGCGACCAGTTCGTGCGCCATCTCGCCACCATTCACACCCTCGATTGGCGTAGTAAAGACCTCAGCGCTTTCGATGCCCCTGAAGCGGGTACCACCCAAGCTAATGAATGGTCGATCGGGGCCTGGGAGCGTATCTGGCAGGAAGACACCATGGAGGCCCATCCCATTATGGAGCAGGCCGCCATCTGGCTGAAAGACAATATGCCAGTGGTCGAAAACCCGGTAATTCAGCACGGCGATTATCGCAGCGGCAATTTCATGTACGATGACGATGGGCAAATCAACGCCATTCTCGACTGGGAACTCTGCCACCTCGGTGATTTTCACGAAGATCTTGCCTATAACCGTTGCAAAATGCTCGGCACCCCCGATGACAAGGGCGGCTTTCGCTGTAGCGGCCTACTGTACTTTGACGAGTTTGTAGAAAAGTACGAAGCCTATACCGGCTTCACTGTCGATATGGCGCGGCTCAAGTGGTACGACATTTTCACCTATTACAAGATGACGTCGATTTCCTGCACCAGCCTACGCATTGCCCATGCAAAGAAAACCCACCTCGATGCGATGATGAACTTAATTGGGGGTGTGGGTTTCCTCTCTGCCTCTGAGTTGGCTCGACTATTGGAAAAAGCTTGAGCCAAACGACCACGCCTGGATAATTTTTCAGGCGTGGTCAAGTTAAAGCAGCCACCCTTTCATGAGATTAAAACCCACTGAGTTAAGCTGGCAAAAACAGTTTAGCGCTAGAGTTGATCAGCGAGATAGAAAATGTCGAGAATAGTGCGCGTAGCGTCCTGAATGCGTAGCACGCGGTCATCGATCTGACGTAAAGACGTGCCTTTTACTTCAGACATATGGCGCAGTACATCTCTGGGCAAGTGGTGCGACTGATTATAAAGATGCTCATCGAGAACTTCGCCACGGGCCACTTTCTTTTGCCAACCCGGGGGCAGCTCACCCCCCCGTTCTATTTTTTTACGCAACCCCGGTGGTAGCTTTTTGGGTTTGCCAGAACCCTTTTTGGCGTGATCCCTATCGCTACGGTCTCGGTCATAATCTCTATCAGCGTCGTCCTTTAGCTGTAAATAGTCCCTGAGAATACGCCGCTCTTCTTCGCCAAAAACTGCACCCACTGCAATTTCGGCCAGTACCCCTTTATCTGTGCTAGTCGAACGCCGAGTATCACCATGATTCGCCAGAGCAGCCTGGCTGACTAACAAGCCCGAACATAGGCAGAGGAAAATCATCAGCCGCAGCTGGCTTAATTGATTCGCGCCTTGCACATAAAGCGTGTTTAACATGGCCAGACTCCACGTTTGCATCACAATGATTTAGCCAACAATGGCCAATAATTCAACATCAAAAACCAGTGTGGCGTGGGGGCCAATAGCACCGCCAGCCCCTTTCTCACCATAGGCCAGAGCAGAGGGTACGTACAAACGCCATTTCGCGCCTTCTTGCATCAATTGCAGTGCTTCTGTCCAGCCGGCAATGACACCATTGACGGGGAATTCTGCAGGTTCCCCACGATCGTAAGAACTGTCAAACACAGTGCCGTCAATCAACGTACCGTGGTAGTGGGTACGCACTTTAGCTGTGCCACTAGGCGTAGCGCCCTTACCTTCACTTAATACTTCGTACTGCAGCCCCGACGCAGTAACCGTAATACCATCGCGCTTAGCATTTTCAGCGAGAAATTTAACGCCCTCGGCTGATAATTTTTCCGCCTCTTGCGCCTGCTTTTTTTGTACCCGACCATTGACTTCTTCAAAAGCGGCCTTCATTACTTCAGCATCCACCTGAATGGGCTGACCAGTAAATGAATCGCGAATCCCCTCAATAACAGCGTCCAAGACGAGCTCATCAAAGGGACTGCCAGCCAATTGATCGCCCATCTGGCGACCAATGCCGTAGCTAACTTGTTGTTCAACGGTGGTAAATTTGTCAGACATAAAATCTTTACTCAGCAAAATAAAACCGCATGTTAACACGACACGACCCAACAAAACTGCGCCAAAACAATCGACTATTCCTCGTTGAGCTGCCCGCTATTTTAATGTTGAATGAACATCCCATTTTTAAACCCAATTTATTAACTTAAACAGGAAAAATAATGACTGAATCGATCAGAGGAAAAGTTGCCCTCGTAACTGGTGCCGCCGGTGGCATCGGTGCTGCTGCAGCAGAAATATTTGCTCAAAAAGGCGCAAAAGTAGTGGTCTCCGATATCAATGCTCAGGGCGGTCAAGCAACCGTCGAGCGCATCATTAGTGCCGGTGGTGAAGCGGTGTTTCAGCCCTGCAATGTGGCCATAGAAGCCGACGTTATCGCGCTGGTAAAAAAAGCGGTAGACACTTACGGGCGGCTCGATATTGCCTTTAATAACGCCGGCGTTGAAGGCGAAGCGGCCACCACACCCAATTGCAGTATTGAAAACTTCGATCTGAATATTGACGTCAACTTAAAAGGCGTGTTCATGTGCATGAAGTACCAGATCAATCAGTTTCTCGCCCAGGGCGACGGTGGCGCCATTGTTAACACCGCCTCGGTGGCCGGGCTGGTTGCCGCCAAAGGTGTACCCGCCTACGTCGCCGCTAAACACGGCGTCGTAGGCCTGACCAAAACAGCTGCCATTGAATTCGCCAAGAAAGGCATTCGTGTTAACGCGGTGTGCCCTGGCGGTATTCGCACTGAAATGTTGCAACGCGCCCTCGACGAAAAGCCCTGGGTCGAAAAGCAACTACTTAAGCTACAACCCATTGGTCGCCTCGGCGACCCAGCTGAGGTGGGTAAGGTCGTGGTCTTTTTATGCTCTGACGACGCTTCTTTTGTCACCGGTCACGCCATGCCTGTTGACGGTGGTTGTGTGGCAATATAAGCCCATAGGCAAGTTAGCTGATGCTGACTTGCCTTGCTCCCATCTCTTAACTTATCCACTCAACATTAGAAGGAAAAAGTACTATGGATTTTGTCGCCTTTGTCACTCTACTATTACTCGCTCAATACGTTTTTTTTACCGCCATGGCCGGCAAGGCTCGCGATGAGTTCGGGGTTGAAGCTCCCGCCACCACGGGCAATGATATTTTCGAACGAACGCTACGCGTACAACTCAACACACTTGAGCAGTTAGTCGTCACCCTACCGGCAATGTGGCTTTGTGCCCACTACTTCAGTGCCAGTTTTGCAGGCATCATGGGGCTGGTGTTTTTCGCTGGTCGCATGCTCTACCGCAAAGCGTACATTGCCGACCCCAGCACCCGTGGTACTGGCATGATGATGGGCTTTGTTGCCAATGTGTTGCTTCTAATTTGTGCCATTCTTGGCATCATCTTCTAACACACCATTCAACATTAGCAGCAAGCCCTTACGAGTGAAGACCTTACTGCTAATGTTGAATTAACACGATTGATTTGCTAAGTTCTCACTACATTGACGTTAACGTCAACGAAATAACACAACATTAGAATAAGAGAACACTGAATTAGCACTACCCCTTGTTCTAGACTCCTCGGGGGCAATAAAGGCCCTCTCAAAGAGACGCCCTATGAGCCGTATTCAATCATCAATCAACCCCCAATCTGCCACTTACAAAGAGAACGCCGAACACTACGCAAAACTGCTCGAGCAGCTGCGAGCACGCCATAGCGAAGCCGCCACTGGCATTCGAGAAAAACTTATCGAGCGCCATCGCGAGCGCGGCAAAATGCTCGCCCGTGAGCGCATTGACCAATTGCTCGACAGCCACACGGCTTTTCTTGAACTCTCCCCCCTCGCCGCCTACGGGCAGTACAAAAACGAGGTACCCTCGGCGGGCATTGTGACCGGCATTGGGCAAATCTGCGGCGTGACTTGCATGATTATCGCCAACGATGCGACGGTAAAAGGCGGCTCCTTTTTCCACGAAACGGTCAAAAAACACGTCCGCGCCCAGGAAATTGCCGATCAAAACAACTTGCCCTGCATTTATCTGGTCGACTGTGGCGGTGCTTACCTACCCGAACAAGACCGCGTGTTCCCCGACAAAGAGCATTTTGGCAATACCTTTTATCGTCAGTGCCAGATGTCGGCCAAAGGTCTGCCGCAAATCTCGGCGGTATTTGGTGGCTGCACGGCAGGCGGCGCCTATATTCCCGCTCTGTCCGACGAAAATATTATGGTGCGTGGCAATGCGCGGATTCATCTCGGTGGACCATCCATCGTCAAGGTCGCCATTAATGAAGAAATCGACGGCGAAACCCTTGGCGGTGCTGAAATGCACAGTAAAGTGTCGGGAGTGAGTGACTATCTCGCCGACGATGAGAACGAAGCCCTGGCGCGGATTCGCGAAATCATGGCCAAGCTCAACTGGCCAACCAAGTGTTACGCCGATACTCGCCCGGCGCTACCACCACGCTACAGCCCGGAAGAGCTGCCCGGTGTGGTCAGTGCCAACCCGAAAATGCCCTACGATGTGCGCGAGATTATCGCGCGACTCGTGGACGACAGTGATTTCCACGAATACAAACCCCTCTATGGCGACACCCTGGTCTGCGGCACCGCCTATATTCACGGCTACCCAGTGGGCTTAATCGGTAATAACGGCGCACTGTTTTCAGAATCTTCTTTAAAAGGTGCCCACTTTATTGAGCTGTGTAATCAGCGCAATACGCCCTTGTTATTCCTGCACAACATCACCGGCTTTATGGTGGGGAGTGAAGCCGAGCGCGGCGGCATCGCCAAAAACAGCGCCAAGTTTGTTTATGCGCAAGCCACATCTCGCGTCGCCAAATTTTCAGTGATCGTCGGTGGTTCCTACGGTGCCGGCAATTACGGCATGGCTGGTCGCGGTTTCTGGCCACATTTTTTATTCACTTGGCCCTCGGCCAATTGCGCGACCATGAGCGCCGATATCGCCAGCAACGTGATGACCGAATTACGTCGCTCCAGCATTAAAGGCGGTGCTGCCACAGACGAAGAGTTGCAGGGCATTGAAGACGGTGTACGCGCCCAGTACGGCGAACAGAGCGACCCCTACTACGCTACATCGCGCCTTTGGGATGACGGCATTATTGAACCCGCTGACACTCGCGATGTACTGGGCCTGTGTTTGGCATTGGCCGCCGCTAAAGAGCCGGAAGCTGGGCCATCACCGGTTTACCGCATGTGATGACACATCCTCTGCTCACTAAAAACGCTTCCCTCTTGCCCTTATTCAAGGTGTGTCTGCCCCTATGATTAAATCATTGCTCGTTGCCAACCGTGGCGAAATTGCTGTGCGTATCATGCGCACGTGCCAAAAGCTCGGCATCCGCGCCGTTGCCGTTTATTCCGAGGCCGACCGCTACGCTCGCCACGTCGCCCAGGCTGACGAGGCTGTGCTAATCGGCCCCGCCGAAAGCGCCCAGTCTTACCTAAAAGCCGAAAACATTATTGCCGCAGCTCAACAAACCGGTGTCGATGCCATTCACCCCGGCTATGGTTTTCTCTCTGAAAGCGAGGCTCTAATCAGCCTGTGCGAGCGCGAGGGCATTATCTTTGTCGGCCCCAATCGTGAGGCCATACGGGTAATGGGCTCAAAGATAGAATCCAAAGCTCTGGCGCAAAATGCCGGTGTACCGACCATCCCCGGTTATCACGGTGCTGACCAATCCGAAGCCACACTATTAAACGCAGGCGACAACATCGGTTATCCGCTGATGATTAAAGCCAGTGCCGGGGGCGGCGGTAAAGGTATGCGCCAGGTCGACAACAGCGAACAACTGGCCCGGGAACTGCCACAGGCCAAACAGGAAGCACTCGCCGGGTTCGGCGACGACAAGGTCTTACTCGAAAAACTGATTGAAGAACCTCGCCATATTGAAGTGCAACTGGCCGCCGACCACCACGGCAATACCGTGCACTTATTCGAGCGCGAGTGTTCGATTCAACGCAACCACCAAAAAGTGATCGAAGAAGCGCCCGCTGGCTTTCTCAGTGATAAACAGCGCCAGCTGCTTTTCTCCAGCGCCATCACCCTCGGGCAGGCCGTTAATTACGACTCCCTCGGCACCGTCGAGTTTTTGCTCGACCAAAGCAATGGCGAAGTGTACTTCCTCGAAATGAACACTCGCCTGCAAGTTGAACACCCCGTGACCGAAGCCATTACCGGCTTTGATTTGGTCGAGTGGCAAATACGCATCGCCGCCGGTGAAAACCTGCCCTGCGCGCAAGGTGAAATCACCTGCACAGGCTGGGCCATTGAAGCCCGCGTCAACGCTGAAGACCCCGCCAATAATTATCGCCCCCAAACCGGCACCATCACTCTCTACAGTGAACCCGACGACAGCGACGTGCGTATCGATAGTGGCGTGCAGGCCGGCTCTGTGCTCGGGCCTTATTACGACCCCATGCTGGCCAAAGTCATTGGCATGGGCGACAACCGCGAGCAGGCGCGCAGTGCCTTGCTACGCGGTATCGACAACTACACATTAAGCGGTGTGGGTACTAATCTCAGTTTTTTAGCCGATATTCTGCGCCACCCCAGTTTTGTCGACAAAGCCCTAACCACACGTTTTTTAGACGAGTCTTTCAGCGGCGGCTGGCAGGCGAAAAGCACCGACAGCAAGACGCTTATTTGCGCGGCCATTGCACGCATTATGTTGCTTGAAAAACGAAATACGCAGGAGCATCACTCTCCCTTCAAGACACTCGGTGCCTTCCGTGTCCTCAACAGGGCTGGCCTGGCGGGGCAGAGCCGCATCATTTTAAAAAACGAACTTGATGACACGAGCAGTATTCACCTTCTCACAATCAGTGGCTCTCAGGGAAATTACCAGCTCAACGCGCAAATCATCGGTGAAGACGACGCCACCAATGACCACACTATTCTCGCTGGCTGGATAGGCGAACAACGCCTGCAAGTTGAAATTGACGGCCATAGCCAGAGTTTTGATATCGACAACACGGACCATGCCATCACCCTCACCGATAAAGGCGCCAGCCAGCGCTACCTCTACCTCAGCGAGCAAGATCTCGCACTGGGCAAAGGACAGAATGCCGATGGCGGCGATAGCAATATTACCGCCTCGCTACCCGGCCAAGTGGTCGAAATCAACGTTGCCAGCGGCGCAAGCGTCAACAGTGGCGACACGCTGGTGGTACTCGATTCAATGAAACTGCTGCATAATCTCACCGCCGCGACCGACGGCGTGGTCGGCGAAATTTTTTGTAGTGTTGGCGACAGTGTTGAAGGCGGTGCCATGCTGCTTGAAATTAGGCCCGTTGAGTAAGCCTTTTTACTACCACGTTAACCCTTAACCTCCAACCCAACCCAGACAAGCTGAGGACAACCATGAACCAACTGTATTTTTCTGAAGAACAAAACATGCTACGTGAGCAAATCCGCCGCTTTGTCGAGCAAGAGATCGTACCCAACGGTGATGCCTGGGAAGAGGACGGCTTTGTACCCCGCGAGGTACTGCGCAAAATGGGCGACCTCGGCTTTTTGGGTATTCGCTACGGTGAGGAGTACGGCGGCAGCAATATGAACACCCTGGGCAGCGTAATACTTGCTGAAGAGCTGGGCCGTTCCAGCTTTGGCGGTTTTGCGGTCACGGTCATGGTACACACCGACATGGCCTCCCCCCACCTGGAGAACTTCGGTAACAAAGCCCAGAAAGACAAGTATATGCCCGACCTTATCAGTGGCAAGAAAATTTGCGCCGTGGGCGTGACTGAACCCGATGCCGGCTCAGACGTTGCCGGTATGCGCACCACAGCGGTGGAAGATGGCGACAGTTATGTGCTCAATGGCAGCAAAATGTTTATTACCAACGGAGTTAAAGGGGATGTTTACTTTGTCGCGGCCAAAACTGACACCACGGTCAAGTCGTCACGTGGCATCACCATTTTTATTGTTGAAAAAGGTATGCCCGGTTTCACTGTTAGCCGCGCTCTCGACAAGCAGGGCTGGCGCAGTTCCGATACCGCCGAACTGGTTTTCGATAACTGCCGAGTACCCAAAGAAAACATTCTCGGCGAGCTGAATAAAGGCTTTTACTCCATCATGCGCAACTTCCAGAACGAGCGCACGGTACTGGCCGCCCAATCGATTGGTGAAGCAGCCAAAGCCTTGGAAATTACCCTGCAATACGTACAGGAGCGCAAGGCCTTTGGTGAAACCCTGTGGGACAAGCAAGCTATTCGTCAACGCCTAGCCATGCTACAGGCCAAGGTCGAAGCGGGTCGCCAGCTCACCTATCACGCTGCCTGGCTCGACGCGATGGGTCAGGATTGCGTCAAAGAAGTCTCTATGGCGAAAGCGTTCTGCTGCGAATTGGTGAACGAAACTATGTACACCTGTCAGCAATTCCACGGTGGTTTTGGCTACATCCGCGAGAGCACCATTGAGCGTATGGTACGAGATGCCCGTGTGCAAAGTATTGGCGGCGGTGCCACCGAGGTGATGCTGGAAGAAATTTCTAAGCGCTCTATTATCGCTTAAACCTGAAGGCAGTACAGTGACAAAAAACCGGGCTACCCCCGGTTTTTTGTTCAACATCTGCTCAATTACTCAGCATTTTCTCAATTAAAAAGCCAGCGCATTATTTTAAAAATAGCCAAGGCTCAATCGTTCGCGCCCTGCCAAATCTTGCCGGGTTGATACTTGCCTATACCCTGCATCACGGAGCACATGACACACAGCGCCAGCCTGTTGATAGCCATGTTCAATCAATAAACAGCCGCCTTGCTCTAAATAACGTTTCGCCTCAGTAATAATAATACGGATATCGGCCAGCCCCTTATCGCCAGATACCAGAGCTGACTCTGGTTCAAAACGGACATCACCCTCTTTTAAATGCTGATCATTAACATCGATATAGGGGGGATTAGTGACGACAAGGTCGAAGGCCTGTGGCGCAACACTCTCAAGCCAGTTGCTGAGTATCACATTGACATTATTCAGACCTAAACGTTGACGGTTTGCTTCGGCGAGAGCGACAGCTTCGGGCACGATATCGACCGCCATTATTTGCCAGCCTGGGCGCTCACTCGCCAGTGCCAGTGCGATAGCGCCCGTGCCCGTGCCCAAGTCGAGAACCCGCGCATCGGGCTTATCAATGACACTAAGCGCTGTTTCAACTAAAACTTCTGTATCGGGCCGGGGGATTAGGGTCGCCGTATTAACCGCCAGAGGGAGTGACCAAAACTCTTTTTCGCCCGTTAAATAGGCTATAGGTTCGCCTTCAGCCCGGCGCTTTAGAAGGTTATAAAATTGTTGGCTCGATGTTGCATCAAGTGCTTTTTCTGGCCAGGTAAAAAGATAGCTGCGCGGTTTATCGAGCACATGACAAAGCAGCACTTCGAGATCGAGACGCGGGCTATCACTGACACCTTCGAGCATCGAAGCCAGACGCAGCAACTCAGCGATGCTAGCTTTTTCTACTGGCATTTTTTCGTCAGCCTTTTTTCAGCTGCTTTTTTATTCGGCCAACGCCGCCAGTTGTTCGGTCTGGTATTCCGCAATTAAAGGCTGAATAACCTGCCCCAAATCACCTTGCATAATTTCGTCAATTTTATACAACGTCAGATTAATGCGGTGATCTGTCACGCGACCCTGGGGAAAATTATAGGTGCGAATTCGCTCAGAGCGATCGCCACTGCCGACCAGGCTACGGCGCAAATCTGATTCTTCCTGGGATTGTTGCTGTTGCATGCCATCCATAATGCGAGCCTGTAACAGGGACATGGCCCGCGCTTTGTTCTTGTGCTGAGAGCGTTCATCCTGACATTCAACCACGATGCCGGTCGGCAGGTGGGTTAAGCGAATAGCCGAATCCGTTTTGTTGACGTGCTGACCACCCGCGCCCGAGGCCCGAAAGGTGTCGACGCGCAGGTCAGCTTTATTAATTTCCACCGCTTCAACTTCATCGGCCTCTGGCAAAATAGCCACGGTGCAAGCCGAGGTATGCACACGGCCCTGGGATTCTGTCTCGGGTACGCGCTGCACGCGATGAGCCCCCGACTCAAATTTAAATTGCGAAAACACATCCTTGCCGATAATGCGCACAATCACTTCTTTATAACCACCGTGATCACCGTGACGTTCGCTGACGATCTCTACCTTCCAGCCCTGGGACTCCGCATAGCGTGAATACATGCGGTACAAATCACCGGAAAATATCGCCGCTTCATCACCACCGGTGCCGGCTCGGATTTCAAGAAATACATTGTGTTTATCGTTGGGGTCTTTCGGCAACAGAAGCGTTTGCAACTCTTTCTCTAAACCCGCCAGTTCTGTCTCACCCGTGCGCATTTCCTCTTGCGCCAGCTCACGCATATCAGGGTCGCTGTCTTTGAGCATGGATCGAGCCTCATCAATGCCCTCAGATACCTGCATAAACTGCTGATAGGCCTTGCTCACCGGCTCCAGCTCGGCGTATTCCATTGACAGACCGCGAAAACGGTTTTGATCACCAATCACTTGCGCGTCACTCAGCAAGTGACCGACCTCGTCAAAACGCTCGACAAGACGATCCAGTTTTTCTAATAGCGAAGCTTTCATGGTTCGTCCCTTTTTTTAACATCTGCATGAACGACATTCGCGCCTTGCTCTTGTCGGTCATACCGTGGCTGACTGTCAGCGGGCGCGCTTTCACCCAGTGCCGGCAAATCAAATAAATCGTGAGCCCAGCGAACATAGTCGCCATCACCTTGCTCACCCGCCCTCTTCAGACGCGTCGTGGGCACATGTAAAAACTTATTCGTGAGGCCATGGGCCAATTGGCGCAGCACCTGTTCCGCTGCCTGGCCCTGGGCAATCGATGACAGAGCTTTGTCGAGTTCCACATCGCGCAACGCGGCGAAGTTGTCGCGAAAGGCGCGAATCGTACCCACCGCTTGCTGGCCGCGCAATTGGTTTTGCCAGTTAATCACACCCTGTTGAATAAAGGCCTCGGCCTGTCCAGCGGCATCTTCACGGTGACGCAAATTGGCTTCGATCACTTCTTTTAAATCATCAACGGTGTACAAATAGACGTCATCGAGCTGGGCAACCTGAGGCTCAATATCGCGAGGCACCGCAATGTCGACCATAAATATTGGCCGGTGTTTACGCCGCTTTAACGCCGACTCCACCGCGCCCTTGCCCAAAATCGGTAACTGGCTGGCGGTCGAGGAAATAACAATATCTGCTTGATGCAAGTGGGCGGGGATATCCGATAGCAAAATCGCCTCAGCAGAAAATTGCTCTGCCATTTCCTGGGCTCGAGCCAAGGTGCGATTGGCCACCACAATATCGCCGACCCCCTGTTCACGCAGATGCCGGGCCAATAACTCGACCGTTTCTCCCGCGCCAATCAATAACGCACTGACTTCTCGCATCGAGCTAAAAATGCGTTGCGCTAAACTGACAGCGGCATACGCCACCGACACTGGGTTTTGGCCAATTGCCGTTTCACTGCGCACTCGCTTAGCAGTGGCAAATACATCCTGAAACACCTGAGACAAAAGTCCACCGGCGGTGCCCGCTTTTTGAGCGACCGCATAACTAGATTTCATTTGGCCAAGAATTTGTGGCTCACCCAGCACCATGGAGTCGAGGCCACTAGCAACTTTCATCATGTGTTCCACGGCTTTATCATTCTTCAGCACGTAACAACTACTATCCAGCGCATTCGCAGGCAAATCATGGTGTGCCACCAACCAGGACAATAACGCGTCGGAGTCAACATTACCGCAGGCGTAAAGCTCGGTACGATTACAGGTCGAGAGTACCGCCAAACTGTCTGCGCCACTGGCCTCACGCCCCTGCTGCAGGCTTAGAACCATTTCATCAGGCGCAAAGGCAACCCGCTCACGAACATCGAGGCTTGCTGTGCGGTGGTTGATTCCTAGGGCAATCAGGGGCATAAAGGGCCAATATGGATATGTTTCACAATCGCAACCATGAACTTAAGGTCTCATAGTTGTCACAATTATACTTACTACTCGCTAAGGCAACAGCCCGGAATCACTTAACTATGCTCGACAAGCCTCAACTTATCGCCAAACAAGGACTCGCGAGGCTGCGCCTGCAGGCTCTACTATCGACCGGTATTCTCTTGCTAGTGACGGCCTGCACTTCACCCCAGCTCCAGAAAAATACTGACAATTCAGTCGCGACGACCGTTTCAAGTGCCGACACAACAACCAACTCCGTGTCACTGGAGCGCGATTATCCCGTTCGCCCCTTCCCAACACAAACTTTTTACGAGTTACTTGTCGCCGAGGTCGCTGGCACCCGTGGGCAGCTGGACTTCGCGCTTGAAACCTATCGCAATCAAGCTCGTATCACCCGTGACCCCGGAGTGATTGCCAGAGCAGTGAGTACGGCCTCGTATCAACAAGACAATGAGGCATTACAAGAGCTGGGCATTTTATGGGCCGAAGTTGAACCAAATAACTTACAGGCCCGCAATATGGCCTTTTATTCCCAGGCGCGACAGGCCCATTTCGACCTCGCCTTTGAGCACGCAGAATATTTACTCAGCCATAATAATGGTAAATACTTGGTTCTACTGCCCAGCTATACCGCCGAACTCGATGAAGCCCATCGCCTACTGCTGCTTGAGCAATATATTGGCGCTGAGCAGAACCACCCAAGCAACCGTGATCTTTTACTCGGTAAAACCCTCTTACTCGCACAACTTGCTCGTATCGACGACGCTCTAAGCACGGCACAAAAAATCCTTAACAAACACCCTGACGATGAGCCCGCCCGACTCGTCGCGGCACAAATTCAGCATAAAGACAGGCGTTACAAGGCTGCGATTACCGAGCTAGAAAAAGGGCTCCAACACTCGCCAAGGAGCCAACAATTGCAATTGCAATTAATTCGTTTTGTGGCAGCCAACGACCTTCCTCTGGCCATTAAAAAAATGATCAGCCTGGCCGCACAAGAGCCGGACAATCACAAATTCAAGCTCGCACTGGCTCTCCTTCACCGTGAAAATAATGATTCCGCACCAGCCAAAGTCATTTACAACAAACTCATCGATAGCGGCCACATGAACTCAGAGGCTCACTACCAGCTCGCTATCATGGCCGAGCAAAACCAAGATTTTGATACAGCGCTGCAACACTACCGAAGTGTCACCAACAACGACCTTTTCTTAGAGGCAACCGTGCGCATTGCTCACATACTGGCCAGCCGCGACCAACTGAACGATGCGCGACTTTATCTACATGAATTGCGCCTCGACAATCCCGACCATGCCAGTGCCTTTTACCAGATCGAGAGCCAACTGCTAATTCAGCAGCAAAATCACCACGGCGCCCAAGCACTACTCGACGAAGGGCTTGCCGAGAACCCAGATGATATTGAGCTGCTGTATACTCGCTCGCTGGTTAACGAAAAACTTGGCGACCTCACTGCTACCGAAAAAGACCTGCGCGCCATCCTTGAACGCGACTCCAATAACGCCTCGGCCCTTAACGCTCTCGGTTACACACTGGCCAATCGCACCGACCGTTACGATGAAGCCCTCCAGCTAATTCAACGAGCGCGCGCCATTAAACCCAATGATCCTGCCATCCTCGACAGCCTAGGCTGGGTATTATTTAAACGCGGCGAATACGACGCCGCCCTGAGCCACCTGCGCACCGCAATGGCGACGATGCCGGACCCTGAAGTCGCCGCTCACCTAGGGGAAGTCTTGTGGATGACGGGTGCAAAGGACGAAGCGCGCTCCATTTGGCAGAATGCGATGAAAAACAACCCTGACAGTGAGTTTTTGCTCAAAACACTGCAGCGGCTAGATGTCCAACTTTGAATGCTATGCTTTAGTCTAACCCGCTCTGAATAGTCAGCACCGATCTTCAATGTCCCCCTCACTTCCGCCGCCCCGTCCAACACCCAGCTGCGCGCGCTCTTTACCAGCGTGGGGCTACATCGCTCTACTTAGCCTGTTAATCAGTGCCTGTACTCCACTGCAAAAACAAACAGAGCCGTCTACCCCACCCCCATCGTGGCCAGCACACCGAATGGCCATGCAGACCATTGACAACTGGCAAATAAAAGGCAAGCTTGCCTATCGCAACGACACAGACTCGGGCAGCGTTTGGTTTGATTGGCGCCAGCACGGCGACGAATTCACGATTCATTTAAGTGGCCCTTTTGGTGTCGGCACCGTGACAATCAGAGGCAACGCACAGACAATCATCCTCAGCCAACCGGGAGAGGCCGATATAAGCTCCCACTCTTCGAGCGCTTTAACCCAACGACTCTTTGGCTGGCAACTTCCCGTTGAGCAAATACGCTACTGGGTCAGAGGCATTCCCTCCAGCTCATCAACGGCCCTTATAAAAACATTCAACAGTGAAGGCTTGCTCGACAAGCTGCAAGAAGATAACTGGAAGCTAACTTTCAGCCGCTATCAGACTGGGCCCTACGGCCCATTACCAGGTAAAATCAAGGGTCTTAGCCAACAACTGACTTTTACCCTGCTATTGAAGGAATGGTCTTTTCAAGGACACAAGCCGTGACAGTGTGTATTAAATTTAAGACCCTTGACTCCAAGCACTTCAGACTTGGAGATTGAACTTCAGAGACGCCAAAAAGTCAGGTTCGTTACACTCAAGCCACCCACCGGATAAACAAGCCAACCGTGATACCAGACCACATTAGCCTACCAGCACCGGCGAAAATCAATCTTTTTTTGCATATCACCGGACGCCGCCCCGACGGTTACCACCAGCTGCAAACTCTGTTTCAATTACTCGACTACGGGGACCAACTAGATTTCTATCGCCGCGATGATACGACGCTTACGCTTAGCCCGACCCACCCGGCAATCGCTACAAAAGATAATCTTGTCTATCGTGCGGCCAAAGCGCTACAGCATTTAGCTTTGCAAAAAAAACCTCAGCACCCGTGCGGTGCCGATATTCAGTTAACCAAACGCCTACCTCTCGGCGGGGGGCTTGGAGGGGGAAGCAGCGATGCAGCAAGCACCTTAATAGGCCTCAATCAGCTGTGGCAGCTGGGTTTTAGCCGTGAACAACTCGCCGCCATTGGCCTTAAGCTGGGCGCCGATGTGCCCGTTTTCATCCACGGTCGCACGGCCTGGGCCGAAGGTATCGGCGAAATTTTAACCCCTGTCGACATGGTAGATTGCTGGTATCTCGTTCTCGCACCCACCATTGAGGTCTCAACCGCGACAATATTCTCACACCAACAATTGACAAGGGACGCACGCGCTATCACAATACGCGCCTTTCTCGAGCAGGGTGGCAGAAATGCTTGCCAACCCATAGCGGAAAAGCTCTACCCTGAGGTAAAAACAGCTCGACAATGGCTGGAGCAATACGCAAATGTTCGAATGACCGGCACCGGTGCCTGTATTTTTGCCTCCTTTGGAGACGAAGCTCAAGCACGCCAGGTACTGGTCGATGTTCCGCAACGATGGCAGGCGTTTGTCGCCCGGGGAGTTAACCACTCTCCAGCCTATCCAAGCGATTCATTGTGAAATAGTTAAAACAAGCTTTATTGGGGCGTGGCCAAGTGGTTAAGGCAACGGGTTTTGATCCCGTCACTCGGAGGTTCGAATCCTCCCGCCCCAGCCATTTCTCCACTCTTCTGCGCCGTTCGTGATACCAGGATCCCCCCATGCCCAACTTAATGTTGTTCTCAGGAAATTCTAATCCGCAGTTGGCAAAGGAAATCGCCACACATCTCGGCCTCCAGATTGGCAACGCTCAGGTTTCGCATTTTTCAGACGGCGAAATCAGCGTACAGATCGACGACAATGTGCGTGGCCGCGACGTCTTTATCATTCAACCAACCTGTGCGCCGACCAATAAAAACTTGATGGAACTGATTTTTATTGTCGATGCCATGCGCCGCTCTTCAGCAGGCCGCATTACAGCGGTAGTGCCCTACTTCGGCTACGCCCGCCAGGACAGACGCGTACGCTCGGCCCGAGTTCCCATCAGCGCCAAAGTCGTCGCCGACATGATCAACAACGTTGGCGTTAATCGCGTATTAACTGTCGACCTGCACGCCGAGCAAATTCAGGGGTTTTTCGATTGCGCAGTGGATAATGTCTACGGCTCGCCTGTATTGCTCGACGATATCGAAAAGCAAAATTACGAAGACCTGCTCGTGGTGTCTCCCGATATCGGCGGCGTTGTGCGCGCCCGGGCCATTGCAAAACAACTCAATACCGATTTGGCTATTATCGACAAACGTCGACCCGAGGCCAACCAGGCTCAGGTCATGAATATTATCGGTGACGTTGCCGACCGCACCTGTTTGCTGGTTGACGATATTGTCGATACCGCAGGCACCTTGTGTAAAGCTGCAGATGCCCTCAAAGAACAGGGCGCCAAACACGTCGTTGCCTATTGCACCCACCCGGTGTTGTCCGGCAAGGCGACAGAAAACATACAGAACTCCCAGCTCGACAGCTTGGTGGTCACCAACAGCATTCCCCTGACTGCGGAAGCTAGCGCCTGTAAGCAAATACGCCAGCTGTCATTGGGCCATATGCTGGCCGAGGCCATTCGCCGGGTCAGCAACGAAGAATCCATCAGCGCAATGTTTGACTAAACACTAAGTCAATTTTGCACGGATACCTCCCCACCACATTTGTCGGCGGGGTTTAACCTCATCCGCTATAACCTGGGTCGCAACAGCTATAGCGGTACAACAACATAGGAGTAAAGGCAAATGGTCGATTTCGCCCTCAATGCCAAGGTCCGTAGCGATATAGGGAAAGGTGCGAGCCGCCGCCTACGTCGCTTGGACAACCAAGTACCCGCCATTATTTATGGCTTGGACAAAACGCCTGAGAATATTTCTCTGGCCAGCAACGAGCTGAGCCACGCCCTGGAGAATGAAGCCTTTTATTCTCACATCATTGAGCTGGACGTGGACAACAACAAGCAGAACGTAATTCTTAAAGACGTGCAGCGCCACCCGGCAAAAGTAGAAATACTGCACGTTGATTTTCTGCGTGTCGATCTCACACAAAAGCTCACTATTCGCGTGCCTCTGCACTTCATTAATGAAGAAGAGTGTCACGGCGTTAAAATGGAAGGCGGTCAAATTTCTCACAGCACGAACGAGTTGGAAGTTGAATGCCTGCCTGGAGACATACCCGAGTACATCGAAGTCGACATGGCCGCAATCACGCTCGGTCAGACTCTGCACATCTCAGATGTTAACTTGCCCGAGGGTGTTACCAGTGTTGCCCTGTCTCACGGTGAAGATCACGATCTACCTGTCGCTGCAGTCAACAAGTCTAAAGCTATCGAAGAAACCACTGAAGACGATTCTGCTGACGCTGCTGACGAAGAAGCCGGCGAGGAAGACGCCTAAAGGGCTCGCTCACTTTTCGTTTGCAAGGCCCTAGCATTGGATACGGCAGTGAGGCTCGTGGTAGGACTGGGTAATCCCGGCCCCCAATACGCGCACACCCGTCACAATGCTGGGGCCGACTTTGTTACCACTCTGGCCGAACACCACGGCACCCGTTTCAAAAAGGACAATAAATTTTCCGGCGAAACGGCACGAATTACCTTGAACGGGCAAGACATCCGCCTTCTATTACCGTCGACTTACATGAATCTCAGCGGTCAAGCCGTCGGGCCGATGGCCAAGTTTTATAACATCCCCCCCGAGGCCATACTCGTCGCTCACGACGAGCTCGATATCGAACCCGGCAAAGCCCGTCTCAAAATTGGCGGCGGTCACGGCGGCCACAATGGCCTGAAAGACATTATCAAAGCCTTGGGCAACAACAAAAATTTTGCCCGTCTGCGTATTGGCGTCGGTCACCCCGGTCACGCTAGCGAGGTGGTTAACTATGTCCTGCGTCGCGCACCACAGTCCGAGCAACAATTAATCGAAGATAGCATTAACGACGCCCTCAAGATCGTACCAGCGCTCGCCGAGGGGCTGTGGAACAAGGCGATGAAAGCCCTGCACACAAAATAAGCAGACACTCAAACGGGTACATTATTTAACCAATTATTTGCGCGAACCTAGTAACAGGCGCGCCCATTCAGCAAAGACAGAGGATCACCATGGGTTTCAAATGCGGTATTGTCGGCTTGCCCAATGTGGGTAAATCTACCCTATTTAACGCGCTCACCAAGGCCGGTATTGATGCGGAAAACTTTCCCTTCTGTACCATCGAGCCCAACACCGGCGTGGTGCCCGTACCCGACCCGCGCCAGGACGCTCTCGCCGCCATCGTCAACCCCGAACGCATCCTCCCCACCACCATGGAATTCGTTGATATTGCTGGCCTAGTCGAGGGCGCCTCTAAGGGTGAAGGCCTGGGCAATCAGTTTTTGGCCAATATTCGTGAAACCGATGCCATCGCCCATGTCGTGCGCTGCTTTGAAGATGAGAATGTCATTCACGTCGCCAATCAAATCAATCCTCTAGCCGATATTGAAATCATTAATACCGAGCTCGCACTGGCGGACCTCGATGCCGTGGAAAAAGCCCTGCAAAAAACTGCTCGCGCCGCAAAAGGTAAAGATAAAGACGCGATTGCTTTGCAGGCAGTGCTGGAGCGCCTGCTGCCCCACCTCAACGAAGCCAAGCCTCTGCGCAGTCTTGCATTAACACAAGATGACATTGAAAAACTGGGTGAAGTCAGCCTAATGACACTCAAACCCACCCTGTACATTGCCAACATTGCCGAAGATGGCTTTGAGAACAACCCCCTGCTCACGGCAGTTGAAGAGCTCGCCGCTACCGAAGGTGCCCAGGTGGTGCCCATTTGCAATAAGCTCGAAGCGGAAATCTCCGAGCTGGACGATGATGATAAAGCCGAGTTTCTCGCCGACCTGGGTATGGACGAACCCGGCCTCAACCGCGTGATTCGCGCCGGCTACCAACTGCTCGACCTACAAACCTATTTTACCGCCGGTGTGAAAGAGGTCCGCGCCTGGACCATTCCCGTTGGTGCAACCGCACCTCAGGCCGCTGGCAAGATTCACACTGACTTCGAAAAGGGCTTTATACGCGCCGAAATTGTTAGTTATGACGACTTTATCGCCGGCAAGGGCGAGCAGGGCGCCAAAGATGCCGGCAAATGGCGGCTTGAGGGCAAAGATTATATCGTGCAAGATGGTGATGTGATTCACTTCCGGTTTAATGTGTGAGATCTAGCCGCGCGCCCTCAAAAAAACAACCGCAACATCTGGGAACTACCCCCAGAGCTGCAACTCGATAAGCACCCCAGCAGTCACTCCAGTGAAGAGTGGTATCCACACCACCTCCGGACGCGGCGCCTACGGCTTTGCTTTGGTGCTTCTCGCCTGTGTGATTTGGGGCTTCTTCCCCATTGCCGCCAAGGGCCTCACCCACCAGCTTGACGCCCACACCATCAATTTCTACCGTTTCGCCATCGCCGGGCTCATGCTTTTGCCCATTTTGATCGCCCGCGGCTCTCTGCCGAGACTCACCAAAAAAGGCAGTGCCCGACACAATCTACATCTCGCCACGTGCGCCCTGCTACTGATTATCAATTATTTTTTCTACATCATCGGTGTGCAGCATATTACGCCTAGCGCCACACAAATATTAATCCAATTTTCCACCGTGATGCTGCTCCTCGCGGGCGTGTTCTTTTTTGGTGAGCGCCTGTCCCACCGCCAATGGCTAGGTTGCATTTTATTTTTAGCGGGGCTAGTGCTTTTTTTCTATCCTCGTATCATCGCCATGATTGACGGGTTCAATGACTACGCCCTAGGCATGGGCTTAATATCTCTCGCGGCTATATCCTGGACGGGATATGCCATACTGCAAAAGCAATTATTGCTGCACTTCACTTCTTCGCAAATCATGCTAATGGTTTACCTGATCGGCTCACTGGTTTTCCTGCCTTTGGCCGACCCACTTAGTATTATTGAACTCTCGCCCCCCAGCCTGCTACTTCTCCTTTTTTGTGGCACCAGCACCTTGATCGGCTCCGGCAGCTTTTCTGAAGCTATGGCCCATATCGAAGCCTCGAAAGCCAGCGCTATGCTCGCCACTTTGCCAATCTTTACTATTTTCTTTATGTGGTGCCTAAGTTTTATTCCCGGGTTTACGATTACACCAGAGCCCCTAACAAGTCTGGCGCTGTCTGGTGCGGCACTGGTGGTTGTTGGCGCATTGATGGTTGCCCTGCAGAGCACTCGCAAACCCTAGGCAAGCCATCTATGCTGGCCTTATGAAACGTCGTCTAACCTTTTCAGCCTACCGTTTTTGCTTCTGGCAGGAGTGTAGCTCTCTTTACTTTTGTGTACGGCGACTTACACAATCTAGTCATTAATTGGCACCTAATAATCGGCCCTATCCCACCATTAGCTCCAGCTGTATTATCTGATTAAAGAAGGCCCCGGTCTGCGTAAGAGTATCGGCTTTAATTGGCCAGCGAGGAATAATCCGCCCTACGCCACTGACAATGGTCGCGATTAGCTCGGCAACGATAACCCATTCGATGAGCTCAATCACATCACCAACTACAGTTTCTTTAGCTGGCCGTTGAGCAACGTTTTTGGGAAAGCTGACCCCAACCATGGCAAACACCCTTACAGCCTGAAAACCACCCGGTACCGGCTTTCACTTCCACAGCGTAGCATTAGAGATATTTTTAATAGTAAAGCTCTTCTTCCCGTCGACTACCAACACAACACTCTCACTCCAATACTTGTCCTCTTGGAGTCGCACCACACTAGCTGACTACAAAGTGCTATCACTACAGTAGAGGAATAATGGCAACGTGGTGGAAAAAGACCTATTAACAGGACTCTTGACACCTAAGGGAAAACTCTCGATGGCGCCATTGAATGGCGCCAAAACACATAGGAAAGTGTTGAATTCAGTGGCGACCATGCCGACACCCTGTAGCAGCTATCCTGGACTGACTCGTCAGACCCACTTGCCCGAAGAGCCACTATCCGCAGTAAATTAGCTCGCTCGCTTGACAACACGCACTGAAATCGCCAAAATCCCCCGCCTTCAAAGAACGACCTATTTTGTGGCTATGTAGCTCAGCTGGTTAGAGCACAGCATTCATAATGCTGGGGTCGGCGGTTCAAGTCCGCCCATAGCTACCACATCCCTGCTCAACACCAAAGTCTAAGACCTATCCTCGACTTTAGATCAGATATTCCTATCATCGCGTCCAGGGACATACCTTAACTCTGCGCTGTGACCGCCCTATATTTGACGTTATTTTTATATGGCCAAATATTACTTTGACTTTCTCTTTACTACAGTGGTTTTCGAAGTTGATTGATCAGTTTAAAGTCACATTCTTCGAGATCAGCAAATAACACCAAGTCACGAATGCCACAGGTCTCACATTTACTGAGCCCACGCCCGGCGTCTTCAATCACTGCAATTTTCACAGTGCTCCTCATATCCGCTAAATATCCAACCCAATAGCCATCCACAATGTGGCATAGGCCGTCCCGGGGGTAGGCCTTCACGCTCCTTAGAGTGAATCCTAAAACTTGAACCATCCCTAAAAATCGGCACCAAAACACAGCCAAAGGGGCCACAAACGGCCATGATTGCCAATCCACCAAAGGGAGCCAATAACGTTTCGACCTTGAACACGGAGTCATCATGATTAAGGGCCTTATTTTTCGATTGATTATTCTTATAGTTATCGCCACCGGTATTTTTTCCTATGTCGCCTCGCTCAACGGTATTGATATCCGCCATTTTTTGCCAACATTCGATAATTCACAACTACCCAGCCTCAAGCTACCCGCAATGCCCGACATCAAGCTTCCCGGTAGCGGCGACGAGAACCAACAGCCCGTAGCGGTGCGTAAAATATATCAGTGGCGTGGAGGCGATGGCAGCTGGCACTTTAGTGAAAATTTACCCGAGGGCACAACCGCCGAAAAAGTGATTTTCCTCGACGCTAAAACCAACGTCGTTGAAAGCCTACCAAGACCTCACAACATAAAGCCGGCCATTACCGTGCCGAATGAACCCGCACCGACGGCAAGCGGCGCCTCTTACAACAATAAAACCACCGACAAGCTGTTAAACGATGTCCAAAACACACAGAGAACGCTTGATCAACGCAAGCAACAGTTAGAGCAGGACACCCCGGGGCCATAAATCACTCAATACTCAAGCGAGCCCCCAAGGCTAAGCCGCCAAGCCGGGCTGGCACCCTGAGCTCCATAGCTGGGGTGCTCACATATTTGACGCCCCTTGCTAAAAACCCCGTCAATTCTTTGACAACTCACCCTTAAAAAGACTTAACCCGCTGTATTAGTTGAACAATTTTGAGTGGCATAGTTAGTGCTTAGAACTAGCAAACAGAGTTCTTTTAGCACTGACAGGCAGCGTGCCAACACAAGGGTTAACCAGTTTGAATAAAACCATAGCAATAATCCTCATCACTGTAGTCCTGTTGGTCGCCGTCGGTGGCGCCTGGCTCTACTTTAGGGACGGCACTGCCAATACAGCAATAGAAACGCCAAGCAGCGCAATAGAAACACGGGGGAAAAATTACTATTTAGCGCTTGAGCCCCCTTTCATAGTCAATTTTGTCTACAAAGATACTCTTCGTTACCTACAAATGACCCTCTCTGTGATGAGCCACGAACCGAAAATACTCGACCAAGTAACACACCACATGCCCGCCATTCGACACCGTTTAATCATGCTAATTAGCAACAAAACCTTTGACGAACTCAATGGCAAAGACAGTAAAGAAGCTCTACGTGACGAAATGCTATTGGAGATCCGCAATATTATTCAGGCAGAACAAAACAAAACCCATAAGGGCCGAGTCGAAGCCGTGTATTTCACCGGCTATGTGATGCAGTAATGGCCGATTCAGAGACGGGCACAAAAGAAAGCACCGATAGCGAAGAGGTTCTCACCCCAGAGGAAATCGACGCACTGTTGACCAGCGTAGAGGAGGAGGATGGCAACAGCGAGACCGGAGCAAAGAGCGGTACTATTGTCCCCGGTGTTGGCCATGTGCGCAGCTTTGACTTTTCCCGCCAGGGTCAATCACTCAGCTCAGAACTCCCCCTTCTCAATGTTATCCATGAGCGTTTTGCACTGCAATTTTGCGAAAGCGTTTTTAATACCTTGCGCTGCTCAAACAACGTCAAGTTCGTTGGCGCGCGGGGAACGTCATTTATCGATTACTTGCACACACTGGAACTACCTACCCATATTAACTTTATCAACCTCCCCCCCATGAAGGGCATCGCCCTTGCGGTGTTTGACAACAATTTAATCATTAACGCGACGAGTAGTTTTTTCGGCGGCTCAATGCGGAAAGAAATGTTCTCTGATAAGACAGACTTCACGCCAGCAGAAATGCGCATTGGCAATATGCTGCTGCAAAGAGTGATGAGTGACTTACAGGTCAGTTGGAAAACCGATATTGAAATTCACCCCGAAGCGAAACAAACCGAAATCAATCCCGATTTTGCCCAACTGATGAACCCCTCAGAGCAACTACTGGCAAGTCGTTTTGAAATTATCTTCGAGGGCACTAAGGGTATTTTCGAACTTGCCATGCCAATGGCAATGATTGAACCCTATCGCGAACAACTATCCGTGACCTACCAGGCAGAGAAACGTGACGACCAAGGCACCTGGGCTCCGGTGATTATCGATGAACTAAAAACCACCAACATACGACTTAGCAGCACCCTAGGCACGGCACAGTTAACGCTAGGGGAGATACTCAAACTCGACACGGGCGACATCATCCCCATGGACGTGAGCGACACGGTCACGCTCTACGCCGAGGGCATACCCATTTTTGATGGTGAATATGGTGCCTTCAACGACAAGAATGCCATCAAGATACGCAACAAAAAGCATCGACCCTAGGGCTTGCTAACAGCACCCCAGCCAAGCAGCGGAGACTCTCCATGAGTGACGAGGAAAATAACGAACCGGGCGAGCTTAAAGCCGACCCCGAAGCAACGGCAGCTGATGACTATGCCGCCGCCCCCCTGAAAGACCTCGCCGAAAGCAGCCCTGAGGGCAGCGCTAACAATGGGCGAATCAAGGAAGATCAGGACATTAATCTCGATGTCATTCTCGACGTGCCAATTACAATTTCTGTGGAGATAGGCCGCACTCAAGTACCGATTCGCGATTTACTGCGTTACTCCCAGGGCTCAGTGATTGAGCTGGACAGATTGGTGAGCGAGCCCCTTGACGTCCTTGTCAACAACACCCTGATTGCCCACGGTGAAGTCGTAGTAGTTGACGAGCAATTTGGCATTCGTCTCACCGATGTCATCAGTCCCAGCGAACGGGTTAAAAAGCTCAAATGAAACATTCTTACGCCTTACTCTCGCCGCTCTTTGCTCTTAGGGGTCAGGCGGCCGAGCTAAGCACCGGCCATGCGCCACTGACAGACACGTCAGGCTATTTTTTACAACTGGCCAGCGGTCTTGGCGTCGTACTGTTAAGTATTGCCATCCTCGCCTGGTTGCTAAAACGAGTTAATCGCCTGCCCCATCGCGATCTCAAAAATTTGGAGCTGATTGCCTCGCTCTCGGTTGGCCAGCGCGAACGTGTAGTGATCGTGCGCGCCGGTTCTACGGAGCTGGTACTGGGTGTCGCTCCCGGCAGTATTTCTAAGTTGGGTGAAATCACCGCCACGACAATGGCAAAACACAACGATACCAAGAGCGCCGAGGGCACGGCAAAAGACAAAGACGAGCACCCCAAGGAGGCCTTTTCCACCCTTATGGCCAAAGTAGGCAAGGACATCACACCATGAAAGCCTTCACTTCTCTATTCGTGCTGGCTGTAACACTACTCGCGTCGATCCCGGCCGCTGCCGAGCAAGGCATCCCGCTAGTGACTGTCACCTCTGGGGCCACGGGTGAGCAATCCTATAGCCTGAACATTCAAATCTTGCTGCTAATGACAGCGCTGAGCCTATTGCCCGCAGCACTGATTGCAATGACCTCTTTCACCCGAATTTTGGTGGTCTTTGCGATTTTGCGTCAGGCACTGGGCACGGCACAAACACCGTCTAATCAGATCCTACTCGGCTTGACTCTGTTCACTACTTTATTTGTGATGACCCCCGTCCTGGAAAGGGCTTATAGCGAAGGTCTCGAGCCTTATATGGAAGAGAAACTGGGTTTTAACGAGGCCGCCAGCAAAGCTATCGCCCCTTTTCGCGAGTTTATGCTCAACCAGGTGAGGGAGAGCGATCTCGCCCTATTTGTCGACATGGCGGGCGATGTAGAGGTCGATGACATAAGAGATGTGCCGCTAAAAGTCTTGCTACCCGCCTTTGTCGTCAGCGAATTAAAAACCGCTTTTCAAATTGGCTTTTTGATTTTTATCCCCTTTTTAATTATTGACCTTGTTGTCGCCAGTGTTCTGATGTCGATGGGCATGATGATGCTGTCGCCCGTGCTTATCTCCCTACCCTTCAAAATCATGCTGTTTGTGTTGATTGATGGCTGGGCACTGATTGTTAGCACCCTCGCGGCAGGATTTTATGTCTAACGAGCGACCAGAGAGTGTGTAAAAAAGCCTATCGAAGAAGAAGAACCCGCCTGAATGAAAAGGAGAGCGATATGACACCTGAATCGGTTATGGATCTTGGCTACGACGCCATCCACGTCACCATGTTACTTGCTGCGCCATTGCTACTAGCCGCGCTCGCCATTGGCCTGGCCATCGGTGTCTTCCAGGCGGCGACACAAATCCAGGAAATGACCCTGAGCTTTATCCCCAAGCTTATTGCCATGGCCATCGCCGGCATGATTGCTGGACCGTGGATGCTCAATGTACTGCTCAACTTTACCCTAAATTTGTACGCCAGCATCCCGGAAATCACCGGTTAGAGCTGCGGCAACGACAGTGGAGTTTTCAGTCAACGATGTTATGCGTCTAGCCACCAGCCTAATGTGGCCCCTGCTTCGTGTCGGTAGTTTTGTGCTCGCCTCACCCATACTCGGAGCTAGATCAGTGACCGTGCGCACCCGCATCATTCTAACGCTGGCAATCGCTTGGATTTTGGCCCCCATTACCCCAGTACCAGAGATCAATCCGCTCAGTGCCACAGGCCTCTTAATCAGTCTGCAGCAAATCGCCCTAGGCTTAGGTATGGGCTTTATTTTCCATATGGCCTTCTCCACCGTAGTAATTGCCGGCCAGAGCATCGCCATGGCCATGGGCCTAGGCTTTGCCTCAGCCGTCGATCCGCAAAACGGCGTGCAAGTGCCCGTGGTGAGTCAATTTTATATGATTCTCGCCACGCTGATTTTCCTCGCCCTCGATGGCCACCTACTGCTGATCCAGGTCATTCACCACAGCTTTGAACAGCTTCCTGTTGGCGCCCAGTGGCCCCACGACCTAGCCTGGAAAATCGTCCAGTGGGGCAGTCAAATGTTTATCAGCGGCCTGCTAATTGCCCTACCGGCACTGGCGTCACTGCTACTGGTCAACCTCGCTTTTGGTGTGATCACCCGCTCGGCACCGCAGCTGAATATTTTTGCAGTGGGTTTCCCCATAACCTTACTCGCCGGTTTTGCGCTGATATTACTCAGCCTACCGTCATTTTTACCCCTTGTCAGCGACGCTTTTGAAAGCGTTTTTAGACTCATTCCGAACCTTCTGGAGCCCTAGATGGCAGAACATGAGAGCGGACAAGAACGCACCGAAGAACCAACCCCCAAGCGTCAACAAGACGCGAAAAAAAAGGGGCAGATGGCGCGTTCGCGGGAACTCAACACTATGATATCCCTGCTAGTCGGCGCTGGGGGGCTTATCATTTTCGGCAGCACCATGATAAGTAGACTCTCGGAGCAAATGACAAGCTATCTGAGCATGAGCCCCGCAGGTATGGACAACCCCGAGGTCTTTACGGCCACCGTTGGCGGTGCCCTCGGCAACGGTATTCTTATTTGTGTGCCTTTTTTCGTATTACTTCTGGTATCGGTTTTTGTCGGCCCTCTGACGATGGGCGGCTGGGCTTTCAGCCCCTCTTCTATGGCCTTTAAAATCGAGAAAGTTAATCCGCTGAAGGGCCTTGCAAAAATGGCGTCGGCCAAATCATTAATGGAGCTGGCCAAAGCGCTGGGCAAATTTTTCCTGGTCAGCGCGATCGCAACGGTAGTTATCTGGCAAATCTTTGATCAACTACTACTGCTCGCCAGTAAAGATATCGAAACAGCACTCAATGATTTCGCCAGTATCGCCGGGGTTTCCTTCCTCAGCTTTTGTACGGCACTCATCGTCATTGCCGCCGTCGATGTGCCCTTCCAACTTTGGGAACACAAGCGCCAGTTAAAAATGACCAAGCAGGAAATCAAGGACGAAAGCAAAGAGAGCGAAGGCCGGCCCGAGGTGAAAAGTCAGATCCGCATGTTGCAGAGGGAAATGTCGCAACGGCGCATGATGGACAGCGTGCCCAGTGCCAATGTAGTGATCACGAACCCAACCCACTATGCAGTCGCCCTGAAATATGACGATCTCGGCCCACGGGCCCCCGTCGTTGTCGCCAAGGGTAAGGGCGAAATTGCCCAGCGTATCCGCGAGCTGGCCGCTGAGCACGATGTCGCCACCTTTTCTGCCCCCCCCTTGGCGCGAGCCATTTATGCCAGCACCGACATTGACAGTGAAATCCCCGCTCAGCTCTACCTCGCAGTAGCCCAGGTGCTGGCCTATGTTTACCAGCTCAAACTACCCGTGGTAGCCGGCCAGCCCAGCCCCCAACCACCGACAGACATTGCCATTCCCGACGAACTATCGGTACCTGAAGATAACCGCACGGACATCCGTGGAGAAAGTCCATGAACACCGCAACCAGCAATGCTGGCACACAGCCTGCCAACCCGGCATTGAAACTAATTACCGGTCTGGGTACACCCCTCATCGTCGTCATGATGCTAGCGATGATCATCCTGCCCTTGCCGCCAGTCATGCTGGATGTTTTTTTTACCTTCAATATTTCTTTCTCGCTGATTGTCCTACTGGCGGTTATTTACGCCGATCGGCCGCTGGAATTCACCGTTTTCCCCACAGTACTGCTAATCGCCACACTGCTGCGATTAGCGTTGAATATTGCCTCGACACGGGTAGTGCTACTTGAGGGCCATACCGGTACCGATGCAGCGGGTAAAGTCATTCAGGCGTTTGGTGACTTTGTGGTGGGTGGCAACTACACCGTGGGATTAGTTGTATTCGCAATTCTCGTGATCATTAACTTCGTGGTGGTGACCAAAGGTGGTGGGCGTATTTCAGAAGTGTCGGCCCGTTTTACATTGGATGCCATGCCGGGTAAACAAATGGCCATTGATGCCGACCTCAATACCGGGGCTCTGACGCAGGAACAGGCTCGGGTACGCCGCGAAGACATCGCCCGAGAGGCCGACTTCTACGGTTCAATGGACGGTGCCAGCAAGTTTGTACGCGGTGACGCGGTCGCCGGCATTCTAATCCTCGTCATCAACATCGTTGGCGGTATGGCGGTCGGCACCTTCCAACACGACCTCAGTGCCTCTCAGTCGGCCCACAACTATGTACTACTCACTATCGGTGATGGTCTCGTTGCCCAAATACCCTCGCTGTTGCTGTCGACGGCAGCAGCCATTATCGTCACCCGTGCCTCTGATGCTCAGGACATGGGCCAGCAAATGGGCTCCCAGCTGTTTCAATCCCCCAAAGCTCTGATTATTACAGCGGGAATTATGGCAAGCCTCGGCATCATACCCGGCATGCCCAATCTGGCTTTTCTCGTACTTGCAGGACTATTAGGTGGCGCCGCTTTCTTGCTAATTCAAAAAAACAAAAGTGAAGAGCAGGCCCCACCCATTGCCGAGCCCGTTGCCCCGCCCATCGAAACAAAAGAGCTCGACTGGGATGATGTCACGACCGTCGACCCGATTGGACTTGAGGTCGGTTATCGACTGATCCCCTTGGTCGATAAAAATCAAGACGGTGAGCTACTCAACCGCGTTAAAGGCGTACGCAAAAAGCTCTCACAGGACCTGGGTTTTCTCGTACAACCCGTGCATATTCGCGACAATCTGGATCTATCGCCCAGCGCTTATCGCATTACTCTTCACGGTGTTCCCCTGGGCGAGTCAGAGATACACCCCGGCAAAGATATGGCCATTAATCCCGGGCAAGTGTTCGGTACGTTGAATGGGATTGCCACCAAAGACCCCGCCTTTGGACTGGAAGCACTGTGGATTGAGCCCAATCTGCGCGATGAAGCACAGACCATGGGTTACACCGTGGTCGATTGCTCCACAGTGATAGCAACCCACCTTAGCGAACTGCTCAAACAACACGCCCACGAATTACTCGGTCATGATGAAGTACAGCAATTACTTGACCTGCTGGCCAAATCCTCACCCAAGCTGGTGGAAAACCTGGTACCCGGTACGCTGTCGTTAAGCGTCGTACTCAAAGTCATGCAGAACCTGCTGGAGGAAAATATTCCCATTAAAGATGTGCGTACCATCGCCGAATCATTGGCGGAAAACGCCATAAAGAGTCAAGAAGCCGACGTTTTGACGGCGCAAGCCCGTGTCGCTCTGAGCCGTACGATCTATCAACAGATCAATGGAATGGCCCCTGAGTTACAAGTTATGGCTCTCGACCCAGAGTTGGAACAGATATTGCTAAATGTATTACAAGGCTCGGCAGCGAGTGGTGGATTAGAACCAGGGTTAGCAGACAATATGCTTCAACAAATTAACAGTACAGCACAGACACAAGCAGCTCAGGGGCAGACCCCAGTGCTCTTAGTGGCCACTGCTCTACGCACCTGGTTAGCCAATTTAGTGAGACCGGCAAACCCGGGCTTGCACGTACTGTCTTACGAGGAAGTACCACCCAGCAAGCAGCTCAAGGTGATTCATTCCATCGGCCGATAATTCATTCATCACGCGGGTAGTAAGGCCCTGAGGCCGGTGATAGACCAGTAAGGCCGGTCAACGAAGAAGGTGGCAAACATGAAAATAAAGCGATTCACAGCAGACTCCATGCGCGAGGCCATTCGCAAGGTGAGAGACACCTGGGGCCCTGATGCGGTCATCCTCTCCAACAAAAAGTTGGGTAACGGCGTGGAAATTACCGCGGCTATTGATTTTGAGGAAGAGGAAGTGGAGAAATTAGCCGCAGAGATGGACCAACCATCCTCAGCTACTGAAAAGCCCATTCCTCCGACACCCTCGGAGACTCTCTCGCCAGTCAATCAAACAGTGCCAACCCGGCCAGAAACTGCCACCCAACGGCAAGCGGCATCCTATGCCAGCCCGCAAGCGGGCCAGGCATCCAGTTTGCTAACCCCCCTGCCAACCACAAACGGCTCAACGACAGCTAGTCAACGTAGTGTCGACCCAACTGTACTCTCAGACCTACGCCAAGAAATATCTGACCTGCGCGGGCTTATAGAAGGTGAACTGACACAAATGGCGTGGCGGGAAATAGGTCAGCGCAATCCACGCAAAGCCGCACTCATGCACAAACTCAACAGCCTTGGCCTAAAGCGTGAGCTTTGTACAAAACTGGTGTCTCAAAACACCATGCATGAAGATGACAGTAACGCCTGGAAACAAGCGCTCATTGAACTCGCCGCAATGCTCGTCGAAGGCGACCACCAGCTTCTAGAGACAGGAGGCACTTATGCGATTATTGGTTCAACAGGCGTCGGTAAAACCACAACCGTGGCCAAACTCGCGGCACAATTTGCCCTGCGCCACGGCACCGATAAAATCGGTCTAATAACCACAGACTGCTTTCGCATCGGCGGAGTCGATCAGCTCAGCACCTTCGGCAAATTGTTCGACATCCCGGTTTTTCTCGCCACCGATCGACGTGAACTGTCGGACATTCTCGATCAGCTCAGCGATAAAGACCTAATTTTGATCGATACCGCTGGCATGAGCCAACGTGACATGGAGCTCTCCAAACAACTGGCCACTTTAACCGGCGCCGGCCACAACATTCAGTTTTACCTGACCCTGTCCGCCACCGCACAACAAGCAATCACCAGCGAAATTATGCGCGTCTTTAGCGATATCACTCTGGCGGGCACCGTCGTCACCAAAGTCGACGAAGCGGCAAGTCTCGGTGGCGTACTCAACGCGTTGATCACGTATCAGCTACCCACCTTTTTCATCAGCAATGGTCAAAAGGTACCCGAAGACCTGCATCTGGGGTCTGCGCTTGAACTGGTCAAAATTGCCCGCGACTTATTACAACGCACAGGCTCTTCCCAGCCTATAATTAATCCTGAGGTGACACACCCCAGCAAACACTCCACCAACTCTCACGAGGAGAAACGACTCCATGGCTAATAATCCACCCGTCTCAGGAGCGACACAACAAAAGCCGGTGCGAGTGATTGCCATCACCAGCGGTAAAGGTGGTGTCGGCAAAACCAATATTTCAGTGAACCTTGCCGCCTCCTTTGCCAAGCTGGGCGATAATGTCTTACTGATGGATGCCGACCTTGGCCTCGCCAATGTCGACATTCTTTTCGACCTCCACCCCAAATACGACCTACGCCACGTTATTGCGGGTGAACGGACCCTCGATGAAGTTATCGTTGACGCACCTCTAGGCCTGAAAGTCATTCCCGCATCTTCTGGTGTATCGAGTATGGCGGACCTTTCGCCGGCTGAAAATGCCGGCTTAATACGCGCCTTCAGCGAACTGACATTCCCTGTCGACACGATGATCATCGACACTGCAGCGGGTATTTCCGACAGCGTAATTACCTTCTGCAAAGCCAGTCAGGAGGTCATTGTGGTAGTTTGTGATGAGCCAACCTCAATTACTGATGCATACGCCCTTATTAAAGTCATGAGCCGCGACCACGGCGTGAAGCGCTTTCATATCCTCGCCAATATGGTCAATAGCAAGGCCCATGGCGAAGAGCTGTTTCACAAGATAGCCCGTGTCACCGATCACTTTCTCGACATCATCGCAGTGCACATTGGCTCCATCCCCATGGACGATTACCTGCGTAAAGCGGTGCGCCATCAAATGCCTGTGGTAGAAGCGTTCCCCCGCAGCCCCTCCGCTCAAGCCATTACCCAACTCACTAAAACCATCGACAAATGGCCTGTTCCCGAGTTAGCGAGCGGCAATATGGCGTTCTTTATCGAACGCGTTATCGGTTATCGAAACGAGGAATGCGCTGCATGACAAAAGCGGTTTTCTACGCGGATGAAGAATTCGGAAACAGTGAACAACTGGTCACCGACTACCTTCATTTAGTCAAGAAAATCACCTTTCATATCGCATCTCGACTACCAGCTACCATAGATATTGATGACCTAACACAGGTTGGGTTAATCGGCCTGCTCGAGGCAGCAAAAAGCTACCGCAGCGGTCAAGGCGCGACGTTTGAAACCTTTGCGGGTATCCGTATTCGCGGCGCTATTCTCGACGAAGTACGCCGCTTTGACTGGTCACCCCGTAGTATTCAACAAAAAGCGCGCTGGCTAGCGCAGGCAACCAGAGCTGCTGAAGTTGCATTCCAACGCAGTCCCAAGGACAGTGAAATAGCTGCCCAACTGGGCATTGACATGAACGAATACCATCAGCTATTGCGCGACACAGCCACTTGTAAAGCTACTTTTGTCGATGCCAACGAAGTCGATCTGCCCGGCGCGAACACGCCCCATGACAACGTCCACGACGCCGCTTTTCGCACGGCATTAAGTGACCACATCGCACAATTACCGGAGCGTGAAAAAACGTTGATGTCACTCTATTACGACGATGAATTAAACCTTAAAGAAATTGGTAGCGTGCTTGAAATTAGTGAATCGCGAGTCAGCCAAATCCACAGTCAAATACTGAATAAGCTGCGCTCTCGTCTGCTGAGCTGGACATCTGACATAAACGATACCAACCGCTAAGCCGGACACTATTTGAATGGATATCCTCACCCTGCTCGGCGTCATCTTTGCTTTTGCCGCCATTATCGGTGGCAATGCTCTCGAAGGCGGGCACCTTGACTCGTTACTACAGCTCACCGCCTTTCTAATTGTCTTTGGCGGCACCCTCGGTGCGATCATGGTACAGACCCCTATTAGAGTATTTGTTCACAGTATTAAAATGTTGCGCTGGATTTTTATCCCCCCCAAACTAGATCCCGCAACTGCGCTGCAAAAAATTATTGAGTGGAGTCAAATTGCCCGTAAGGAGGGTCTCCTTGGCTTGGAGAGTATTTCTGAAGAAGAAAGCGAACCCTTCACCCAAAAGTGCCTGCAACTCCTTATCGATGGCAACGAGCCCGAATCCATCCGCAGTACCATGGAAGTTGAGATTTCAACCAGAGAAGCTCTCGATATTAAAGGTGCAAAAGTCTATGAAGGTATGGGGGGTTACAGCCCCACCATCGGTATTATCGGTGCAGTACTGGGTCTCATTCATGTCATGAACAACCTGGCCGACCCTTCCACCTTGGGCCCGGGTATCGCCGTTGCCTTTGTCGCGACTATTTACGGTGTTGGCATGGCCAACCTCTTTTTACTACCTGCCGCTAATAAGTTAAAAACCCTGATCAGCGACCGCTGTCATATTCAGGAAATGATTGTGGAAGGTGTTGTCGCTATTGCAGAAGGCGAGAACCACCGCAATATTGAAGCAAAATTGCGCGGCTATTTTTAGCTCGTTAATTATGGCCAGGAAACGGGAAACTCAAGAGCATGAAAACCACGAACGTTGGCTAGTTTCCTACGCTGACTTTATCACCCTCTTATTTGCTTTCTTTGTCGTCATGTATTCTATTTCTTCCGTTAATGAAGGGAAATTTCGCGTCCTCTCACACTCCCTTGTGGCTTCTTTTACCAGTCAAAGTCGATCCATCGAGCCTGTACAGTTTGGCACGGCAAGCACGTCTTTTCCCCTTGCCCCAACACCCTTAACCCGCACTCCAATAAAGCTCGATCTACCCCAGTCGATAAGCCAAGACCCTATAAAAGTCGAGCCACCCCAGACAAAGAAAAAATATCCAGAAATGGATGAGCTTGGGCAAAAAATCAATGACGCATTAAAAGCCCTGCTTGAAACAGAGCTCGTTTCAGTGCGCAAATCAGACAACTGGCTAGAAATAGAAATCAACAGTAAGGTTTTATTTGCCAGTGGTAGTAGCAATCTATCACCTAGCGCCAGACCCTTATTGCGCGGTTTGAGTAATGTATTGAAAACTCGCAGTAACAAAATTCACGTCGAAGGTTTCACCGACAATTTGCCCATCAAAAATAGTATTTATCCCTCCAACTGGGAGCTATCGGCGGCGCGCGCAGCCACCGTCGTGCGGCTTTTTTCCAGCTATGGAGTGACGCCAAAAAACTTGGCGTCGATTGGTTACGGCGAATTCCAACCCAAAGTCCCCAACGACACGCCCACTGGGCGGGCTACCAACCGAAGGGTTGTCATTGTCGTTATCGCCGCTGGCTTTGATCCTCGTTTAAGAAATCGCTAACGTGGTGGTTATTCATCATTGATACGCTCCAATCACAATGACTGACAGGAGGAACCCATGGCTAACGAAATCACCCCCCCTGGCATTGCACGCCCCCTGCGTATACCCGCAAGTCAATCGGTTAAAGACAAACAAAAAGCCATTCCCGTCCCCACAAAAAAACAAACCCCAAAGAAAAAGAAAAAACCTGATGATGACTCTCAGGTACATATTGATGAATACATTTAAACTCGTCGATTTACTTCGACAGCGCAGTGCGAGTAAGCACCTAGAGCCATTGCCCTAACAACCTAGAGCGGTGAATCCGCGCGTTTTAAATATAGTAATCAATAAGACCTTTACTTGCGGCCGCCTCCCCCGGCATCAGTCCTTGTTCTATTTCTAAAGCCATTGACTCACCGCCAGTACCGCCAGATAACGGCCCATCAGCACCGGCTAGCTGCTCTCGTTCTCGCTGTAGACTTTGATCGGAAACATCGGCATTAGCGAGCTGCATACCACTATCGGCAAACATTTCACGCAGCCGTGGGAGAGCCGCCTCCAGTGCCTCTCGAGCAGCCGGATTGGCGGCAAAAAAGGTTACATTTGTCCGCTCGCCCTCGGTGGCGAGCTTAACCTCAACACTACCCAGCTCAGCCGGATTGAGACGCAATTCAAACCCCGAATTATTTTGCCCGACCATCCAGCGAATCCGATTGCCGACTTCAGCATCCCAACCCGGGTGCCCCGTAGGGGTTTGCAAGGTAAAAAAGCGCGGCGTTGGTGTCTCATGCGTCGCACTGTATTTTGCCGATTCAGTGCCGAGCGCGGATAACGTTGAGCTCATATTTGTAAGATTCAAGCTCTGGGGTACAGATTCTGCTCTATCAGCCATCGTATAGAGCGTTAATCCTGAGCTGCCTTGCTCTGACTTGCCAGCCATGGCCGCCATAATATTTTGTCGCACCTGCTCAAAGCCTTCTTTCGACCCAATGCCATGGGGCAGCGCTTCAGCGACCACTTGTGCGGCCGGCCTCTTAATAAGCGCGTTAGCTGGCAAACCCTCTTGTAGTGGCTTTATGACGTTTCCAGACAAACGATCGATACTAGGGCTATTTTCCTGCGCAAGGTCTAGCCGGGTAGGTGTCTCGCCATTTTTCGTTGAACCCATTAATAGGGGACTTAAGACTCCAATCTCAACACTATTAGGCACTTCCCCCTCTAGTGCTATTTGCTGGGCTGGTGCTGACAGAGTTTCACTTTGAGCCGGTAGCAATTTTGCGCTATCACTCTCTACTGCAACCGGCAAAAACGTGTCTTCAAGCGGCGACTCATTGCCGCCTTCCACAGGTGTCTGAGGATCTACGGAAGAGCCATTGGCATCGTCATTAGCATCTACGTCACCGGTGCCACTCATTTTATCGACGACTTTGTCTTGGGCCTCTCCAGGCCTACCTGAATCGCCACGCGTCTCGGCCTCCAGGTGATTCGAAAAAGTTTTCTCTCTGTCCGCCTTGTCTAAAGGGTCAGAAGAACTTGACGACGACCTAGCGGCAGGCTGTTGCGGGCTCTGACTGGCTAGAGCAACTTGAACGGATAAAGGCATTAGAACCTCTCATGTGATCTTGCGGTGCTAATAAGAGTAGAGATCGCTGCCTAAACATTAACTATTGAACGATTAGTCACAAGGGTCTGCGTCTCGTCAATTACTTTCCAGTTATCTACTGATCAAGTAAGAGCAAAACGCGGGCCAATTTTGTACTGCCTTGCTATAGAAAAGAGTTATTGAAGAGGGATAACTGGGAATCACCATTGCAACGGCTCCACCTAGCGAGACCTTTAGTCCCAGCCATTTTTTCCCGTAAAACCTGAGCGTTCATCTTGTTCTTTTTGTTCACGCTTATTGCGTTGCAGCAACTGCTCTTTTTGCACCTGCTCTAGGGCCTGAGACAAACTTTGATTACGCTGATGTTTTTCAATCCACTGTGTCTGACGCTCAGTTACTTGCACGCCCAAGTCGACGAGGGTTTGGCGCTGGGCCTCGATAGCACTATCGAGCTGACGAAAAAAAGCGCGGAAGTCACCCAACTGCCGAGCATTCATACCGGAGGCACCTGCCCGCTGAAAACGCTCGCGATATTCGTCAAAGAAATCCGTTAATTGCTCGAGTTGAGCCTGTTCTCTGCTGTGGCTATCCTGCGCTTCACCCAAAGCCCGGCCAGCCTTGTCACACGCGTTTTCGGCCATTTGTTCTAATTGTTTAAAGCGTTTTATTTTTGTCATGAAACAACTCGCCCACACGCTGTAAAATTGATAGGCAACACCATTACACTGGCATTTGTAGATTGCTTAGTAAGCCATCAAGTGCCACAAAACTCTGGTCTAAGGTCACACTTCGGCCCGCTTCCTGTCGTAAAAACCCCTGTAACCGCGGATAGGCCTCTATCGCCTGGTCAATGCGACTATCGCTGCCGAGCGTATAGGCACCAACACTGATTAAATCACGGTTTTGCTCATACAAACTGTACAGCTGTTTAAAGGCCTGCACCTGGCTAAAACGGTCCGGGCCAACCAGTCGACCCATGACCCGGCTCACTGAAGACTCAATATCAATCGCCGGATAGCGGCCAGAATCGGCAATGCGCCGCGACAAAATAATATGCCCATCGAGTATCGCCCGTGCCGAATCGACCACGGGGTCGTTTTCGTCATCGCCCTCCATCAGCACAGTATAAATTGCAGTAATGGAGCCTTTGTTGGCAATTTTCCCCGCGCGCTCAACCAACTGCGGTAAGCGAGAAAAAACAGAGGGCGGATAGCCCCGCGTTACCGGCGGCTCACCAATAGCCAGTGCAATTTCCCGCTGCGCTTGGGCAAAGCGGGTCAGTGAATCCATCAGTAACAAGACATTGAGACCTTGATCGCGAAAATACTCTGCAATAGCCGTGGCGCGCCACGCGCCATGTAGACGCATTAAAGGCGAGTCATCGGCCGGCGAAGCCACCACGACAGCACGCGCCAAGCCCGCTGGGCCAAGAGTTTCCTCAATAAATTCCTGTACTTCTCGGCCCCTCTCCCCGATCAAACCCACCACCACAACATCGGCATCGGTATATTGGGTCATCAGCCCGAGCAGCGTACTTTTACCCACACCACTACCGGCAAACAGACCAAGACGTTGTCCCCGACCCACCGTAAGTAACGCATTGATCGCGCGTATACCGACATCCAAAGGTTCGTCAATAAGGGCTCGTTGCAGGGGATTAACAGCCTGGCCCTGCAAGGCTGTATGCCCCTCCAAGACCGGGGTATCACCATCATCAAGGGGCCGACCAGCGCCATCAATCACCCGACCAATCAAAGCCTCGCCCACCTCAACCTCAATGTCACCCGGCATCGGGGTGACCAAGGCATTGGGCGTTAAGCCATGCACCGAACCGATGGGCATAAGAAATAAACGTTCATCACCAAAACCTACTACTTCTGCCTCCACCGAGACTCCACTTGCAGCTGTAATATGGCAGCGACTGCCAATGGCAGCCTGACAGCCCGCCGCCTCCAGTGTCAGACCGACCATTCTCACGAGTTTGCCCCTGACCATAGCCATGGGATCGACCACTTCTGCAAGCAGATCATTGCGCGCTGCCAGACGACTGCTAAGCAATTGGGCTCCAATCATTTCACGACCAAGGGATTGACTCACACCTCAGCGCCCAAATCAGTCGACAACAGTCCGCGGACAATAGACTCAATGCGAGTTTGTAGTGTCGCGTCTATAAACTCTGCACTGCTATTAATCTGACAGTCACCACGGGCTAGGCTGCGATCTGCAAGAATGCGCCAGTGTTGGGCCGGCGGTTCTTCTTTCAAACCCTCTTTCACGATAACAACATCGTCGGGGTGAAGATGTATATCGACATCTCGAGCCGCCGCTGACAATACCAGACAAGCCTGATTCACGGTTTCGAGGACCAGCTCGGGCTGAATTGTTAATTCCTGGTGTAAAATTGCTCGAGCAATGCCTCCAGCCAACTTGGCCAACTCACTTTCTACACTCTCGGTAATCTGGCGAAAAGGGTGCGCGGTTTCATCATAGAGCTGCGCGAGACGTTGTGCCTGTTCCTGAATTGCCTGGTGTCCCGCCTCAAGCCCTTCCCGGTAGCCCACGTCGTAACCCCGAGCGCGAGCCTGCTTCTCAATGCCGTCAAGTTCTTCATCGCTGAGCGCTTCACGCGCAGTGTGTCCCACATTAGGTGCCTGCCAGCGGGTAGGCTGAAGCTGGTCGTTGGCTCGTACCACCTTAGACAAATTCATCTCCCCCTGTTCCACCTAGGGTAATTTCACCCTCTTCTGCGAGACGTTGAGCAACCGCTAGAATTTCTTTCTGGGAATCTTCAACTTCACTGAGACGCACCGGGCCCCGAGTCTCGAGATCCTCCTCCATCATTTCAGCAGCACGCTTAGACATATTGCTAAAGATTTTCTTGCGCACCGGGGTGTCGGCCCCTTTTAGTGCAATAACCAGCACATCGGAGGACACTTCACGCAACAAACGCTGAATGCCTCTATCTTCCACGTCGAGTAAATTGTCAAAGACGAACATCAAATCCCGCACTTTGTCGCTCATTTCCTGGTCGACCCCAGCAATGGCTTCGATAAGCTCACCTTCCAACTCTGAATCGGTATAACTGAGGATGTCGGCCGTCGATTGTGGTCCTCCCACCGCCGATGTTTGGGCTAAACTACCATCTCGAAACTGAGTTTCAAGAATTTCATCAAGCTCAGCAAGAGCCGATGGATGAATCGCATCCAGTTGGGAAATTCGAATTACTGCATCCTTGCGAATTGCCTGGGGCAAATGTTTGATCACCTCTGCCGATTGCTCGCTATCGAGATAGGCCAAAACAATGGCGATAATTTGTGGGTGCTCACCGCGAATCATAGCGGCAACGGCCCGGGAGTCCATCCATTTCAGAGACTCTACACCCTTGGAATCACGTCCCATAATCACGGTGTTGATGACGCCCTCGGCTTTCTCTTCACCGAGGGCTTCACGCAGTACTGTACGTACAAATTCTTCGTTATCACCGCTAAATGAAGTAGTCTCGCCGAGGGATTCAGTAAATTGACTAATTACCTCTTCAGCCTGCAGACGAGACACCGGGCGCAGAGTCGCCATGGCAGCACCAATTTTATGTACTTCTTTAGGCGCCATATGCTGGAGTATTTGTGCTGCAGACTGCTCGCCGACACCTAGTAGGAAAACAGCCGCTTTTTCCACGCCTTTCAGAGCTTCCGCTTTATCCACCATCTTGAACCCAATCACTCATCACACTGGCTGCTCGTTTCGGGCTCTGCCCGGCTATATTTTGCGCCAACTGTACCTGTTGATCATAGCTTGTCACACCCGGCGGCAATTGTGCCACGCCACCGACGGCGGCCTGGTCGCCACCCAATTGCAATTCGCCATTGACAGTGCGCCCCCCCGATTTACCAAAGCCCGCCAAGCTTTTCATTACGGGCCGTAAGATGCCAAAAACAAGAACTAAAATACCGATACCGCCAGCAACTTGCTTGGCGATATCGAGAACCCAAGGCTCCTGCCAAACAGGGACCTCAGCCAGAGGCTCCATCAACTCAGGTTCGAGAAAAGAGGCATTCATCAAATTGACGCTATCACCTCTCTCCTCATTAAAGCCAACGGCCTCTTTCACCAACAGAGTTAAACGTTCAATTTCTTCATCGGGCAGGGGGAGGCGTTCGATATCACCCGCCTCATTCGTCTGCTGACGATGATCGAGTAAAACGGCTACCGAGAGTTTTTTAATATTACCCGGAGCCTCCTTAACATGGCTAATAACCTTATCTAACTCATAATTTCGCGTCGCATTCCTTGACGTTTGTGTGGCAGCACTGGAATTACCCGAAGCAGCATCATCGCCCCCCAGGGCTGCGGCGGGCTGGTTTGATTGAGCGCCCGGTACACCGCCGAAAGCCTTACTGTTATCACTGCGGCGTTCTTCTGAGGTTTGCTCACTGCGCACAAGCTGATTATTGGGACCAAAAGTCTCACTGGTGCGTTCAACAGCCGTAAAGTCGACATCGGCGGTGACCTGGGCACGCACTTTGCCTGCACCCATAATAGGCACCAGTAAATCGACAATACGTTGAGAGTAGTTTTCCTCGATACTGCTGGCGAATGAGAATTGCTCAGACCCCATCGCCATCGCCGATGAGCCGCCACTACCAGTCAGTAAATTGCCCTGTTGATCAACAACCGTAACTTGCTCAGAGTCCATACCGGGCACACTGGAAGCGACCAAATGAATGACTCCGGCAACTTGCGCCTGGTTCAATTTGCGGCCCGGGAAAAGGCTGATCAAAACAGAGGCACTTGCACCCTGCTGGTTGCGTAAAAAAGCCGATTTTTTGGGGATCGCCAAATGTACTCGAGCACCTTTGACACTGTTGAGCGTAGCAATTGAACGCGATAATTCGCCCTCAAGAGCGCGATTAAAACGGGCTTTTTCAACGAAACTACTGGTGCCGAAGCTCTGCTCTTCATCGAGCAGCTCATACCCAGGGCTACTACTTTTGGGCAAACCCTGGCTAGCCAACTGAATGCGTAGGTTATGTACTTTCCCCGCCGGCACGGCAACCATGGACCCCTGCATGCGATAGGGCGTATTCCCCTGCTCGAGAATCGTCACCACCTGTGCAGCATCGGCACCACTCATACCGTCAAACAGTGGCACATAGTTGGGCTCTTTGGCCCAGGAATAAATACCCACACCCAGAGCAATACTCGCCGCCAAGCCAAGTAACAAACCAATTTGCCGAATCACCGGTAAATTACTCATTCCGACAAATTGCCCCACCATATTGTCAGGGTTCACTAGAGCCATCTCAGCCTTCTCCCTCACAACCGGTCGTTGCATTGATAAAAAACGCACCGACATTCATTATTGCCATTTGGCCCACTGTGCTAAGTTTCATGGTCAAGTCCATCATACTGGCATATTCATTATGTCTTGATAGGCAGACAACAGTTTATTTCGCACCTGCGTCATCGCCTGAAAGGAAATGCTCGCCTCCTGCAAAGCGACCATTACTTGGGGCAACTCAATGCCTTCATCGCCCCGGGTAAAAGCCTCTTTTAAATCACCGGCCTGGTGTTGAGCGTCACTGGCTTTATGAATCGACTCGGCGAGCATTTTGCCAAATTCACTGCCACCACCGGCCACACCACCAACGCTTGACTCTTCGACCGACTTCGCCGCCGCTTCGAGTGCGCGCATTTGCGATAACACTTGATTGATCGCCACTTGGCTCATTTTGTATTCCTCAACATGTGCTTGTTTAACCGTGTTTAGTCCAAAAACTAAGCTTTTAATCCTCTTCTTTAGGTACCGTACATCCCTGGCAGAGCGATACCTTCATCGCGCAATTTAGCCAATTTATAGCGCAAGGTGCGTGGACTAATACCTAGGCGCTCGGCTGTTTCTTTGCGACGTCCATGTTCAGCTTTTAAAGCATCGACAATAATTTGTTGTTCGTGGTTACGCAGGTCATTTTCCAGTGCAGAGCCATCAACGGGCTCATTTTTTATCTCGGGAGTTGAAGGGGCCACACCGAGGGAAGATAGTGAAAAATGGCTACTCGGGTCTTCAAGATGAATCTCTGCCTCCGTCAGAGTAGCGCCACTGAGCAGTATCATTGCGCGCTGTACAACGTTGTGTAATTCGCGAATATTGCCCGGCCAACTATAGGCTTGCAGCATTTGTTCAGCCCCCTTAGAGAGACCCACCGACTGACTCTCCTCACTTTGCTCACCCACAAAGCGGCGCACTAGCGGTAGGATGTCACCCCGCCGTTCACGCAGAGGCGCGAGGGCAATGGGAAAAACATTTAAACGATAAAAAAGATCTTCACGGAATCGCCCAGCACTCACCTCGCCGCGTAGATCACGATTGGTGGTTGCCAACACACGCACATCGAGAGCAATGGTCGACTTGCCGCCAAGACGCTCGACCTCTTTCTCCTGCAGGACACGGAGTAATTTGGCCTGCAGGGCAATATCCATTTCGGAAATTTCATCGAGCAACAACGTGCCACCCTGAGCCTGTTCGAACTTACCGGCACGCGCCTGATGAGCACCGGTAAAAGCGCCCTTTTCATAGCCGAAGAGAATGGATTCGAGCATGGTTTCAGGCAGTGCCGCACAGTTAATCGCCACAAAAGGCGCGTCACTACGGACAGAGTTGTCGTGAATAAAACGTGCCAGTACTTCCTTACCTGTACCCGACTCACCACTCAACATCACGGTAGCATCGGATGCGGCAACCCGCCGCGCCAGTTCCACGACTTTTTTTGCCTGAGGGTCCTCTGCGATCATCTCATTCGAACCGGTAGCACTTTTAAGTGTTGCAAAGCGACTCACCATCTCAATTAACACTTCAGCTTCGAAAGGCTTTGTTAAATAATCGCAGGCACCATCACGCATTGCCTCTACAGCTTTTTCAACACAACCAAAAGCTGTCATCAGCACCACCGGCAAACTCGGCCAGGTCGCTTTTATATGCTGTAGCAGGGCATGTCCATCCATTGCCGCCATTTGCACATCGCTGACCACCAGATCGACCGACTGACGATGCAATAGGGCCAAAGCCTCAACGCCATCGCTGGCAAACACCACTCGGTAGCCGGCAAAGGCGAGGGTGTCACAGAGAGCTTCGCGCAACAGATCATCATCTTCGACCACCAACACTGTTACACCCAATTCACTCATTACAAATCTCCACCATATTTTCCATAGACGGTTCTAAAGCCTTGCTATCAAAAACGGGGTCAACTTGCGCATTACCCATACGTGTCAGCGGCAATTGCAGACAAAAGACAGTGGCCCCGTCGACTCGAGTATCGAGGCTGATTTTGCCGCCGTGACTACGTACGGTCATCGCCACTACTGCCAAACCTAGGCCCGTACCTTTTACCCGAGTTGTAAAAAAAGGATCAAAAATTCGCTCGCGAATCTCGGCGTCCACACCGGGACCGTTATCCGCAATCGCTATTTCAAGTACCTGTGCCACCGTGCGTATTTTGATATCGAGACAGAGACTTTTGTCAGAGACATCAATCGCGTTATTAACCACGTTAAGCACCGCGCCAAGTAACTCATCACGGTCGCCTTCAAGCATGACCTCACCACTGGCGAGCGCCATCACGTCAGCTCTCAGCACCCCTCCCGCCTTATTGACCAACGGCTCCGTTAAAGCCAGAAGCTCTGCAACGAAACCTTCTAGCTCAATGGTTTCAAAAACAATGGGGCCACCGCGCACAAAGGTGAGCATGCTGTTTACCAGTCCCTCCATGTGACGCAGACTGTCGACCACTTTGGCAGACACTCGCTCACGCTCCCTATCACTTGATGAGGGCCGAGCGAGATGGGAAACATAAAGAAGTGCGGAGCTCAAGGGAGTACGGATTTGATGAGCCAGACGAGCCGCCATTTCGCCCAGTGCGGATAAGCGCTTGTCACGGCTAACCGTTTCCTGCAGATCGTGTAAGCGCGTCGTATCGGTCAGCAAAATGAGCTCTTCATTGGCGTCACTCAAGGGTTGACGACTGACTGACAAGCGCCGACCGGTGTTGAGCTGAAGTTCTGTGCCATTCTCACCGCCACCACCATCACGGCTGGCCTGGGCAATGAGCAGGGGCCAGACTTTACCCATCAAAGCTTGTTTTGTAGCGAGAGCTTGGGTGGGCTGGACTTGACCAGCTCCCACCGGCTGAAAGAATGTTTCAGCCGCTGCATTGGCTTCACGAATAACGCCACTGTCGTCGACAACGACAACGCCGCCGGGCAGCTCACGCATGAGCAGGGCAAGGCGATTGGCAAGGCGTTCCTTCTCAGCCAATTCCTGTAAGCGCTGCGAACGAGCTTCAGCCAGCTCCTGAGTCAACGTACTCACTCTCACCTGCAGCACACGATAGCTGGTATCGAGTTCCTCGGAAACCCGGTTAAAGGTTTCGAACACCTTAGCAAGTTGTTCTGTTGTTTGTACTGGCTGTGTCATCGCTGTCCTGCCCTGCTGAGTTACGGCGCTAATTAAGATGCCGTATAGTCATCAAGCAACAACCATGCCCAGAATAAAAATATTATATTTCAACAGGTTAGAAGCAATTAACAGAAAACGTCAAAAATTCGACACCGTATCAGCACGAGAAATGTCAAATTTTCTAATCTTTTCCACAAGGGTTGTTCGCTGTAACTTAAGCAGTTTTGCAGCCCTCGCTACCACCCAGTCACTATCATCGAGGGCTTTTCGAATCAAATCCTCCTCGACCTGGCGCAAATAATCTTTTAGATCGAGGCCATCACCCAACTGCACATCTGGAGACGCCAGCGGTAGACTCCTCTCCTCAACGCCTATATCGGCAAGTATCGCCTCCTCAGCGGCCTCTTTATCGACCCCTTCGGCAACCAGAGCATTATTACTACGATATTTGTCGGGCAAATCTCTGGCTCGCACTTGCTGGCCCGGATAAAGAATATTCAAACGCTCCACTAAATTGGCAAGCTCACGCACATTGCCCGGCCAGGCATAAGCGCCTAGAGCCGTCAAAGCACAAGTGCTCAATTGAGCGACACGCTGCCCCCCTTGTTGCAAGCGCTCAGTGGTGTATTTAACGAGCATGGGGATATCATCTCGACGCTCACGCAGGGGGGGCACTTCTATAGGAAAAACATTGAGCCGATAAAACAAGTCAAGACGAAAAAAACCTTCAGCAACGCGGTGCTCAAGGTTGTGATGAGTGGCGGCAATGACCCGCACATCAGAGTGAAACGTTTTGTTCCCCCCCACCCGTTCAAAAGACTTCTCTTGTAATACACGTAACAGTTTTACCTGCATTTCCAGAGACATGTCGCCAATTTCGTCGAGAAAGAGTGTGCCGCCCTCCGCCAACTCAAAGCGTCCCTGCCGAGCGGTAATAGCCCCAGTAAAAGCACCCTTTTCATGACCAAATAATTCTGACTCCAACAAATCTGGTGGTATAGCACCACAATTAACAGGTACAAACGGGCGCTTGGCCCGCAAGGACTGGCGATGTAAAGTCTGAGCGACAACCTCCTTGCCGGTGCCCGACTCACCGAGAATTAACACGGAAGCATCACTATGGGCAACTTGCTCTATCAAACGCCTTACCTGCTGCATATCTTGGTTATCGCCCACCAAGCGGTGCTGGCCGAGCGAACTGCCAACTCCGGCACAGGAAGTAATTTTGCAATTCTGATTTCGATCCAACGACACATCGACTCCTTTAGCTATTCATTACGGTGATCACTTCTACTGAGCGGTTCCAGCTTGTCGCTGGGCAATGCAGCGGCGATGCCGTCTAAAGATAAATTTTTCTAAATCATCCTGCAGGGCCGGATTTAGGCCTGCAAAGCGCACTTGCGTCCATTGATCCTCGTTGGCCAAACCCTTATTCGAATCGACAGCCAGCGCCAAACCGTAAAACTTTAACGGCGATGGCAACTCACTGCGCAGATAGACTTCAATGCAAATATGGGCACCAACAGGCGGGCGATCCTCGGCCAGCCAAGCGATACCCGCATGACCCAACCTCACTGTTGTCGGCGCAGGCAAGGTGCGCTGGTTGGCCAATAGCTCGCCAGTTATCTCGAGCAAGAGGTTTAACTTAAGATCAAGACGTTGCAACTCAGCTGCGGCTTGAGAAAGCTCCTCAGCAAGCTCAGGGGGGCTTTCGCTCAACGCTGCCAGCGCTTTAAGAAAGCGGCTATTGTCTTCATTGACCGTTACCAGCTCATTATCAGTGGGCAGGCCGCTCACAACCTGCCAAACAAGAGACATATCGCTCTCGTAATACAAACCCTTAAAAAAAGAATCATTATTCTCCATACCACGACCAAGCTCCCTTCCCGCAGGCAGTAAAGTCAATCAGTTAAGGCGAGTCATTTGACCGCTCTTTGATCAGTCTACATTTGAAATTTGAAAGTTGATTTCTACGTCAGACCAAGCCCAACGTCAAAGAACTAGTACTCAGTACTGAGAATGAGACGGTTTTTTTGCAAAAAGACATGCTGACTTTGTTGGCCATTAATGCCAACTTTTAAGATATAGGTCTGCGCTTTGCACTTAGATTAGTGCTGCAATTTGAAATGAACATACGATACAACGTTAATAAAGAAAGCCTAGCGGGATGCTTAACCCCCGCGTACCTATGATTCCCGAGCCTGGCACCCGGATATCGAAACAAAAAAGGACAATACAGTTAATAATTAGTCTTGTTTACTAACACTCTGGTAGGCGCTCGCCGCGCTGCGCCCGTTCTGCAAGGCAGCAAACTGCTGGGCACTTTCGCTACGCGCCCGCTGCACCATACCCGTTAACTGGTCGTTGAGTTGCATCAGGGTTTGCAAAGAGTCATTTACCCCTTCGGCCTCGTCTGCTGCAACCGGCTCTTTGAGGCCCGCCATCATGCCCTCACGGCGTTGTTTTTCGAGTTCGACAATACCTTCCCAGTCACCACGCTCAGCCGTTTCGAGCATACTTTTTGATAGCGCAATCGCATCTTGCAACTGCTGCTGGCGCTGGGCACCAACTACCGGCAAATCATTCATCAGCCTGCCTCACTATGTCTTGATGGCGCCTTTTTATATTCATCTGGCATAGCATTCCAGCCCTGGCCAATCTCACCCAATAAACGAGCAACCTCCTCCAACGCCGCAGAACTGCCCTCAACATTGGCCGTTAAGAGGCGACCTTCCATATAGTCATAAAGGTCTTTCAAGTTTTGCGCGACTTCACCGCCAACACCCATATCAAGGGAGGAGCGAAGATTGTCGATAATATCGATTGCGCGACCAATTTTCTCCCCTTTCAAGGCCGTTTCCCCTCGATTGAGCGCACCGCGAGCGACGGCAATATTGTCGAGAGCAGCCCGAAACAACATCGAAATTAGCATATGGGGGCTGGCCTCATTGACAGCACTTTGGGATTGTACTTTGCGGTACTGATTGATACTCATTTCTTTGCCCTCATCATCCTATGCCCTACACAACAGCGGTTAAAAAGCATTACTTATTATTACCCGAAAGTGTCGGCAGGTTGGCCAACTGTGTCGTCAAAAAATTGCTGGTGTTATTCAAACTCGATAACAGTGCATCGAGGTTACCAAACTGTAGACGATAACGCGTCTCCAGTGCCTCCATGCGCCTATCGAGAGCAAGCCCATCTTCATCGAGTTTATCGATACGCTCTTGTAGGCCATCGAGGCGTACTTCGAGAATATTATCAACACCGAGAAAGTTATCGAGCAAGCTATCAAGCCCATCGGCTAGGCCCCGGGTAAAATTAACTGAGCCCAACGACCCCGTGCTAGTGGCTGTAATCAGCAAAGCCAAGCCCTCCGCCTCAGAACCTGTAGCAGCTGTCAAACGCTGGCCCACCCCAGTTGCACTCACGCCGCCTATTGCTCCTTCAACATCAACACCATCAGTGCCCGTTGATAGGCTAAAGCCTAGGGTCGAGGCCGTATTGGTATCGACCTCGGTAATTTCTACTTGCGAGTCAGAACCATAGCGCTCGGAGGTAATAGAAAAGACATCACTGCCACTGTCAAAACTTACCGTAACGCTAATCCCGCCAGCCTTAAAATTCTCATCGCCGTTAATCTTGGTTTGCAACTCCTCAGCCAACGCGTCGCCATTGGCATAAGTTGCGTGACTGAGTGTGATGTCGCTACTTTGAACACCATTGACTTTCAATTTAAGACTGTCGTTGAGCGCGGTAATATCCATCGCCGCGAGAAAACCCGCCGAAGCCGTCGCCGTATTGACACCTTGGGTCGCCAGTTGGGATATTTCCAAAGCATAATCGCCAATCGCTGTGTTAGCACTCGAAGAAACATAAGTGACGCCACTGGCAGTGGGCGCCCCTTGGGCGGCAAACAGCGCAGACAAGGCATCAAAATCTTCTGCCATGACTTTATCGAGATTGGCCTGATTCAATACCAGTTTACCGTCGCTATCAGTAGTCATCCCAATACTGGCCAGCGTGTTATAAGGCCCGACACCGCTGATTGCGGTATTTAGCTCGCTACGCAAGCGACCGCTAATACCGCGCAAGGTCGCGTCACCCAGCAACAAACCCGCTTCTTTAGTCGCCGGGTCGTAGCTAGAGAGCGCATTAGTGGTCTCGATTAAACCGTTATAGGCCGCCATAAAACTGTTGAGTGCGCCTTTAATCGACGCCGAATTTCTCGAGACACTGACCTCCACCGGCACACCTGTGGTTTCTGCTTTCAATGTCACATCGAGTCCATTAATGACACTGCTTACCGTGTTTGAAGCACTCGTCACCGGCAAACCATTCACGGTCAAATTGGCGTCCTGTGCCGACACTGTTTGGCTTAAACTCGTCGTCGAGGCATTGAAGGCAAAAGCAGACAAACCTGACGGACCTGATTCTGTCACGGAAATTTCAAGACTATTCTCAGCACCGGTGTCCTCAGAGGTAAACAAGAGTCGAAAGCCATTACCGTCATTGATGATTGAGGCATTAACACCAATGCCGGCATCATTTACGGCATCGCGTACTCCAGCCAGCGTGTTATTGGTACTGTCTATCGTTATTGTGCTTGCCGCTTTATCGGCGTTCAAAGTGAAGCTATTGTACGACTCTGGGCCCGGATCTGGTCCCGTATAGTCTGTGCTACCAAAGCGAAAGCTGAGGGTTCCCTCTCCGACGATATCGGTAGTTGCCGTGTAGCTGTCAGAAGCCAATGAGTGGGCTTTGGCCAGACTGTTAACTTCTATGGAATAGGAACCCGCCGCTGCCGTGCTACCGGCACTCACTGCCAACACATCACTATCGCTTACCGCAGCATTGCGTCCGTTATAGGTCGACAGGCTTTGCAGTGAACTCAAAGAAGACTGAAAGCCTGATAAAGCACCTTTTAAGGCACCAAAAGCGGATATCTGGCCCTGATACTCGGCAGCCGCTTTCACCAGGCGATTCTCTGTAGGCGAACGCTCGGCGGCAACCAACTGCGTTACCAGACCCTCAATATCGAGTCCCGAACCAATACCACTCGATGTAATTGCCATTTTATTCGCCTATTAATTAGCGGGCTCTCTCCACACTGATGTAGCACTTGCGGGCCTACCCACTGGCTACACCGCACCCCCACCATGACCTCACTCAAGGGCCTAGCACACGGCACCGGTTTAAGCGCAAAAAAACACCAACCCTATCTTCTTGTCGAGCTAACCGAAAAAACTTTAGTCTAAGATTCACGTTTTACAGTCAACACACCAAGCACTGCACAAAACATACCAACCTTAAAAAAATAATCGCCCTTAAAAATAGAGGCCAAATTGACTAAAGCCGCTTATTCGAAGCGCTTTCAGTAAGCACCTATTGCAAATCTAGCATCAACACACGCTTGGGCTGCCAAGCCGTGGCAAGGTCACGCCGCATTGCGGCAAAAACCAACCTAAATCACCACCGCTGGCTAGCCAGCGGTGGTGCACACTGGATTACAGTGTCAGACATCACCCTGCTAAGCCTTACTGCTTACCAACAAACCGGGTTGTAAACCCTCGCTATTACTCAGCGTTTCCTCCAGACGCGCCGCCATCGCCAAAAAATCTTCACTGGGAATGGCTCGTATTTCTTCTCCCGATTCTTTGTTACTGACTGTAATCACGGTGCGGCCAGTCTCCTCATGCAGAGAAAACGCAATAGAGGTTTGCGACAAACCGTTCAGTTTGCGCAGAGTATCCTGAATGCGACTTTGGTTTTGCCCAGCTTCATCAGCAGATGCCGCAGCTGGGCCTTGCGATCCCACTTCGCTGTCAACAGTGCTTTCTTGCTCAGCCCTTGTGAGCGAATTCGCCGGCGTAGACTCTGGACGTTGACTAGCTCTGTCAGTCGTTACGGCAACACCTGTACCCTGTCGAGACTTATGTCCCGATGCGACCGCCGATGTTAGGTTACTTGTATCCATAATATTCACCTTGCTCAAAACAAAACGCGCCACCACAAAAACCGACACTGTTACAAACAGCGTCGGTTACTTGCCTAATGGCGATTAGCCTTGAAACTCATATCACGCCCTTTTCCCTTACTGCAGCAAGGCGAGTGCGTTTTGTGGTAGCGAGTTGGCCTGAGCCAAGATTGACACACCCGCCTGTTGCAGAATTTGCGCCCGGGTTAGCTGAGCCGTTTCGGAGGCAAAGTCAGCGTCACGAATCCGGCTACGCGACGCACTAAGGTTTTCACTGGCGGTTTGAATACTCGACACCACCGAGTCAAAGCGGTTTTGAATCGCACCCAACTGGGCGCGACTGCCGTTAACCGAAGTCAGAGCCGCATCTACCGAGGCAAGGGCTGCGTTGGCGCCGGCTACCGTAGAAATATCAGTTGCGGCAATCGTGGTGCCCGCTAAGGCCGCTGCAAACGTACCTGCCGACAAACCCGCATTACCAGGGGCGTTACCAGCGACGACTAAATCAGCTCCGGCAGAAGTTACAGCAACGATTCCGCGGTAGGTTTCAGAAGCGGCGGCAGCGCTGCCATCAACCACCAGGCCTTCGGTAGCATCCGAATCAGAACCCCCTTCAAGCAGTACGATATTACTACCATCCGCTTTAGTGATGGACAAAGTAGTGCCTGTTCCCGAAGCTGTGTAACCGTCAAGGGCATTGATCAGCGCGCCAACTTCCGCCGCCGTAATGGTGCCATCTGCACCATCAGTAGTGAAATCCAAAGCTGTACCATCTATCGACAAAGTATATGTAGGTGCTACAGCGGTTACCGCTTGTGTACCGTTGGTTGTTGTTGCTGTATTAGCAAAGCCTGGGTCAGTAGTGGCGTACCCGGCTGCAGCCTCAGTGGTACTAAATTCAATACCATCGACGCGCTGTACGGTTAAGTTACCCGCAGTAATTGCCGCACTAATAGTTGCTGACGCGCCCAAATCAAGGCTATACCCGTCGACTGTACCCGTGCCGTCGGCAGCAAAACCTGCGGTCACAAAGCCCGCCGCCAAATTAGCCGCGGAATCACTACCGTCGTTTGCATCATTAGGCGTAGACGTTATGACCAGCGAATCCGAGCCCCCATCTCCACTATTATCAAAGGTAATACTAAAGGTATTCGTGACATCGTCATCCGCACCAACCGTGAAGGCACCTAAAGCAACGGATGATGTCACTGCTGTCACACCCGCGGTACCCACTACATTGGCAAAGGTGATAGCTGTCTGTGCATTGGTTGCTGTAGCTGAAACATCAGCGCTTGTCGCACTAATCGCCGTTGCGATAGCCGCTGCATCTTGTGCTACGGCACCAACGTCAGTGCCATTGATGGTGAGATCACCCGCTGTTAACGCTCCTGTCAAAGCACCCCCTGTTTCCGTTACCGTAAGCGCCTGCCCAATGTCCGCAGTACGCGAACTGGCAATAGAGGAAATGGTTACGGTTTCGCCCGCGTTGGCTCCCACCTGAAACTGCTGAGCGGAGAAAGAACCATTGAGTAATTTAACACCGTTAAAGGCACTGGTTGAGGAAACCCGGTCGATTTCAGAGATAAGCTCTGACACCTCTGCCTGGAGAGCCACCCGGTCAGATGCGGAATTAGTGGCGTTGGCTGATTGTACCGACAACTCGCGAATACGTTGCAAGTTGTTAGTGATGGCGGCGAGGTCTCCCTCTGCAGTTTGTGCCAGAGAGATCGCATCGTTGGCGTTTCGAGCCGCCTGGTTGAGACCGCGAATCTGAGTCGTGAAGCGCTCTGAAATCGCCAGACCGGCCGCATCGTCCTTCGCACTGTTAATACGCAAACCAGAGGACAAGCGTTGCAAAGATGTACTCAAGGTATTCTGTGAGGTATTGAGGTTTCTCTGAGCGGTGAGCGAGGGGATATTACTGTTGATAAACTGAGGCATTTTTAGCTCCTGCGCAAACATTTGTCTGCTTGTCTTGTTGACTTATCGATCTTGCCAAATACGGCGGCACCTTCCCGGTTAAACACTTGTTAGCACTTTGTGTAAATGGCTTGCTGCCAATACCATGAGTAAATGCTGCCTCCGCACTAGTTATCGACAGGAGCGGGAGAATCTTTAGGACTTTTTGGAGAAACGGAGTAAGACAATTTTTTTTGTGACGCAGTTCAAATTCAAGGGACGTTTGAGCCAGAAGAATTGGCCACCACGAGTGAAAAGGCCCCTGTAATAAGAAACTGGCGTTTTAATACAGCGGTAAACAGGGATTGAAGAAAATAAATTTACAGAAAATCAAACAACGAGAGTCCCTGCACTTCAATAAAGACTTTTTGCGCGGCTTCCAATGAAGTCGACTGGGCGCCAAGCCTGCTAATGGCCTCAGCATAGTCGAGATCTTGCACTTGCGAGGCGGCCTCTTTCATACGCAACAGAAAGTTCTCATTAACCTCGGTCTGGGTGTCGAGGTTATTCAAGCGAGAACCAATATTGGAGCGAATACGTGAAAAATTATCCATCGCCTGATCAAGATCATTCAAGCCTTTGCCCATCGCGTTGTGAAAGTGTGCCGTATCGGCAAGCTCGGTAGAGGGCGCTTCCAGGGCGGCAATAATATTGTTAAGGGTAGCAAAGACATCCTGGTTCACTGCGGGACTTACCGTGAAACTGTCCCCATTGGCAGGTGTACCACTCAGGACAATAACCGCACCATTGAAACTGATTGACTCGCCGCTGACATAATTGCCCGAAGTCACCAGCGTCGTAGACGAATCTCGCACTTCATAAGTGATGGGGTCAGTGGGGGAGAGTTGAATAAAATTGATCGCATAGGTGTCACTCACCAAGCTGCCGCTCTGGCTCAAGGATTCCACTATACCCGAACCGGTATTTGAACTCGCACCGTCCACACTCAACGTACCATTGCCATTTTTAATCAACTGAAAAACGTCGACGCCGGGGTCGTTGATGGGTATCTGCGACGAGGGGCCCACTTGTACGCTCCGCTGACCCTGGTCGCCGTGATAAACCAAGCTGCCACCACTGATGCTAAAAGGCTGACTGTCTGTCTGAAAGCCGGCAAAAAGATAGTCGCCGCTGCCATTGCGCGTATTGGCCAAAGCCAGCAGCTCATCGCGCCGGGCGCGAATTTCAGTGGCAATACTTTGGCGAGTACTCTCCGACTGCGTGTCATTATTGGCCTGAATCACCAGCTCACGCACCCGCTGTAACACATTTTGTGCCCCGGTCATCGCATTCTCTTCGAGGGCGAGGTCGGTGCGCACAACCAGCCCGTTGCGCAGATGCTGTTCGGCGGTGGCAATTTGTTCTTCGAGGTCGAGAATTTTCACCGCTCCAGAGGGGTCGTCGGAGGGAGTTTGTATGCGTTTGCCACTGGAAATTTCTGCCTGGGTACGCAACAGAGCCTCCTGCTGACTGAGAATGGCGTTGATACCTTGACGGAAAATTTGTGCGCTAGAAATTGTCATAGTTTACTCACTGCGGGCTTAACGCCGCGTAGCCCCGAGAAGGGTTTGAAACAATGTATCGGCAATCGCCACTAGGTGAGCCGCAGCTTGATAGGCTTGTTGCAGCCGCACCAGTTCCGCCGCCTCCTGTTCGAGATTAACACCCGACACCCCCTCACGAGCGGCAACGGCGTTATTCATTAAACTGTCTTCGGCCTGCAAGTTGGCCTGAGCTTGACGCGTCGCGACACCGACCCCGCCGATCATGCCACTGTAGGCCTCGCCAAAAGTTGCCGTACCGCCATCGACCAAATTCTGGCTTTGCATTGCCCCCATCAACAGTGCATTGCGGTTGTCGCCAGGAGCCCCTGAGCCAGCCGACAAGGTAAACACATCACCATTATCGGGAATACCACCAAGGGTAAAACTCAAGTCGCCGGAGCCCACCAAGGTAAAGGTTTTACCACTGCTTTCGGTGGCGGGGTCAAAGGCGAGGCTGCCACCCGGACCACCAACCACATCAAACCCCGGGATACCTACACCCAGAGCATCGGGGTTGAAGCTAAGGCTGATATCTCCGGCTAGAGGCAGCCCCCCTGTCGAGCTGGCGCTGAGGGCACTTATAGTCCCCGAGCCACTATTGTTGACAGCCTGGGAGGAAACCACCGGGGCCGCAGCAGCAAATTGTTCAGGTGCCGATAACTGAAGGTTAAATTGACCAGCGGCTCCGTACACCGGACGCAGTAAAAAGCTATCCCCTGCCGCCGGCGTACCACCGACACTCACGCTCAGACCATCGACAGCAAAGTTGCCCGCAGGGTCGCTGAAGAATGTGCCGTCGGCAGTTCGCGTTAAGCCCCATTGGGCTCCGTCGTACACCAACAGGTAGTCAGAGGCTTCGAGATCGGAGGCGTTGTCGATCGCCAAATTGACCGTCGCCACTGGCGCTGTTGTACTGTTGTTAGCCGAGGTGATAACAGTGGGCGACAGAGGGCTAAAAAAATCACCGCCAAGCTGACCATTTAAATCCATGCCTAAATGGTGCTGCGCATTGAAGAGGTCAGTCATGGCAACAGCGACGCGACCCAGTTCAGACATTGCCGGGTCGAGCACCCGCGAGCGAAAATCAAGCACCCCTTGTAATTCGCCACCGCTGATTTGTTGAGAAATAATTTGCGTAGCCCCACCCGGTAGCGAGACGCCGACTTCAAAACGGTTGGGATAGACTGCGTTGTTCACAACCTGTAGCTGCTGGGCTTCACCACCCACCACTAATGACTGACCTTTGCCGACAAAAACATTGACCGCACCGTCGGTCTGTTCAAGGGTAATAATGCCGACCTTACTCGACAATTCCAACAATAGAGCGTCGCGCTGGTCAAGTAAATCATTGGGCTCGCCACCACTCCCTAGGGCAAACGTGATATCAGCATTAAGCTCAGCAATATTCGTCGCCAGCTCATTGATCTCACTCACCGACGAGCTAATTCGATTATTAGTATCGCGCTCAAAGCCCTGCATGTTTTCATTGAGCTGGGTAAATCGATCGGTGAGGATTTTCGCATCGGACAACAAGACTTGCCGAGCGGAAATACTCCCCGGGTCATTGGCAACACCCTGTACGGCGTTAAAAAAACCGTCAAGGGCCGAGGCAAGGCCGTTGTCACTATCTCCCACTAAACGATCAAGCCCTGTGGCCAGCGACTCAAATGTGCTGGCCATGCCAAGCTTGCTACCCCGATTGCGCAGCTCATCGACGACAAAGCTGTCATAGGCGCGACGTACGGTGCCAATTTCAACCCCCCTGCCTAAAAAAGAGTCTCCGATCCGCAGGGAGGAGCGCGTCGTGAAATCGGCGACCTGGCGGCTATAGCCCTCGGTATTCACATTCGCAATATTATGCCCCGTGGTCTTCAAAGCCTGTTGAATGGCCCCGAGGCCCGATGACGCGATACCTAATAAGTCGGCCATAAGTTTAGCTCCTGTCTCCACGGCTTATTAAACCCTTCGCCAATAGACTGTCGTCATCGCGATCGAGCCGCTGCTTCACCGCGAGAATTTTTTCAGCATAAGCAGGATCCGTGGCGTAACCGTTTTGCTGTAGGGCTTCGACATAACCTTTGTCATCACTTGCTTCGAGGGCCTCGGTATAACGTGGCTGCTCATGAATAAACCGGACATAATCATCGAAAGACTGCTGGAAGGACGTATAGGCGCGAAAATCAGCGCGCTCACGCAGAGCTACCCCATCTCGGTATTCGAGGGTTGCGGTGCTAGCTTTATCGCCCTCCCAGCTGGTATTCGCTTTAATACCAAAGAGATTAAAACTGCTGCCGCCATCGTTGCGCGGCATCACTTTCTGCCCCCAACCGGTTTCCAGGGCCGCCTGGGCGATCAGCAAGTTTTCACTCACCCCGAGCTTTTCAGCGGCGCTATGGGCGTAGGGCCGCAACGCTTCGGCAAAGGCTTCGGGACTATCGGGCGCCCATCGATCAGCCCTTGCAGAACGAGCTTGCACCCCATTGGAATGATTAAGCAGCCTTGAATTAACACGCGCAGGATCGATAGCCTGAGGACGATTGACCGACGTCAGGGCACTAAAGGGCGAGCGCTCAGGCATGGTCAAAGGCGCCAGTTGCCCCGAAACATGAGCCTCAGGCGCACCACCTTGCATGCCACTCATTTGGCGCTCAATAACCTCTGCTAGACCCATGCCTTTGCCATTGGCAATATTGAGAGAAATTTGCTGATCGAACATGCCTTCGTAAAAATCAGATGTCTCACTGTCAAACAGGCCTCCTTCGGGCACGGTGTCGCGCATGGCCTTGAGCATCATTTGCACAAAGACAGATTCAAACTGCTTGGCGGCACCTGATAGCGCCTCGCTATCACCACTGCGCGCCTGAGCGCGCATTTGCTGAAACCCGTCAAAACTGTGGTAAACCTGCTGCGCGGCGACTGATGAACTGGCAAGCGTTTGTATGGCCATGATTTACCCCTAGATCACAATCAAGTCGGCGCGCAGGGCACCCGCCTGCTTGAGGGCTTCAAGAATCGACACCATATCACCGGGGGCCGCACCCACATTGTTGACGGCTCTGACCAGATCTTGCAGTGAAACGCCAGAACTAAGAACAAACATGGGGTTGTTCTCCTGAGTAATGGCCACCCCGGAATTCGGCGTCACCACAGTGCCGCCACGGCGGGCAAACGCTTCTGGCTGACTGACATCATAGGACTCTGACACCGAGACAGTGAGACTACCGTGAGCCACAGCAACGGGGGTTACACGCACATGGCTACCGATCACTATGGTGCCAGTGCGAGCATTGACGATGACCCGCGCTGCGGCTTCGCCAGGCTCTACTTCGATACTCTGCAACATAGCCAAGAAAGCCACCTTCTGACTTTGGTTCACCGGTGCTTGTACTTGAACCGATGAACTATCGACCGGCAGCGCACTGCCGGCACCAACGACGGCATTAATTTTCTCTGCGACGCGCATCGCCGTGGTGAAATCGGGCGTCTTTAAATTAAGCACAATCGGTCCCGCCTGAGAAAAGGGTGTCGGTACCTCCCGCTCGACCGTCGCGCCATTGGGGATGCGCCCAACACTGGGTATATTGACGGTGACACTGGTGCCATCACCCCCTTCAGCACCAAAGCCCCCAACCACCATATTGCCCTGTGCAATGGCATAAGTCTGACCATCGGCACCTTTCAAGGGGGCCATTAACAAACTGCCTCCACGCAAGCTTTTAGCATTGGCGATGGAGGACACAGTGACATCAATCGTCTGCCCCGGCTTGGCAAAAGGAGGCAATTCAGCATGTATCATCACGGCCGCAACATTCTTCAGTGAGGGGTTAACACCTGGTGGTACCACGACCCCAAACTTAGACAGCATGCTTTTTAAGCTCTGCACGGTAAAGGGTGCTGAATTGGTCGAATCACCGCTGCCATCGAGACCAATGACCAGACCGTAACCCACGAGGTGGTTGGAGCGCACACCGGCAATGGCGGTGATGTCTTTAATGCGGTCTGCCGCAACAGGCGGTATTGCACAGAGCGCAAGCACAGCGATAAAAAAGATCGTGCCCAGCCGCTGAACGCTTCGCGTCAATTCAATTCGCTGCAACTTAATCATCATTTTCTCCTGTTCACCAAACCGACGGCGAAAACGTATCGTCGGCAATAGGGCTCACTCAAAAGGGCCAAATAGGACCCATAAAGAAACGAACCATCCAGCCCGTGACATTCGATTCATTGAGGGCACCTGTGCCCCCATAAGAAATTTTGGCATTGGCAACGTGAGTGGACAGCACGGTATTGTCTGAACTGACATCGGAAGGTCGAACGATACCCTTGATGCGAATAAACTCACCGCCCTGGTTGATTTGTATCCACTTCTCACCCTGCACCACCAGATTCCGATTGGGTAGTACCTGAGCGACGGTAACAGCAATACTACCGCTGAGGCGGTTGCTTTGATTACTCTTACCCTCACCTTCAAACTCCGAACTTGAGTCCACACCAAGGCCTAGATCATCCAGAACCTCCCCAAACACTGTCGGTGCCGCCATCGAGGCCTTACTATCTTTATCGATTTCTGTTTTGCTCGTTTTTGCGGCGTCAGTTTGTTCCACAAGCAGAACTTGAATAATGTCGCCAACCCGGCTGGCGCGTTGATCTTCAAATAACACCATCTCGTACCCGGCTTGATACAGGCTCCCGGTATTGCGCGCTGGGGGCACCATGGCTATAGGTGCAACGCTCTCATAACCGGGCTCGCTCTGCTGCGGCACGACCGTACATGCGTTAAGCCCGGTTATTGCAACCAACACAACCAAGGGTTTTAGCAACTTGAGAAATCGTGTTTTCATCATTCAATTCCAGCCCGCACCAAGCGGCGTTAGAGGTTGTTGCTGATGTACTGCAACATTTGGTCGGTAGTAGAAATCGCCTTGGAATTCATCTCGTAGGCACGCTGCGTTTCAATCATCGACACCAGCTCCTCCACCACATTGACATTCGAGCTCTCGACGTACCCCTGCATAATTGAGCCCAAGCCATTGAGTCCCGGATTGCCAGTTTGCGGATTGCCGCTGGAGCCAGATTCTAAATAAAGGTTCTTGCCGATGGCCTGCAGGCCCGCGGGGTTAACGAAATCTGCCAGTTGTAACGTGCCAACCTGAGAGGGAGTTGTATCACCCGGCGCCAACACAGAAACGATACCGTCGGTGCCAATAGTGATGGTTTGGGCATCTTGGGGAATAGTGATCGAAGGCTCGACGGGATACCCGTTGGAGGTAACCAACTGTCCATCGGAGTCGAGGGCCATTGAGCCATCACGGGTATAAGAGATTGTGCCATCGGGCATCAGCACCTGAATAAAGCCCTTGCCTTCAATTGCTACATCAAGAGCATTTTCTGTGGTCTCAAGATTGCCCTGGGTGAAGAGTTTTTCAGTAGCGACCACTCGCACCCCCGTCCCCTGCAACAACCCTGAGGGCGACTCCGTATCCTGAGAGGTCTGAGCACCCACCTGGCGCAAGTTTTGATAAAGTAAGTCTTCAAACACTGCCCGACCGCGCTTGTAACCTGCCGTACTGACATTGGCAAGGTTGTTGGAAATAGTCGCCATACGGGTTTGCTGCGCGTCCAATCCGGTCTTTGCTATCCACAGTGATTCTTGCATTTTCTTTCCCCAATTACCTATTTATTGAACCGTCAATCGACTGGCAAACCATCAATTCATTTTCATCAATGCCGCCGAAGCACGATCGTTATCGGCGGCGGTTTTCATCATTTTGATCTGAGTTTCATAACTTCGCTGCAGCTCTATCATCTTTACCATGGTAGAAATGGTGTTGACGTTACTGGCCTCCAGTGCCCCCGATATCAATGAAACATTGGCGTCCTCTTGAGCGCCAGCACCATCTCTGAGGCGCAGCAGGCCATCTTCGCCCTTATAGAGTTTGTCAGCATCGAGACTAACTAGTTTGATGCGCCCCACTACAGCAACAGTGTCGGGACCCTGCCCGAGAGGCTGAATGGAGATAGTGCCATCGGCAGCAATTTCCATCTTCGCATGGGGGGGAATCGCTAACGGGCCGCCATCACCGACAATCGCCTGACCTGCACCATTGGTAAGTTGCCCGAGAGCATCCAGACGCAGATCACCACGACGGGTATAGGCTTCACCACCCTCCGCCACCACGGCTATCCAGCCCTCACCACTCACCGCAACATCGAGATCACTACCAGTGTTTTGCAGAGCACCAAAACTCGTATCGACACCGGTGCGCTCGAACAGTGGCAAATCACCACCATTAACAGCACCGGGCACAACCAGTGACTTAAACATCGACAGGTCGGCACGAAAGCCCGTGGTGCTAGCATTGGCTAGGTTGTGGGTGACATCAGCCATGCCGCGCATAATTTGGCTGGCGCTAACCATTGATGTGTAGAGATAATTACCCATAATTATTTGGCCTTTTCAGCGCTTAACGTAGATTAATCACGGTTTGAGTCACAGTATCTTCAGTCTGAATCATCTGTGCATTCGCCTGGAAATTGCGCTGGGCAGTAATCATGTTGACCAACTGCTGGGTGATATCAACATTAGAGTCCTCGAGGGCACCAGACTGAATCAAACCCAGGCCCGCAGTGCCCGGCTTACTCACGGTGGCCACACCCGAGGCAAAAGTCTCTGCCCAAGCTGTGCTACCCAAAGGTTGCAAACCTTGTTGGTTGGCAAAATTGGCCAGTGCGACTTGGCCCAGCGCAAAGGATTGACCATTGGTATAGCGGGCAAAGATTACTCCAGTGTCCGAAATATCGACGCCACGCAACTGACCGGAAGAAAAACCATTTTGAGAGATAAAACTCACGCCAAAGTCACTGCCAAACTGCGTGGTCGTTGAAAGATCGACGGCAAAAGATTGAGGGGCAACAGCACCTGTTGGGTTGCCACTGGCGTCGAGAGGTTCGTAATTAGCAACAGACACCTCTACCGGCAAAGAAGTGGCTGGAAATTGTCCAGTGCTATCAAAAGTCAAGGTCTGAGGTGCCGCCACACCACCAGGGGTTACGCCATCAACGGTGACGTGGGCCTCCCACTCATTAGGCGTCGTTGTTTTGACAAAATAAGTGGTCAAATCGTGGGGGTTACCGAGACTATCGTAAATCGTCAAGGAGGTGGAACCGTTAAACATATCGCCACTGGGAGCCGTCGGCGGGGAGGCAAAGGCATCAAAGGGCGCGGCAAACGCCAATAGGGGCACATCCTCTCGGGAATCAAGATTCGCGGTGATATCAACTTCAGCCGTGGAAATCGGCTCAATTTGCGAGGTCGTCAACCACACATCATCAACTAGGCCCGTAACTTGTCCCTGAGAATCAGCCGTAAACGCTTGCAAACGCAGGCCTTCGTTATTTGTGACATACCCCTCGGAGTCGACGGTAAAAGCGCCCGAGCGGGTAAAGCGAGTAGTGCCGCCGTCATCGAGCATAAAAAAGCCGGTGCCACTAATGGCCAAGTCTAGGGAGCTATCAGTAAAGCTGATATTGCCCTGAGTAAACTGCTGGGCTATCGAGGTTAACTCGACACCGCGGCCAATAGAATTGGAAGCCACCCCCAGTGCGCTGGACGCAAAGACATCGGAAAACTCCCCCCGCGCTTGCTTAAACCCTGAAGTAGAACTATTGGCGATGTTGTTGCCAATAATGCCAAGTTGCGATGACGCTGCGCGAATACCCGAGACTGCTGTTTCAAAACCCATGGTTAATTCCTCTTGCTGTTATAAGTACTGGAGAACATCCGCATAGGACACCGAGTCTCCACCATCTAGGTTTAAACTAATTTCTGCCCCCGCGGCACCAATCGAAACACTGGCGACGCGAGCCGAGGCAAAAGCGGGCAAAGCCTCCGCTGCCCCATCAATGAGGCCGCTGGCCATCACTTGATAGCTGCCCTGGGGAATAGACGATCCATCCTCTAATAACCCGTCCCAAGCAAACTTGTGAATACCCGACCCAACACTGCCAATATCAAGTACTTTGACGAGCTGTCCACGGCTATCCGATATTTGTATCTGAACGGCCGATGCACTGACCGGCATAGCCACGACCCCTGAGATTTCTTGACCCGGGATATAGGCAGCTTGGTTGGAAGCACTTATCACATCGCGACCCACTAGGCTGGAGGCCTGAATAGCACGTGTAGAGACCATTGAGGCCCCCAGATCTGACAGCGAAGTTTCCATACCTTGAATACCATCCACCGTGCTGAATTGAGCAATTTGCGTCAAAAATTCTGCGTTATCCATTGGCTTGGTGGGATCCTGATTATTCAGCTGGGCTACCAACAGGCGCATAAACTCTTCCTGCCCCAATTCTTCCTTCTTCTTGGGGACCGAACCCAGCCCACCACTTTGCTCAACCCCTAAAAGACTCGCTATATCCGCTGCCATCACTCGTCTCCTTAACGGCCCAGACTCAAGGTCTGTACCAGTAGTTGTTTTGCCGTATTCATCGCTTCTACGCTGTTTTGATAGGCTCGGGAAGCGGCAATCATGTTCGCCATTTCCTCGACGGTATTGACATTGCTGTGATAAATATAACCATCACCGTCAGCCAAAGTATGATTTGGCGCGTATTCCTTTCTACCGGGTGGTCCCATCTCAGCCACACTCTGGACGACGACGCCTCGCGCATCCTGAGGGTCTGCAAAGGGTTTTGCCACAGTGGCGAAGATGGGCTGACGCGAACGATAAACATCGCCAGCATTGCCACTCACGACCTCTGAATTCGCCAAATTACTGGCGACGGTGTCGAGCCACGTAGTATGTGCCGCCAGCGCCGAACCTGAAATTCGCATTACACCTTCTAAACTCATCCTCTAGTCTCCCCTCAAAGCCAGCATCAGGCCTTTAATCTTGCCATCGAGAAAGCGCAGATGTACTTGGTAGCGCACCGCGTTTTCAGCATAGGCTGCCTGCTCCTTGACCATATCAACTGTATTGATATTGACCGACGCCTGGGCCGGTTCGCGATAAAACATACTGGCGTTGAAATCGCTATCAAGTGAGATGTGTTGATCGTGGTTCTGCGCCATGCGGTCCGCACTAGCGGTGCGCAGTGCGGTGCGAAAATCAACATCCCGCGCCTTGTACCCTGGTGTTTCTGCATTGGCGATATTAGCCGCCAATAATTCGGCCCTTTGGGCATGGAAATAAAGGCCCTGAGCGTGTTTGGCGAGAATGGAACCCAATTGAACGGACATGGTCTTTTTCCTATTCATGGTCTTAACCTGCTATGCCCTAGACATAGCAACCCCTATGCCAAAACCTATTATTCTTGTTTTTCAATGACTTATAAAAATCACCGGCATTCCCATATCATCTAGCGGCAATGCCCTGCCGCTCAACGGCAAACTCAACGTGTATTGGGTAAGTGAGAACAACCAACAAACGGACTAATGGTAAAGCGGCCCAAATATTGCTTAGGTATTAACAAGCCTTTGCACAGAGCGATCATGAGAGCAAAAGACGCCAAAAAATTGACTACCCTGCCTATTAGATTTCATCGTGTCCGAGTGGGCTCACCGTTAGCCATGATGACCGCGGCTCTCCCTTTGCTGAGTGTTCTACTAAGCCTTGCCGCGTCTGTTTTTGCAGAAAATGGACCCTTCGAATCTATTGACAATATCAAGGTGACGGCCCGAGCTTTCCTCTCTAATCATAGTGACATTGAGGGACAAGCCAATACGACGGTGAGCATTGGCAGCATCGACACTCGCTTAACGTTACCCGCTTGCGGCAACTCTCTCGACGCTTTTTTACCCCCGGGCGCGAATCTACAGGGAAAAACGACCATTGGTGTGCGCTGTCATACCCCCCGCCCTTGGACCCTTTATGTACCGGCTAAAGTCACCTCTTTCAGCCAGGTGCTGACGACAAACGCCCCGCTGCGACGTGGACATATCATTAGTGCAGAGGATGTATCCCTAGAAACACGAGACGCCAGTTCGCTGCACCGCGCCTATTTGAGCAGTACCGAAAACGCTATAGGTAAAGTATTGAAAAGAAATTTAGCCCGTAATGCCGTACTTAGCAGCGCTGTTTTGGCCGAGCCTCATGTTATTAGTAAAGGTCAGCAGGTTGACCTGCAAGCTGGCGGCCCAGGCCTACAGGTTAGCGTCGCAGCCATTGCCTTAGGCGGCGGCGCAATTGGAGAAAAAATTCTCGTGAAGAATTTGTCATCCAGTAAAATAGTCGAAGGCACTATCCTCAGCTCCGGAGCGGTACAAGCCGACTGACAACATCCACCAATAAATTTATTTTGCGCATAAGCACTAAAGTTTTTCATAAATATGCCGATAAGCTAATTGTCAGTGTTTCGACACGACAAAATGGGAAGGAAGGGCACCATGGAAATTAAACAAACAATCAACAACAGCGCAGGGCTCAACACCAGCACTGAAAAAAAAGCTGATACGGCACCCACCGTCTCCCTCGAGAAGGACAGTGCAACCGAAAAAGGCAGTGCAACACAAAACACAGGGGAGTTGAGCACGGTTACCGTTACTGACTCGGCCCTCAAACTACAGCAAATCGAAAAGACTCTCGCTGAAATACCAAGCTTTAACGCAGAAAAAGTAGAACGTATTAAGCAGGCCCTGAGTGAGGGCTCCTACATCATCAACACTGATCGCATTGCTGACAAATTGATCGACTTTGAGCAGAACCTCTTCTAGACCGAGCTTTAGACCTAAACACAAAATCAGCTTGGCTCTTATTATCAAATCGGTGTAATCCCTTGAAAAACCTTATTGCTCTGCTCGACCAAACTAAAATTCTAAGCCTCGAGCTACTCGACGTTCTAGACGAAGAAAGAGCTGCGCTATCCCGAGAGAATATCGCCACTTTAGAAACTATTATTGAAAAAAAGCTGGATATCGCCCAGGCTCTACAAGAAATGGACAGCCAGCGCGACGATGCCCTTGTAAAACTCGGGTTCGCACCGGGCTTGCTAGGTATGGAAGCACTACTCAGTGCGCACCCCCAACGGCAACTCCACGAGCACTGGCAAGCTCTTCGAGATGTGAGTCAACGTTGCAAGGAAAACAACCTTCTAGCTGGCACCATGATCAAAAAAAACCAGCTAGCAGCCGAGCAAGCACTTCACATCTTACGCCACGGTCACATCGAAACCGAGCAAACCTACAGCGCAAAAGGCACAACTGCGCAGCGTTCCCTATCATCATCCTTAGGTAAAGCCTAAAACGGTCCCCACCGCACAATCTACTATCATCGGCGCTTGATCAGGACTGTAGAACTGCACATAACACACTAAAATAAACAGACTGCCACTGCGCCAGTACTAAACTATGCAAGAACAAGAGACTGCCAACAGCCCCCATCCGATAAAACGTGACGATGGCATTAAAATAAAAGCACATAAGCTTTTAATTCTCAGAACTTTGCAAGAAAACCGTTGCCACCTGAATCTGGCCATTGAAGGTATTAATGGCGCCTTCATGAGTATCATTTTAGCAACTGATGCCACAAACAGCTGGCTTGAACTTGACGAGCTCGCCGCTAGCGAAGGCCATACGGCATTACTTGAACATAAGAGCTACCGCGCTAGCGCTTGGCTAAAGGGCATTAACACCGAGTTTATGGCAAGGATTATTGCCCAGCGAGAAAATGAGGGCTTGATTCGCTATCGCTCAAGCCTGCCCGATGCCATTTACCAGCATCAACGCCGCGCCAGCTACCGCACCCCCGTGAGTATGATGTCCTCTCCCGAGGTTCGACTCGTTCTCAGCGGCAATCGGGTAATCAAGGCTAAAATTAGCGACATATCGACCAGTGGTGCGCTGCTGTCTGCACCGGCCAATAGCCAACTCGAAGTTGGGGATAAGGTCACACAGTGTATTTTTAAAGCCCTCGGCAATAAATTGATCATTATAGAAGCTGATATTAAACGAGAATTTGACCTGAAACATAGCTCGCGAAAGCGACTGGGATGCCGCTTCACTAATGTCAATTTACAGACCACACAGGAAATTCAACGCTACGTAGCGTCTGTGGAAAGACTCAACGCGCGGCGCCGTTAATTTAACGTCAGACAATTGACATTTTATTGAGGCTCGCCCGCCACTTTAATTATGGTAGTAGAGCGACAGCGCAGCCATCTCGCCCCTTATCCTTGGCCTTATACATCGCCGTATCAGCCCTTTCAAAGAAAGTCTCACTGGTGTCCCCCTCTTGTAACTGGGCAACACCAATAGAAAGCGTGACATCCACTGAGCGACCCTGACTGTGAAAACCACAACGTCTGACAGCATCACAAAAGCCCTGAGCCACGGTTTTAGCGTCATCATCAGACGTGCCGGCCAACAAAATTACGAATTCGTCCCCTCCGTAACGCGCAATAAAATCTGTATCTCGCAACCTGCTCGACATCAATTTGGCTATAGTTTGCAGTACTTTATCGCCCGCTGAATGACCAAAGGTATCGTTGACAAACTTAAATTTATCGATATCGACTACCAATAGTGATAGAGGAAAGCCAATACGCAGGCTGCGAGCTAACTCCTCTTCAATACGCTTGTCAAAGCCACCCCGATTGGCGACACCCGTGAGCGGGTCCACCGCCATCACCTGCTGTTTCTCGATAAGCTGGTGACGCAGACCCTCTACCTCCTTGTTCATGATCTGCGTTTGGCGGGTCAGCTCATCAACTTTACCTTTAGCCACTTCAAGTTGCTGTTTTTCGCTCGCGATATAATCTGAGACTCTGGAAGATAGGCGCTCGACTCGAGTGCGTACTATTTGTTTCAGTACATCCAAGTCAACATTTTCATCAACAGCTGACTCAATACCCTCGATCTCGTTGCCCACCGCAACCTGAATTTTATCGGCATTTTTTAGTGTCGTTTCAAAATCAACGGACTCATTAATACCCTCTTCGAGACTCTTGAGGTGCAACCGCAGGTGTGTCAAAAACTCTTCGGTGTACTCCCTTTCTTTATCAATCTGTCGTGCCACATCGACGACCAAATGCAATGTTTCGCCGAACACCGTCTCCAACTCATCCATACTAGCGATACGGACCAGATCACTTCTGACACGATCAACCCGGTCATCACCCGGTTCAATTAAATTCAACTGATCGAGTAATTGATTCAGAACAGGGGCAATAATATCCAGCATTTGGGCCAGAGAAAACTCTCCCTGAACGGATGCAGGAAAGCCAGCACAGAGCTCCCCCTCACGACCTGACTCAAAATCTGCAAAAGCTCCGGACTCCCTCTCTCCAATACCCGCTAGCACCGGGATGAGCTTTTCAACCTGTTCGACGGTTTCCTGCAACGAGGCAACCTGCAGTAAATCTTCTTTCATGCTTGTAATCTGCGACACCCCGGGAAAGCAACTTTCTATCGCGGTGAACAAATCGATGGCTGTCTTTTGAATAGACTGCTCAAAACCGCTCGCGAACTCAACATGCCCAGAGACAATATATTTTAAAAAACGGGCAGCGCTGTTTTTAAAATCAGAGGAGGGGGCGCTTTCATGGAGAGAATGCCTTAACTGCTCTAACAAATAGTCTAGTTTCGGGTCTCGCCCTTGGGCAAGTCGAGTCAGCTCAACCGCCAAGCGGGTCAACAATGCCCCCTTGCCGTTCCCATTTCTGAACCCAGAAATCCTTTCTTTATTACCCATTCTCGTCCATTCCACCCTCTGTTATTTCTTGGCGGGTATATATTTGTCACTGTAATATCCTTCTCAACATCACAGAGACCTTCACCCAAGGGCCACATACCTAAACGCCAGCCGACCGACACAAACGTCAAAAAAATGACAACAAAAAATTTACATAGCCAATCATCGCCTAATTTGTCATAAATTCCGTGACTAAAGGCCCATTTATTGGAGAATACTCAAACGGCATAATTAGTGCTTTCAAACAACTACCCCCACTGAGTAGGCTGTTACAGCACGAGTTATGAACAATCCCAGGAAGCTCCAACAAACGATCACTAAACAAACGGCCATGGCTAATAAGGTCAACCGAAACCTAAGCCCTTCCCTAGCTCGAATCCAGAATCTGAAGTCTAAAGTAGATCTGAACAATGACAGCGCCACCAACAAAAGAGGCAATCTGTCCCCGGCTTCCGAGCCGCGGCTTGCAACGGCCAAAGCTAACGAAACACAGGACTTGCCCACGGGTGAAACCAACAAGGTCGAACACGCCTCCCAGCCTTCGCCACCGGGCAACAATCATCACACACCTACCATGCCATCAGCACTGACTGCGCCCTGGATAATCGCCAGCATTACCCTGACTTTGGCATTGTTTAGCGGTAATTACGCTTGGCAGACCCAAAAGGAAGTTGAAACATTAAGCCAACGACTTGGAATACTTGAAGCGCAAAAAGTCACCTCGTTTTCCACAGAACTACAAAAAAGCAATGACAACGTCGTTGATATCGAACAGGCCTTACTCCATCTCAGGCAAACCCAAGGGCAACAAACCACAACTATTGGCGCCCTGACAGACAACCTCGCGACAGCTGCTGAGCAGACAAACTCACGTCTGCAGATACTTGAAGAGCAGCTTGTAAATATCGCGAGCCAGGCTCAAGAAAAGAACTCCCAACAAGAAAGCGCTCTCGATCAACGAGGCAAAGAGCCCCCTTTAACAACTCCTATCAATAGTCAGAGCAGTACTGAAAGCGTCAAAGAAAAAACACAACGCGATTTGAAAAGCATAGACCCTGAAAATCTCGGAGGAATTAACGACGCTAGAATTGAAAACTGGAACATTAATATTGCCAGCTTTTCCGATACGAATACCGCCAACAATCTCTACAAAAAAGTAAGGAAAATAGCTGACACAGCGGCTATCAAACCCATTACAGTCAAAGGCAAGACCTTGCACAGGATTAGAGCCGAAGGCTATAACTCAAGAGCGGGCGCAGAAAAAGCAGCGTTAGCACTGCAAAAAAAACTCGGCTTATCGGGCCTGTGGGTGAGCCACGATTAGCTGGCCACCACCCTAATCGGTTTTTTTAGAGCCCGGCACCATTGATGGGAAAGACAGCGGGGTCACATTCCCCCCCTTAACATCGGTGACTTTACAAACACCTTCCTTTTCAACTTCATCAATACGCACCACCGAGTGCAAGGGTAAATAACTGCGTTTGACACTGGCAAACTCATTTTTGAGCTTTTCTTCGCCCGGATCGACGATCATCTTCGAGCGCTCGTCAAATACGAACTCTTCGACTTCCAAAAAGCCCATCAGCTCACTCTGGTAAACAGAACGCACATAGAGCTCATAGACTTGGCCCTGGTTGAAAAAAATGACTTTGTAGATTGGCTCACTGGGCATAATGTTTTACTGCTTGCTGCTAGAAATGGCGCGCGATTCTAACACATTACCCAGTCCCACTTCTCCACCGCTGATCAAGCACCTAGGCTAAGCAGCGGAGAAGTCCTATAATCGCCGCCCTTGCCAACAACGGCGGAGCCCACATGACACAGACACCGGTCAAAAAACTTCATATAGTGACTCACGGCTGCCAAATGAATGAGTACGACTCCTCTCGCATGGGCGACCTGCTCGGCGATAGCCATCAAATGGTAAAAACCGATGACCCCAATGAAGCGGATGTGCTGCTGCTCAACACCTGCTCCATCCGTGAAAAAGCCGAAGATAAAGTTTTCCACCAACTGGGTCGCTGGAAAAAATTGAAGGACAAAAACCCTGCCCTCATTATCGGCGTCGGTGGTTGTGTGGCCAGCCAGGAAGGCGAGACCATTGCCCGTCGCGCGCCTCACGTTGACCTAATATTTGGCCCCCAGACACTGCACCGCTTGCCCGAAATGATGCAACAGCGCCAGGCGGGTAACAGCGCAGTGGTTGACGTCAGCTTCCCTGAAATTGAAAAATTCGACCAGCTCCCCCTACCCGAGGCCGATGGCGTCTCGGCCTATGTGTCCATCATGGA
>JBFJYH010000003.1:0-106677 GCA_041622675.1 Porticoccaceae bacterium
CTCAGGCGCAGGCCTCTGAGGCCTTGGTTGCAGCCCGGTCTCAGCTCGTCTCACCTTTAAGCTTTCCCGAAGCCCTGCCGGTTAGTGCTCGCCGTGAAGAAATTCGTGAAGCCATTGACGGCAATCAACTGGTGATTATTGCCGGTGAGACGGGGTCGGGTAAAACCACTCAGCTACCTAAAATCTGTCTTGAGATGGGGCGTGGTATCACCGGTCTAATTGGCCACACCCAGCCCAGGCGTATCGCTGCACGTACCGTCGCCCAACGCATTGCCGAGGAGGTGAATACGCCTCTGGGCGAACTCGTGGGTTATCAGGTGCGCTTTCAGGATCACAGTAACGATAAGACCTTGGTCAAATTAATGACCGACGGTATCTTGCTGGCGGAGATACAAAATGATCGCTTTCTCAATCGCTACGATACGCTGATCATTGATGAGGCCCACGAGCGCAGCCTGAATATTGATTTCCTTCTCGGCTACTTGAAGCAATTATTGCCCAAACGCCCCGACTTAAAAGTGATTATTACCTCGGCGACTATCGACGTCGAGCGCTTTTCTAAGCACTTTAATGACGCTCCTGTCATAGAGGTTTCGGGCCGCACTTATCCGGTTGAAATTAATTACCGGCCATTGTTCGAAGACGAAGAACTGGCCAGCGGTATTGCCAATACTCTGGAAGAAATCCTGCGCCTGCCGCAACGGGGAGACGTGCTGGTATTTCTCAGCGGCGAGCGTGAAATTCGCGAAGCAGCCAAAGAAATACGCCAACGCAACCTTCCCCATCTCGACGTGCTACCGCTATATGCCCGCTTAAGCCTTGCCGAGCAGACTAAAGTCTTTAAAGCGCATCGCGGTACGCGTGTGGTACTGGCCACCAATGTCGCTGAAACCTCTTTAACTGTACCCGGTATTCGCTACGTCATTGATAGTGGTTATGCACGCATTAGCCGTTACAGCTATCGCACGAAGGTACAGCGCCTGCCTATTGAGCCGGTTTCTCAGGCCAGCGCTAATCAGCGCTCCGGTCGCTGTGGTCGGGTGAGCGACGGCGTTTGCGTTCGCCTTTATAGCGAAGAGGATTACCTGCAGCGTCCAGAATTTACCGACCCTGAAATTGTGCGCACGAACCTTGCGGCCGTTATTTTGCAAATGATGCGCCTGGGAATTGGCTCCGTGCGAGACTTTCCCTTTATCGAACCGCCCGATAGACGTTTAATTAATGACGGTTTTTTATTGCTCAAAGAGTTGGGTGCCGTCGATGCTCAGGAGCGATTAACTTCTATCGGCAAGCCCCTATCCCAGTTTCCTGTCGATCCGCGCATGGGGCGAATGTTACTCGCAGGGGCAGCGCAGGGCAGTCTGCGTGAAGTGCTGATTATCGTCGCTATGTTGAGTATTCAAGACCCCCGTGAGCGCCCGGCCGATAAGCGCCAGGCGGCGGATGAAAAACATCGCCAGTGGCTCGATAAAGATTCTGACTTTATGAGTATTCTGAACTTGTGGCAGCATTTTGAAGAGCAGCGCCAGACACTGACGCGCAACCAGTTTGCCAAATACTGTAAAAAATCGTTTGTCTCTTATTTACGCATGGTCGAGTGGCGGGATCTGCATCATCAGCTGCATACAGCTTGTCGTGATCTAGGCCTGGACTATAAAAAGGAGCCTGCTGACGCCGACAGTATGCATAAAGCGCTGTTAACGGGCTTATTGAGTCATATTGGTTTTCGCCACGAGAGTCGGGAATACCTCGGTACGCGCAATCGCAAATTTCATGTTTTCCCGGGCTCTGGTTTGGCAAAAAAGCCACCGAAATGGGTAATGGCTGTCGAGTTGCTGGAAACGACCCGACTCTTTGCCCATAACTGCGCCAGCATTAATGAAGAGTGGTTGCCCTCATTAGCGGCGCATTTGGTGAAAAAAAGCCACAGTGAGGCACACTATCACGCAGCCCGCGGTCAGGTGATGGCCTACGAAAAACAAAGCCTTTATGGCTTGACCATTGTCGAACGCAAGAAAGTGGAATATGGCAAGATAGATCCCCCACAGGCGAGGGCAGTGTTTATTCAATCGGCTTTGGTAGAAGGGCTTTACGGTAATAGTCGCTCCGGTGGTCGGCGAGGCAGCAGCAATAAGAAAGTCGCTTTTTTTGCCCACAATACGGCTCTTCTCAATGAGCTGCACGAACTTGAAGATCGTCTAAGACGGCGCGATATTGTTGCCGATGAGTCGGCTCTACAACAGTTTTACGATGAAATTTTGCCCGAGGAGGTCGTTAGCCTTGCAAGCTTCGAGCGCTGGCGTAAACGGGCCGAGCAGAGTCAGCCGCAACTCCTATATGTCAGTCGTGAGCTGTTAACTCAGAACCAGCCGCTAGATAGTGAGGAGGCGCAGTTCCCTAAAACCCTGCGCTGGGCCGACCACGATTATCCACTGAGCTATCTTTTCGAACCAGGCAATGAGCAGGATGGCGTTAGTGTAGATTTGGCCGTAGAGCATCTTAATCAAGTACCGCGTTATCGCTTCGACTGGCTAGTGCCAGGCCTGTTGCGCGACAAGTGCATTGCCCTTGTGAAGGGTTTGCCCAAGCAATGGCGTAAACATTTTGTACCGGTGCCATCTTTTGTCGATAAGGTTGTGCCGCTGCTGGTGCCCGACAATCGGCCTCTGCATGAAGGCTTGGCGAAGCAACTCAAACGATTGGGTGGCGTGGATGTGCCCCTTGATTGCTGGACACCGGACAAGCTTGAAGCTTTCTATCGCATGAATTATCGGCTGTTTGATGAGCAGGGGAAGTTGCTGGAGAGCGTGCGGGATCTCGAGCTACTCAAAGCTAAATACAGAGGGCGAGTGCAGGAAACCATTCGCCAGGATGATACGAATGCAGGATTGGAGAAGTCGGGCCTCACTAAATGGGACTTTGGCGAACTGCCAGCCCTGAGCGTTATTAAGAAAGACAAGCATGAAATTCGCGCTTATCCGGCACTCAATGATGATAATGACAGTGTGTCAGTACGAATTTATGATACCCCTGAGTTGGCGAAAAACAAAACTCGGGCAGCTCTGGTACGTCTGGCAATACTTGAGAACACGACGTCTGCGAAGTATTTACGCAAGTCACTTCTCAAAGGTAAAGACCTTCATTTGAAAGCGGCGCATCTGCCTGGGCGTGATTTGCTCAACGAAGAAATTATTTTTGCGGCATTTTTAGCCGCCTGTTTTGATGGGCATGAGATACCCCGTGACCAACAAAGCTTTGCGGCTTGTGTTGAACAGGGCAAGGCTAATGTCGTTACCATTGCCAACGAACTAGAGTCTTTGCTGCTGAAGCAGGCAGCAAGCTTAAAGACCTTATATGGGTTATTGAGAGAAAATGGGCAGCGTTTTCCAGTCGTGGTTAAAGATATCCGAGCACAGTTAACGGCTCTCTACAGTACAGGCTTTGTCAGCCAAACATCACTGCATTGGCAGCGTCAATATCCGCGTTACATTCAGGCGGCGCTGGTGCGTGCGGATAAGCGTCTTGGTGATGGTGACAGGGACAGTGCCGTTATGGCTGAAATTACTGGCTTTTGGCAAGAGTGGCAGGTGCTGCAAACCGAGGCTATGGAGTACCCCCAAGAGATTCTTTGTGAAATTGAAGCTTTTCGCTACATGATCGAAGAATATCGTGTGTCTTGCTTTGCGCAACAATTGAAAACTATCGCCCCGGTGTCGAGTAAGCGGTTACAAAAACAGTTGGCCAAAGTGAAAGCTGCCTTACACAACAGTTAAAGTTTATATTTGTCTTGTTAAGTGTGTTTAAAGGTTTACTTGTTAGTGTATGCCTTTCCTCGCTATTATAAATTTTCCGCTATGCGGAAACTAAGCGCCCAATACTCGGTCATATATTGCAGCTTGCACGATGACTGAGGCGGGCAAATAACATCAATGTTGTAACTAATGTTGTAATAACGCAGTGTTTTAGGAGATATGTAATGTCTGAACAAAAAATAAAACCTTTGGCTGGGGCAGTCGGTGCAGCATTTATGGTATCAGTTGCGCTTTCCCCCGTTGCTTCTGCAGCTAGCAACCCCTTTCAGCTGAATGAGCTGAGCAGTGGTTATGAGGTGGCAGGCAAAGACGCTGAAGGCAAATGTGGTGAAGGCAAGTGCGGTGAAGGTAAGGCCAAAGCCAAAGCGGAAGGCAAATGTGGTGAAGGCAAGTGTGGTGAAGGTAAGGCCAAAGCCAAAAAAACTGAAGCCGAAGGGAAATGTGGCGAAGGGAAATGTGGCGAGGGCAAGTGTGGCGGAAAATCGTAACTCACAATGACCAATAAATACCCAGTGACAGGGGCAGGGCTGGGCCTACGGCGTAGCTTGTTAGATGCACTAAAGAGTGTTGATAACGCTGTTGATTTTATCGAAGTAGCCCCTGAAAACTGGATTAATGTCGGGGGGCGTTTTGGTCGTCAATTGCGGGAATACACAGAACGCTACCCCTTGTTATGCCACGGTTTGTCTTTGTCCATAGCGGGCCCCGCAGAGCTCGACTGGGATTTGTTGAAAAATATTAAGCAATTTATGCGCGATCATCAGGTGCGCTGTTATTCTGAGCATCTCAGTTATTGTAGTGATGACGGTCACCTCTACGATCTCTTGCCAATACCCTTTACGGGCGATGCAGTGAAATTTGTCGCCAATAGAATTCGTCAAGTTCAGGACTTTTTAGAACAGCCCGTGGCGATTGAAAATATCTCTTATTATGCAGCACCTCAGCAGGAATTGAGTGAGATTGATTTTATTCGCGCTGTACTCCAAGAGGCTGACTGTAACCTCTTGCTCGATGTGAATAATATCTACGTTAATAGCATTAATCACGGTTACGATGCGGAAAAATTTCTCGCTGCATTACCGGGCGAAAGGATTGCCTATGGCCATGTGGCTGGTCATTTTGTTGAGGACGAGGATTTATTAGTCGATACCCACGGTGCGGATGTGATCGATCCCGTATGGGGTCTATTAGATAGCGCCTATCGGCATTTTGGCGTTTTCCCTACCTTGCTTGAGCGCGATTTTAATTTGCCACCGGTGAATGAGTTGTTGGCCGAAGTTTATACAATAAAAATGCGACAAAAAAATGCCAATAAGCCCTCCTTTTCCACTATTGATAGCGATCAAAGTGAATTGCAAACTTAGTAGCAGCTTATTTCAGTGACTAAGATCAGCAATGACAAAGCGGTAGAGCTAAGTTTCCAAGCGGGGCAACTTGGCTTTGCCGCCCATCTAAGAGATCCTGCTATCAATCCGGCGCCGCTCGACATTGAAGATCGCCGCATGGCCATTTATCGGGATCTTATTTACAACAACGTCGAGTCCTTTTTAAGTGGCGGCTTTCCGGTGTTACGCAGCTTAATGAGCGACGATAATTGGCATCAGTTGGTACGGGGGTTTGTCAGAGATCATCGTTGCCACACGCCTTATTTTCTCGAAATCAGTCAGGAGTTTCTGCTTTACCTTCGTGAAGGAAAAGCGCACATTGCGGATGATTTGCCGTTTATTCGCGAACTTGCTCACTATGAATGGGTTGAGCTAGCTCTCGATGTGTCGCCTGAGATACTACCAGGAGAGAGGCCTTCAAAAGATCTGCAAGAGGGAGAGAATGGATCTAATCACAGCGTATCATTGCTAGACATCAGCTTGAAAATTTCGCCGCTGGCGTGGCGTTTAAATTACAATTATCCAGTGCATAAAATAAGTCTTGATTACCAACCCTTAGAGGTCCCAGAGCAGCCAAGCTCCTTGGTGGTGTATCGTGGCCCCGATGAGAAAATACACTTTTTTGAGAGTAATGCGGTCACTATGCGATTACTGCAATTACTAGAAGATGGTCAGGGCAATGCTCGACAAGCTCTTGAACAAGTGGCACTGGAGTTAGAGCACCCTGAACCAGAGGTATTAGTCACCATGGGTGAGAGCATTATTCAGCAATTAATCGAGCTTTCAATTCTCTACAAGGCTTAGGTTTCTATAAAACTCTGCTATCTATAAGATTTGGATTTGTAAGGTTAAGAGTCTTGTCACCAAATTGTCATAAAAGGGCAAGCTTCTTGTCATATTCTCTTCCCACAATACGCTCAGTTCAAAGCAGAGGCTAAGACCTCTATTGTTAGCGTATCGTCCAATATTAAGAGGGGACTATGATGAGAAAAACCACTTTAGCCACAGCTGTCGCATCGATGCTGGCTCTTCCTGTTTCTGCCTATGCTGTTGGCCCTATCGATGGCAGTATTTATGGCAAGGTCAATATCAGTGTTGTTAACGATGACAATGGCGCTGATGAGCAAATGGAATTAAACAGTAATGCCTCGCGTATTGGTGTTAAGGGTAAAGCTAAATTGACGGAGACGCTTTACGTGATTTATAAGGCAGAGTATGAGTCTTTTTGGGATGATGGTGAAAAAGGCAATGGCGATACATTTTCTCAACGCAATATCATCGGTGGTTTGAAGGGTGACTTTGGTACGATTTGGGCCGGTAAGCACGATACTCCGACTAAATTGGCGCAAAAGAAAATTGATCTTTTCAATGATCTTGAGGGTGATATTAAAAATGTGATGGCCGGTGAAACTCGGGCCTCCAATATTGTCAATTATACGACACCTAGCTTTAGTGGGTTCTCTGCTTCTGTTACGACTATCTTTGGCGAAGACCGCAATGACAATGATAAAGATGGCGCCTTCGACAGTTACTCCGTACTGGCCCAATTTGAAACTGATGGTGTTTATTTGGCTGTAGCGTCTGATGAAAATGTTATGTCGGGTAGTGCATCACAGGGTATGGGTAAGGATTACGTCAATGTCTTACGTGTTGTTGGTCAAATTCCTGTCGGCCCCGTTACCTTGGGGGCGATGTGGCAAAATGCAGAAGACGGCGATAGTGCTGTAACTGGTGTCAAGCTGGATGAGGATAGCTGGCATATGAGTGCCAAATGGAAAGTGGCTAACGACTACACGTTGAAAGCTCAGTACACTGAATCTGACGATGACGTCTCTGGCAATGATGCCGATATGCTGTCGTTCGGTATTGATAAGAAACTAGGGAAGAAAACCAAGCTATTTACCTTTTACACTACACTCGATCAAAGCGCAGCCATGGACGACTCCGATTGGCTCGGCGTTGGTCTTGAACACAAGTTCTAAGCTGACTAGCTTGTGGTATTTATGTCGTGTAATAGCTGGGAACCGCTAAACTCCTAGTTATTACAGTTTGTAGGTTATTGAGTCAGAGAGTTTTGCATTGATGAATTATTTACTGGTTATTTCATTGTTGTGTGGCGTTTCGTATTCCTCTAGCTTGTTAGCGGTTAGTGCTGAGCAAAGTTCTCCTGTAGCCCAGGTTGGTTGTGAGGAAAGTGTCGATGCAGCTGATGACATGAATTTTGTTGACAACATTATCGAATGTCACGATAAAGCGATTGTTATCTATGATCAGGCGTCTCGTGAAAAATTTCTCAAGACTAGGTTTTTATCTTCTCAAACCTCAAACAATCAACAGCATGATGATGGCAAGAGTATTAGCACTCATAATAAGCCGGTACATTTACCTGGAACGACGTTTATTATTCGTGCCGCATACGAGATTGAGGCTCCCCATCTAGCGTTGGCGTCACTACACCAACAAATGGCTGTCTACTGTCCAAAAGGCTGGGCGCTTGACAGGCAATGGAGTCGCCCTATATCAATGGACTACTATCTACACTACGAATTTACTTGTACAGATATCGATTAATAAGCAGGTTAACAGTTTGAATAACTTGTGATTGTAGGCCTGTATAAATACCATTAATCGGTGCTACTGAATAAAAATTGGCCTATTTACGCCTCGCTGTCGCGGGGCTTTTTTGTGTCTGTGTGTAGGTGTGATATTACGTCTTTTCTAGTGGCTATCATCAAGCGGCAAGATTGACTAGAATGGGCCTCAGTTTACACTTGAATACATTTAATGACGTGGTGGTGTAGTAGATGTTGATGGAAAAGCGCGGGCTGAAAAGCTTGCTATTGACAGTTTTTTTGTTGCCTGGTGTGGTGACGGCGAGTTCTGATTTGGCGGATCCGTTGGAAGCCTACAACCGAGTTATGTTTGCGTTCAACGATAAGGCTGATCGCTGGGTATTAAAACCTGTGGCGAAGGGCTATCGTTATGTAATGCCAGACTTTTTTGAACATGGTGTGTCCCGGATGTTCTCTAACCTTGAAGAGCTAAGGAATCTCCCTAATGATCTATTACAGGGTAAAATTGGCCAGGCGGGCAATGATGGCGGTCGCTTGCTGATAAATTCAACAGTCGGTATTGCGGGTTTTTTCGACGTAGCAAAGCATGCTGGCCTCGAAAAATCTGATGGTGAAGATTTTGGGCAAACCCTAGGGATGTGGGGGGTTGGTGAAGGCGCTTATGTGATTTTACCCTTTTTGGGACCTAGTACTTTAAGGGATGCCCCCAGCTTGTTGGTTGACAGCGTGTTTAATCCTATTGCCGAAGTGGATCACGTGCCCACACGAAATCAGTTGTATGGTGCCAAGGCTATCTCTATTAGAGCTGGTTTGCTTGACGCTGAAAAACTCGTCCAAGGTGACAAATACACTTTTGTCAAAGACGTTTTCTTGCAGCGCCGCAAATTTTTAGTCAATGACGGTGATGTTGAGGATGACTTTGGAGATGACGGCTATAATTAGCAGGTGTACAGTAGCTAATACTGATGGCGAGTAAAGAGAAAGAGGTGTAGAGGTGCTAAATAGTCGCGCCTTAATTGTTTCCTCCAATAGTCAACGCAGGAAGCAGTGGGAGGATGATCTGCGGTCGGGAGGCTGGCAGGTAAAATGTGTTGAAAACCGGGATGATGGGCTTGCTGCAATCCCCGATTTTCTTCCTGTACTAATGTTGCTCGACATACAGGCTGAGGAACATGCCAGTGAAGTCGATGAACATTTTGCTCAGCGTTGTCGGGATTCTGGCTTGGCTGTCATTGTTGTTTTTACCAATCCGACACCTGAAGATATCGCGGTGAGTTTCCGCCGCGGCGCCATTGATGTATTGATAGAACCCTTCAATAAAGATGAGCTTTTTCAAGCAATTACTCGAGCCGGTGATTTCAAGGATCTTTATCAGGAGAATATGGATTATCGAAGCCAGCTTGAAAGGGCCAATAGAGAGCTACAGGACAGCCTAAATATTTTACGTATGGACCAGATGGCGGGGCGTCAAGTTCAGCTTAACCTACTGCCGGCTAGTCCCCTTAAGCTGGGAGAATATAGGGCCTCTCACCAGATTGTACCCTCGCTCTTTCTCAGTGGTGATTTTGTCGGTTACTCCGTTGCTTTTGATCGATTTTTACTTTTCTATGTGGCGGATGTATCGGGCCATGGTGCTTCTTCTGCTTTTGTCACCATTATGCTTAGCTACATCATCCGCCAGATTATCCGTCGGCATATCAATGAGGGTGATCCAGCGGTATTATTAAGTGCACCCGAAGGCCTGATCGAGCATGTGAATCGGCATATTATGGCCCTTGAACTTGATAAACATTTAACAATTTTTGCAGGTTCTATTGATACTCAGCGCCATATTATGCGTTATGTTATGGGTGCACAACTCCCTTTACCGATCATGATTACTGAAAACAACGTAGCTTTTTTACCCGGTAAAGGTAAACCCGTTGGTTTGTTCGAAGACGCTAGCTGGGCCATTGAAGAACTGCCACTTCCTGATAACTTTACAATACTTGTTGTGTCGGATGGTCTATTGGACTGTGTTGAGGGGGACTCCATGGAGGAGAAAGAACAGCTCATATTAGCGGCCTGTGAACGCGTTGGGCCAATAGGTGGACACGATGCTATCTGCCGTGAGCTGGGCATTGATACAATTGAAAATGCACCGGATGATGTCTCAGTGATGACGGTAGCTAGACGGCATGGATAAAGGAAAAATTCTTGTTGGCCAGAGTGATGGCAATTATCTGGTCAGTATGAGCGGCGATGTGCGGGTAACTTTGTGTGCCTCGCTTAATCATTATGTAGAAAGTATATTAGGCGGGTGTAATGTAAAAAGTGTACTGGTTGACCTACTTGAGACAGAGGGTGTCGACAGTACAACATTGGGCTTATTAATAAAGCTCGCTCTACTAAGTAAACGCGATTACGGTATTGTGCCACTATTATTTTGTGATAATCCCGGGATTTTAAAAACTTTGGAAACGATGTCCCTCGATGAGTTATTTACGGTCATTCGTGAGCCTCCCCCAGTCGTTGGTAAAGCTCCGAAGTTGGAAGAGCTGGTGTGTGACAAAAGTGATGAAGCTGAAGCTCGGCGTAGTGTATTAGAGGCCCATCGCCTATTAGTTGAGGTCAATCCCCAATGCGAACCGGAATTTATTGACTTGATTCGCTATCTTGAAGATGAGGTCCGTAAAGGGGGCTGACTAATTAAGATCTAGATCATGTCTATTACGGTTTAGTGCTGGCTATAATTGCCCCATTTTCAGTAATTTCTACGGTTGATATCTTGTTCGCTTGCATCGTGTCAAGCTCACTTTCTGTAATAGGAAGGAGTTGAAGAAGGTCATCTCTTCCAACAGGGGGTAAAGGTTTACGCCGGTCAATACCTTTAAAACGTTTGTAGTTATACAAGGCCCAAAGGCCAAGAATACAGGTTAGTACTAACGCAACGCTAACAAATATCGGCAGTGCCTGTAAAAAAGCATCAAGCCCATCTACGACAACCATTTCTTTCTGAAAAAGTTGTATTTGAAACCACCAGCCAGCCAATGTGATAAGTGGCACCCACAAATAAAACCATACAATCCAAAATACTAAAGTTAGCAAGGTGGACGTATATTTTAGCCTTAGCGACTGTAGTCCGGGTGTGTCAATAATAAATTTATTTTTCACGAAGTCCTCTATCAGGGCTGATCCAAGTAGCATTGCTACCTTTTTTGCGCAGTAAGGCGCGGGGTATTCCTAATGCTACTGCGATAACATTGACTATCCAGTAGACGATTGGGAACCAAATCATCCAGAAATAGTACTTCCAAATGTTCTTTTCATATTGGGATTCGATGGAGAGGCTAATTGCGAATTGTAAAAGGCATGTAATACCTAACAAAACACCGCCCCAGCTGGGGAGTAAGCTGTGGACGCGAATTTCTTCTGGTAAATCAATAAAGAAACCAGTAAGCCATAAAATTACAGTGACGATAATGCTGAAAGACCAAAAAACACTGGTTATAAATTCGATAAAAACCATCCACATACGTCTCGATTTCCATATGCCAAGGTTGGAGAAATATTTAATGAATACTTCAACTCCACCTTGTGCCCAACGTATCCTTTGACTCAATAAGCCAAGGTATGTTTCTGGCATTAAAATCCAGCACATTGCTCTGGGTTCAAAACGAATATCCCAGTGATCGAGCTGAAGTTTCCAGCTAATGTCAATGTCATCTGTAATCATGTCGGTTGACCAATAACCCACCCGGTGCAATGCAGCTTTACGAAAACCCGCAACGACACCCGAGACGGTAAATATTCGCCCGTAAATTCGTTGTGCTCGTTTAATAAGTCCAACAATAGCCGAAAATTCACCTACCTGTATTTTTCCTAAGAGAGAAGAACGGGTTCTTATTCTAGGGTTCCCCGTTACAGCCCCAACGCGGGGGCCATTGGTAAAATGTTTCATAATCCAGCTAATAGCATTTTCATCAAGTAGGGCATCACCATCTATACAAATAAGAAATTCGTGTTTTGACGCTATTGCACCCATGTTTAGTGCGGTCGCTTTACCCATATTGTCTTTTAGGTGAATGACACGTATTTGTTCGTGTTTCATTGCTAATTGATCGAGATAATCGCCTGTATCGTCGGTACTAGCATCATTAATGGCGATAATCTCAAAACTCGGGTAATTTTGGTGTAGAAGTTGTTGTAGTGTTTCACGGATATTGTCTCCCTCATTATGGCAGGGAACAAGAATTGTTACCGGTGCAGGAGGGGAACCGGATAGTGGGTTTGTATCGAGCTCTTTTCTTTCCCAGTGGAAATAGTAAATAAGGGCCCCTGCCATCCATAAATAGGCCATAAATAATGGATAGTAAAGAGCGAAGCCGAAAAGAAAATCGCTAATACTAGAAAGTTCAATCATCACTTAAAAGGCCAAGGGTGAGGTGTTTAGGGAAATATTGGATTTTAGGGTATGTAAGCTAGGGTGTTCTCCCTTAAAATTGTCAGGATAATATCCAAGGTGTTTGACGCCTAAGCGCATGAGTAAACGAAATTGACCTGCAAGGGTATTGTTAGGGATGTCTGTACGCGTATGCCAATTAACGGATTGAAGCTCAAACAATGTTTTGTCGAATGCTGGATCATGAATCGCGGCATGCTGGACTAAGTTGAACAACCATTGTGTAGGATTATTTGCCAGTTCCATATAGGGCATGGCCATAATGGCAGTGTAATCATATGTTTGTAACATTTGTGCATAGTTTTGATTAAACCACTCTTCATTATTGGGGTTTAGTACAACATTGGCATAAATGTTTCTAGCTGTTTTGATATTAGGCCTGTAATACTTGACCTTTTCCGCTAAATCGATAGTGAACTGTGTCAACGTATGGGTTTTTATTGCCTGCCATTCCTGCTTCAAAGGCCCTCTTAAACCTTCGATATCTACGGTTTGAACACCAAGGGTGCTGGCAGCAGAATGTAGTGCAGCTGGACTAAAATCTTCGTAATCGCTTAAATATGCATCATCGTGAAAGAGAATCCCCGAAAAATTGGCATGTAGTGCTAAATCTTCATATATATCCTCAATGAATTTCTTGCTTTTTTTATTAAAGGGTGAGAGTCGTAAATATCCGGTGGCCTGACTTGATGAATCGTCGATAAGGCTTTTTACACGTAGCTTGTTTGTATCAGGTATTAAAAAAGATAATACGGGCATCCAGGCGTAAACTGAGACATTGCTGCGGGTTCTTAATTGCCAGGCTACACGATTAAAAAGATCGCGCTTTACTGGTAGGTGGCGATTAGGAAAATACAGCGCATCTGCATTTCCATCGCCGTCTGGGTCAGAAAAGGCCTGTAAGAAAACCGTATTAATTTTCATTTCCTTGATGCGATCGAGTAGAAGACTTAAGTTTCTTCCTTCCTGTAAAGGATTTTCATCATAAACATAGTCAAGGTCTATATGAGCCACACGAATAGGGTCCTCGGCGCCAAAATGACGTATGGAGTAAACAAAATCTGCCAGAGGAGGGTTACCCTGAATAAGTATTCTACTTATTGAATTACCTTGCTGACTTGTGTTGATGCTGCTCTTTAGTGTCAGTGAAAATTTATGACCTGTAGATTTAGCGAGCTCTTCAGTGAGTTGGCTAAATGCACCGTAGGGCCAAACGATGGTCCGTGGTGTGATGCCAGTTACCTTGCTTATGAAGTCACTGTTTGTTTGCAAATCTTTTAAAATTCTTTTTCTATAGGTGCGCTCATCTTCGTAGAGGTTGGTCTTATTATCAAACCGTAAACTTATCGCTGCGGGTTGGTTATTTCCCTGTGGGTTGGCAATAATTCCTTGGTGCAAGTCGAAACTATGTGAAGCAATCTCAACAAGATTTGATTGGCTAATCGTTTTAATTTCCTCCAGGCTCATAAAAAAACTTCTGGGTTTGTAAGCCTTGTTTCCGTATTGAACGTTCTGGCCTATAGGTGTACTCGACCATTTTCCAACTAATGCAACAACGGCAGGATATTTATATTCTTTTAAGAGGGGCAGTACATGGGTGTAAAAACTTTTATAGCCATCATCAAATGTTAAAAGAAAAGCATTTTTTGGTAATGGTTTTTGACCATTGCGTGCTGCTATAACGTCGTTAAGGCTGATAGCGTGATAGCCATGTGCTTTTAGCCATTCAAACTGAGCAATTAAATTGTCGGTACTCACGGCCATTTGATCTTGATCAACAATACCGTCAACATCATCTCGAATATCGTGATAACTAAGAGCGATGAAATCAGTCGAGGCTAAGCACAGCTGACTACCAAATAGGAGGAGTGAAAGTATAAAGGGACGAACAGCCATTAAAACCTCCAGTTGAGTGACAAGTAGTAGCTCCATGATAGTTCGTCATTACCATCGTAGAGGTTGCTTGAACGCTTAATGCCATAAATAAGTTCTTGTCGGTAATTTGTTGACCAACGGTGTTCATATTGAAGGCCCCACGTATCTCCTGATTTGTAATTATTTTGATTGTAAAAGCCTGAGCTTAGAATTATCCGTTGGTGGAAGGAATCTTCATATTCTCTCCAGCTCAACCATTCATTTTCAAATGAGATTACCCCTGCGAAATCATTTTCTGGGTTGAAATAAATAGTGTTTGATTTCGAGTTGCGAGAAGAATAAAGATCTATTCGAGTTGAAAATTTGTAATCATACTGGTTATACCAGCGCTCCAGCCAGTACCCATTAATACTTTTACGTTCGTTATCCTCTGAAAAAATCAAATAATTTAAATTAAAGCCGGCCGATCTGGATTCATGCCACCGATACTGCCCACCCCAAGAAATCGATTTGGCGTATATACCCTGGTTAAGTGCTCGCAAGGGCGTCTGTTTACTTAATGATTCTAAGGAAATGGAGCTGCTCATATGATCGTCTATCTCGTAGGTTCCACTAAAATTGATACCGATACGGTCGTCGTCATAATGATTATGGTGAATTTCTGTCATCAGAATGATGTCCGGGGCTTTGTATTCTAGACCAATTCCAGCGAGATTGAGGAGCCCGTCACCTTCTACGAACTTTGCCTGACTGTGTCGGTGATGGATAAATGTTCTGTAGTTTTTGTTTAAGGGACGAGAATATAAATAGCTACTGATATCTACTCCTCGACTACCGTTAACACCACCCGAGCTATTTGAGGTGCTGATATCTGTTTTAAATTCCCGCATATTGTGAATTCCCCAGAGCTTATTTAGCTTGGTAATGCCCTTATCTTCGGGAAATGATTTATGCAATGTGCTAATACTGTCTTCTGCTTGATTATAGTGCTTCAGCGCGAACTGGTTTCTTGCGTTGCCTATGAGTAGGCCGCGATGTTTTGGCTCCTGGTTGAGGCCAATATCATATTCTTCTTGGGCTTTGCGAGGCCATCCCCGCCAATAATAGATATTGGCGAGCTCTTTACGAATTTCTGGATTGTAGGGGGCAAGCTGATGTAAGGCTTTGATTTTTCTTTCAGCAGACTTTAAGTTGTCAGTGTAGGCGATACTGAGAATCGAAGTGGTTTCAGCGTAAACCTTTTTTGGATTAGGCCTTTTAAAAGGTTTCTCTCCTTTACCTTTAATGTAGAGTGGCTGTCTCCTCGCTACTTGCTTGATCCATGACTGAGCAATATCCATTTTTTCGTTTTCGACATATGCGTAGAAAAGAGCGAGGTCGAGATTGATGTTCTCCTCACTAATGTTTTCTTTAGCACTTAAATAACAACTTTCAGCTTCATCGGCTCGCTCTAAATAAAGATACGCATCACACACGGCTATAAGCGCGTAAGTAGGAATCTCTATGTCTGAGTGGAGTAATTGGTCGTACAATTTAAGGGTGTCCTTCATTCTATAACGTTCACGAAGGGCAACTAATAGATCAAATTGGGCATTGAGTGTATATGAAGAGGTGTCGCCAAATTGGGACTTAAAATCTTCGATGTTCCTTTCAAGTCCTGTAATAGTTCGTTCGATTTCATTAAACCTGTTTTTCTCATTTTCTTGAGGGATGCCCGACCAGCGAATCTGGTGAGCGCTCATACTTGTCTTTATTCGTGCTATATCTTCATTGTTTAAATCTTTCGGATTGTCGATAAGGCTATTAGCTAGGTGTGCGGCGCCCATTCTGTTCAGTACTAATATTTTTCCCCTCAAGGCTTCTTTGTCTTTTGGGTATATATTTAGAATATGCTGGTAAACTCTCAATGCGGCTACATAATTTTCTTGTGACTCATGAAAATAAATAAGGGCCTTAAGTAGGCTTAAGTTGTTGGGGTGGTTTTTTTGCAGTGATAATAAAAGTAGATGCGCTGATATAAACTTTCGTTGGTCAGTTAAGACCAGTCCGAGACCTATTTTTCCATCGATAAACGTTGGGAAGCGCTTGCCCATTACGCGATATATTCTTTCTGCGACAATAAAATTTAATTGTTGTCGATGGGCTATTGCTAGCGTGTTTAATACGTATTTTGGTGCTTGTTGGAGGGAGATGCTGTCAGTGTGTTTTACGATGAGCTGGTTCTTTCCGGACCAGCCAAGAATAGATATATAGTCGTAAAAATAACGGTTGGGTTTGGGGTGTTTGTTGCTTAAATATTTCAGCGTGGTTAATGCAGAAGAGTAATCGGCGTTATGGGCTTGATTAATAGCGCGCCTGTAGGCCAATTCATCAGTGCTATTGGCATAGGTGGGGTTTCCAAAATGGGCTATGATGAAAATTAGCGCTATTTTAAGAAAATGGTGCAATGAGTTGCGTTTTGAGGTGTTTGTGTTCATGTGTGGCGGTATTAAGCAGCGACCAGAATACAAATTATATATTGGCTTTCTCGGCGCTATACCTTGAATCGACGATTCTGATAACCAGTAGACATTACCTAAATTCTTATAAAATCACGCTAGGCCGTTGGATTTTTGGACGTCTTCTTTGGCTACACTTTTGGCTTTAATAAACTGGCTGTGGGGAAGATAAATTAAGTCAGCAACCTGGCGGATCAAACTTTCTTCGTACTTGTCGAGTTCATTGTCAATGAAGGCGATATGCCACATGTGTTTGATTAACTCAAATTTTTCAAGGGCAGAAAAATGAGTATTTACCTGGCCGGTAAACTCATAGAGAGAGATTGAATCCTTGACTTCTTCCTGAGCAAGAGAAATTAATTCGTCACATTCAGACGGTGACAGGTCAAAGGCATTGGTGAGTAGCAGTTTGATACCTTCTTCTTCTTTGCGGTCAAGCTGACCGTCGCTGAGCATAACTTCGACCATCAGCGCAGCACTGGCTTTGTGGATGTTTTTCTGTGGTGTATGACTGATCCCTTCGTTGCCCGCGCCTAGGACGTTGTCTTGGAAGAAGGTTTTTATTTTACTTATCATTTGGCTTGCCCTTTGATTATAGGAAAGATTTTCTCTTCCAGTGCCACCTGATCTCTAATAAATAGGCGAATGCCCTCTGCAAGCTTTTCAGTCGCCATGGCATCGTTATTCATGTTGAGGCGGAAGTTATTCGGCCCATAGTGACGTTTTTGGGTGTTATTGTTGAGTTTATCTCTTGATAGCTTGCGTTCTAAGATGGCGTGCTCTTTCTCCAGCTCAGCGAGTAGAGAGGGACTAATGGTCAGCTTATCGCAGCCGGCAAGGGCTTCAATTTGCCCAGTGTTTCGAAAGCTGGCGCCCATAACGATCGTGTCGTAGCTATGAGATTTGTAATAGTCATAGATGCGACTTACGGATTTGACTCCAGGGTCGAGCTCAGCATCAGAAGCACTGTACTCGCTACGGGATTTATACCAGTCATAGATACGACCCACAAAGGGGGATATTAAATGGGCGCCTGCATCTGCTGCTGCCGCGGCTTGTGCAAGGTTAAACACTAGGGTGACATTACAGTTAATGCCTTTCTTTTGTAGAGCCTTTACGGCCTCAATGCCCTCCCATGTGGCGGCTATCTTGATGAGCACTCGGTTTTTTGTAACACCTTGTTGTTCATACAGGTCGATGAGCTGGTTGGCTTTGGCTATGGTCCCCTCGGTATCAAAGGAGAGCCGGGCATCGACTTCGGTGGAGATCACGCCTGGAATGAGAGTCAGTATTTCGCAGCCAAAACGTACTGCCACTTGGTCACAGGCGTCGGCAACAGTGTTGTTACTACTTGAGTCAGTCTTGTTACAAGTTTCTTGTAGTAGTTGTTGATACTCTGGCATTTGTGCGGCCTTGAGTATGAGCGAGGGGTTGGTAGTAGCATCTTCAGGTTGATAGGTGATAATGCTATTAATGTCGCTAGTATCGGCGACGACTGACGTCATTGTTTTAAGCTGTTCGAGTTTTGTGCTCATGAATCCTCGCGGTGTCAGCCATTGGGCCGTGTGTTGGCGTTGATTGGGGGTTGCCGTTGGGTGGCTCTATGCAATAGTTACTCATCATGTCCAAGCCTTCAAGGAGTACCTCAATACCTGCATTGTCGAGATGGGCTTTTTCACTGATTAATCGGCGAAATTTTCTGGCTCCGGGCTGGCCGTGAAATAAGCCCAATAGGTGTCGGCTGAGGTGGTGTAATTGTGCGCCCCCGGCTAGCGCATTTTCGGCAAATGGCAGGAACTTTTCTAGAACTTCTAGACGGGTGCGGACCGATTTTCGTTGCGCAAAATAAAGTCTGTCTATTTCAGCGAGTAGGTAGGGGTTGTGATAGGCCTCGCGCCCCAGCATGACACCATCGACTTGTTGAAGATGGTTGTGTATTTGTTGGGTATTGCTAATGCCGCCATTGATAATAAATTCGGTTTCAGGAAAACTCTGTTTTAAACGGTACACCGAGTTATAAATGAGTGGTGGTATGGTCCGGTTATCTTTAGGGCTAAGGCCTTGTAGTAGGGCATTGCGAGCGTGGACGATGAAGGCATCACAACCGGCCTCTCTGTTAATACCGACAAAGTCTTCTAATTCGCTATGGCTAGTTCTATTGTCAACGCCGATGCGGTGTTTCAGCGTCACCGGTATTTCAACGGCATTTTTCATGGCAGCAATACATTGTGCAACCAAATGCGGTTCATTCATCAGGCAGGCGCCGAAACGTCCCTTTTGAACGCGATCACTGGGGCAACCACAGTTTAGATTGATTTCGTCATAACCGTATTGTGCGGCGATTTTCGCACAGGCAGCGAGGACTCTCGGGTCGCTCCCCCCCAATTGTAGCGCAACAGGATGTTCGGCTTCATCGTAGGCGAGGTGATAATCGGTATCGCCGTGTAGCAGAGCCCCGGTCGTGATCATTTCTGTATAGAGCAGGCTGTGGGGAGTAATAAGGCGTAGAAAATAGCGGCAATAGCGATCAGTCCAGTCGAGCATGGGGGCGACGCTTATGCGCCGCAGGGGCGATGGCGGGTCAACAATTTTGTTCGACGTGGAGTTAAGCCTGCTTGTGGTCATACTGTTGGCGCCTTACTTTGGCTTTGTATTGGGGCGGCATTTTACCTTGTCTAGCACAACCAGATCGAGTGCTTAGGGATGAAGCCTTTCGTTGAGTAATACAAGAGTGACGCATTAAAACTGTATTCAAATCCGCTCATAGCGGCTAACGTCGGGTAAGCTCTCGTGGTATATTGCGCTCCGAAGATTTCCCAATGACAGATGCTGCGTGGCGTTGCTGATAACTTGTTAACGCCGCTTTGTAGCAGGACTTTAAACTAGAGAAATAATTTGAATACTGATGGAGGTTTATCCGGTGATTACTAGAGATAAAATGTATGTGAATGGCCAATGGCAAACACCCGCTGGTTCAGGTGTTGCTGAAATTGTTAATCCGGCCACTGAAAAAGTGGTCGCCAAAGTAAGTCTGGGTAATGAGGCTGATATTGACCTAGCCGTGCAAGCGGCACGTGCTGCTTTCGATAGCTGGTCGCAAACACCGGCTGTCGAGCGCGCGGCGTTTCTCGATAAAATCGTTGCTGGTTTAGAAGCGCGTACTGACGACTTGGCGGATGCCATTACCTCTGAAATGGGCATTCCCGTGATGCTCTGTAAGGGTGCGCAAATTGGTAATCCTCTGTTTACCTTTAAAGAAGCGGCTGAACTGGCGCGCAATTATAAATTTGAAACCGACCACGGCAGTACTCATGTGGTACGTGAGGCGGCAGGTGTTTGCGGTTTAATCACTCCCTGGAACTTTCCCCTCAATCAAATTGGTGGCAAGCTCGCTCCAGCACTGGCCGCAGGTTGCACTGTGGTCTTAAAACCTAGTGAGTTGGCGCCATTGGACGCTTTTATTCTCGCTGAAATTATTGATGAGGCGGGTTTCCCCCCCGGTGTCTTTAACCTCGTTGTCGGTGCTGGCCCGGTGGTTGGCGAAGCGTTGTCGAGTCACCCTGAAGTGGATGTGGTTTCTATTACCGGCTCTACTCGTGCTGGTGCTGCCGTGGCTGTTGCCGCTGCCCCCACCATTAAACGTGTTTGTCAGGAGCTTGGTGGTAAGTCCGCAAATATTATTCTCGACGATGCTGACTATGCTCGCTCTGTCAAAGGCGGCGTGCGCCTGGCAATGTTTAATACCGGGCAGGCCTGTAATGGTCCAACACGTATGCTGATTCCCCGCAAAGATCAGGCCGAGATCGAAGAGATTGCATTGAAAGCGATAGACACCATTAAAGTCGGCAACCCCCTAGAAGATGATACTTACATGGGGCCGCTGGCGAATAAAGCGCAATATGAGCGTGTTTTAAGCTTCATTCAGCGCGGCATTGATGAGGGTGTTACTGTCTTGGCAGGTGGTACCGATAAGCCTGAAGGTTGTGATACTGGCTACTATATTAAACCGACAATTTTCACGAATGTGAACAACGACATGCTCAGTGCACAGGAAGAAGCTTTTGGTCCAGTATTGTGCATGATTCCCTACGATACTGAAGAAGAAGCTATCGCCATTGCCAACGATAATCCCTATGGCTTGTCGAGTTATATTCAGTCGGGTGATATTGAACGCGCTCGTAGAGTGGGTCGTCAAATGCGCGCCGGCCACGTTGAATTAAATGGTGCTCGCTTTGACCAAGGCGCACCCTTCGGTGGTTATCGCCAGTCGGGCAACGGTCGTGAACACGGCGAGTGGGGTTTAGAGGATTACCTCGAAACTAAGGCCATGATTGGTTATATCCCGCGCAAGCCCAAAAAATAAGCTTTAGCTCAGGTATTAATCAAGTATAAAAAAGCCCGCTAAATTGCGGGTTTTTTTATGTTTACAGAAATCTTCGTTTTAATCGCACATTGCTGAGCTAAGCATCAATTCGTGCAGTCGCCTTACCGCTAATCACCGATTGCCCATCTTGGTTGGTAGTGAGCACATCCATTTCTGCCAGTACTTCACCATTTTCGTTAATAATATTGGTGATGGTGGCCTTGGCAAGGAGGTCGTCACCGGGCCAAACCTGGCGGGTAAAGCGGGCGCTGTATTTTGTTAAACGGCCATCGCCGACCCAGTGGGTCAACATAGCGCCGGTGGCACCCATTGACAACATGCCGTGGGCGAAAACACCGGGGTAGCCTGCGATTTCACGGGCGTAGACTTCATCGGTGTGCAGGGGCATGTAGTCGCCGGAGGCACCAGCGTATTGCACAATTTGGGTGCGTGATAAGTTTTCTGCGACTAGTTCTTCGTGTGTGTCGCCAACTTTTAATGTGTTTACATTTAATGCCATGTTTATTCTCCGCAATATTTACTGCTATCAGTCTTGTGAAACCGTTTTGCCGGTAGTTACGCCTACCGACGTGGCTGTTACGACGAGTTCGCCTTTTGCGTCGCGAAACTCGGTGATGGTTTCTGAGAAACGCATCGTGCCGCCACGCCGTCCTTCTTTCTCCCAGCTCTTACCGCGTTTAGTGGTAACGTTTAAGTTGTCACTTGGGCGGATGGCTTTGTGGTAAATATATTGTTGTTCGGCATGGAGCATGCGAGCGCTATCACTGCTTTTATTTTCACTTTTTTCTTTTGGTTGTATGTCTGATTTAGGCGTGCCCGTCGCTTCTTTACCTGATCCAAACCAAGGTTCACCAATAGCGGGGCGCAGAGGGAAATTTGGATCGTACTGGGCGCTAGCCTGTACGAATGTGGGTGGTGCAATAATGCCTTTAGTTTCAGTACCACTGGCATATTCGCTGTCATGGTAAATGGGGTTGTCGTCGCCAACTGCGCGGGCAAATAACATGATTTGGCTGGCGTCGACTGGGAATTTAAATGCTGCCATAGTTTTTCTCCCTTTCTCATATAAGAGATATTTATTTTAAGTTTTAAGGTATTTATTCTAATTTAAGGGGCTTCGTTACTCATGATAATCGTGCTGCTGGCACCAAACATGCCCCCCACACCGTGACAAACAGAGGTGCTTGCATCTTTAACCTGGGCAGGGGCAATACCGCGCATTTGTCGTACGCTTTCTTGCAAGGCGTACATGCCATACATCCCTGAATGCATATAACTAAGCCCACCGCCGTTAGTGTTCATTGGCAACGAGCCACCGGGGGCGGTATTGCGTTCCCATATAAAATCACCAGCCTCGCCGGGTTTCACAAAACCGAGGTCTTCCAGGCCGTAAATGGGGAGGTGGGCGAAAGCGTCGTAGACCATCAAATGATCGACATCGCTGTGGCTAATGCCCGCTTCCCGAAAGGCTGTTTGGCCGGAAACTTTAAAGGCTTTCGAAGACGTGAAGTCTTGCATTTGGCTGATCATCGGCGTCTCGACGCTCTCGCCGGTGCCGAGTATGTAAACCGGTTGGTTGGGGAAATCCCTAGCTCGCTCTGCGGTGGTCAATATCAGCGCACCGCCACCGTCAGTGACCAGACAACACTCAAGAATATGGAAAGGGTAAGCGATCATTTTAGAAGCGAAGACATCCTCAACGGTGATCGGTTCTCGATGAGTGGCACGGGGGTTCATACTTGCCCATTCGCGCTGCACGACGGCGACATTGGCAAGTTGTTCGTGGCTTAGTCCCCGGTCTTTCATATAGCGCAGTACGGGAATGGTGAACAGGGTTGGCGGGCCCAAACAGCCATAAGGTATCTCAAACTGGCCACCCAGGCTCGCCTGATTATTGCCCATGGCTTTGCTGCCAATCCACGAGCGACCACTCTCGCCGTGGGTGATCAGCACGGTTGTACACAAACCTTCGTTGATGGCCGCAGCGGCATGACGCAGGTGGATCATAAAAGAACAGCCACCAACCATGGTGCCATCGACCCAGCTCGGGGTAATGCCTAGATAATGGGCGAGATCGGTGGGCCATTCAGCGGCGCAGGCGATGCCGTCAATATCTTTTGGTTTCAGTCCACAATCGCTCATGGCGTTTAAAGCGGCATCGGCATGGAGTTGAATTTGCGACATGTTGGGGATTTTACCCAGCTCTGTCGTCTCAGCGGCACCGACAATGGCAATAGAACCCGACTTCATGCTTCATTTCCTGTGCTCGCGGGTTTGAATTTTACCAGGGTGATGTCGTCAGTTACCGCGTCGAAAACCACTTCAAGGGGCATATCCAAAATAAGTGCCTCGGGCGTTTGTTCGACCTCGACAATATTACTCATCATCCGTGGACCTTCGTCCAGTTCGACCACAGCAATAGAATAGGGGGCCTCGATCCAGCGCGGTGGTCGGTGGTTGATGATATAGCTGTAAAGTCGGCCTTTGCCAGATGCCTGAAAAATAGTCACAGAACGTGAAGCGCAGTCGGGGCAAAAGGGCCGGGGAGGGAAATAAATGTGCTGGCAACTATCGCATTGTTGCAAGAGCAACTGGCCAACACGGGAGCCCTCCCAGAAGTGTTGAGTTTCTGGGGTGGGTTTGGGCAGGGTTTTTGGATTGACGGCCACGCTGCTACCTCGTGAGTATTTTATTATGGGCCTGTTTAAGTATGTCGAACACGGGCAAGCCTGAATCCTCCCACCCTCAGAATTTAAGCTGGGGTGGGGAAGGGTTGCTGCTTGTTATGACACTCGGTAAAGATTTATAGCGTTTCAGCCAGAGGGCCACGCAGGAGTTTGCCGGGGTAGGTGCCGGTGTGTTCACCGTCGCGCATTAAGACCACACCGTTGACAATAGTGGCAGAAATCCCCTTGGCTTTTTGTACTAAACGCCGTGCGCCAGTGGGGAGGTCGTTTTTCACCTCGGGCATTAAAGGGGTGATGGTATCGGGATCGAAAATATTGATGTCCGCGGCCATGCCTTCTTTGATCAGTCCTCTGTCGTCAAAGCCCCAGGCAGAGCCGGTATCATGGGTGATCATTTTAATGGCTTCTTCAAGCGTAAAGGCATTTTCTTCTCGTACCCAGTGAGCCAGTACGTGGGTTTGCAGTGATGAATCCATGATTTGAGAGACGTGGGCACCCGAGTCAGAAAAGGTCACCACCGAGCGTGGGTGACGCATCATTTCCAGTACGTGGTCCTGATTTTCATTAAACAGGGGCTGGCGGAAAAAGACTTTCAGGTCGTTCTGTAACGCGATTTCTATCATTGCATCAACTGGATCCAGGTGCATTTCTTCGGCAATCTCAGCAACAGTTCTGTGGGGCCCTTCAATGGTATCCATTACCAACAGCCAGTTATAGTCGGGGCGACGCATTTCTGCGCCCACACCTTGGGACTCCTGGTGGCTGGCACTGGCGGATTCAACCAGACGGGCGCGCATCGCAGGGTCTAGCAGGCCAGCTTTTTGCTCGGCCAATGATTGCTCACGGAACTCTTTCCAGACCGGGAATTTGTCGAAGGGCAGACGCGTTTCAAAGGACATCAATACATTGAGAGCCCTGCTGTGAACCTGGGCGAACATCGTGCCACCCATCTCGGCGGTCTCGTTTAGCAGATCGAAATAGGGGGGCCAAATATCGGGGGCGCGTCGGGCGCTAAACATACCCCAGGTGACAGGGCGGCCCGATTCTACAGCGAGGTCACGCAGACGCACTTGATATTCGCGTTGGGCCTCGGGGGAGCGACCGGCTTCTTCGCTGGCGATTTCAAAAATTCCGGCGTCGAGTTCACTCATGACACCCACTAGCTCCTTGACTTCGTCCCAGGTGGCGAGTCGGCTAGACACCGGGCGGCCTTCAGGGGTTTGGTGATTACGCGTACGGGAGGTCGAAAAACCGATAGCACCGGCGCGTATCGAATCGCTTAATTCTTTTTTCATAATTGCCATATCGGCTTCAGTGGCTTCATCGGTAAAGGCGCGCTCACCCATGGCGTAGGTACGCAGGGCAGAGTGGCCGACATATCCGCTGTAGTTGATGCCCTTGGGTAGGGCCTCAAGCGCGTCGAGGTATTGGGGGTAGGTTTCCCATGTCCAGTCAATGCCGGCTTCCATCGCCGCACCTGAGATGTCTTCGGCGCGTTCGAGATTGCGAACCACCAGGTGCTTATCTTTAACGGCACAGGGTGCCAGTGTGAAACCGCAGTTACCCATAACCACTGTCGTAATGCCGTGCCATACCGAACACGTTCCCAATGGATCCCAGGAAATTTGTGCATCCATGTGGGTGTGACCGTCGATAAAGCCGGGGCTGACCACCTGACCCTGGGCGTCGATAACTTCTACGGCATCACCATCGATACGACCAATAGTGGTAATAATGCCGTCTTTAATGCCAATATCTGCATTAAAACGTGCAGCACCGGTGCCATCGATAATGGCTCCGTTTTTAATGATGAGATCGTAATTCATGTCGTTAGCTCCCGGTGCGCAGTCGGCATCGCCAGTTTAAGAAATAATTGTTGAAACACCATGACGCTTTGGGCTTTAGACTGTGCTTTGCCGGCCTGTCACAGGTTTATTGTAAAATTTATCCTTTGGAGCATAAACCACAGAAGGAATGATTGCCATAACCAAGAGGCATTTCTAGGGTGTATGCTTTGTGTCGCACCGTTATCAACGGGCGTCATGACTGTGAATATCAAATACACAAGTGCTATTCGTGATACTTTGGCCGTAGGAAATGCACTGAGTTGCACAAGGGCCCGAGTCATAAAAATGCCTCTAGAGTGGGCTTTAGTGATACAGAACCCATTTCACTCTTACAAGGGTGTCAGTGCTGGCCAATCAAACACTCAAGTCCTACATAGAGCCCAGAATTTGAAATCATTATTTATTGAAAAAAATGGCTATTACATACCCACTGAGCATGCAGCGAGCCCATGGGGACCCGTCACCCTGCACGGTGGTGCTTCAGCGGGGTTAATGACGAGTTTGCTGGAAGAACAGTTCCCCACTGACACTATGCAGCTAGTACGTTTGACTGTTGACCTTTTCCGCCCGGTACCCATGGCCGCGCTTGAGCCTCGAAGTCGCATTATTCGCGATGGCAAGCGGATAAAAGTTCTAGCGGTGTCTCTGTTTCATGGTGACCAGGAGATCTGTCGTAGCAATGCCTTGATTGTTGAAAAACAAAATATTCAGTTACCCGTCCATGCTCAGTTGGCTAGGCAGCCACCGCAAAAAATTGTCGATGCTTTTGCGCAAGACGAAGTGATTGGTATTAACGCCATCAATAAAGCGGCAGGTGTTACATACCCACCAGGTCTGCACACATTAATTCCCTTAAAGCCGATATTCCTCAACATGGGGGTAGGGCGGGGTTGTTCCTGGGTGCGGCTGCCTTTACCGGTGCGCGAGGGCCTTGAAAATTCGCCATTGGTAAGTGCTGCCACCTTGTCTGATTTTAGCAATGGCTTTGCCCAGTTGTATTTAAGCCCCAATCAGGGCTTTATTAATGCGGATATTACTTTGAACCTACACCGCCTGCCCGTCGATGAATGGATTGCCATTGACGCCCACACTCGAGCTCAACCACACGGTGTTTCCGTGGTGGAAGCTGTGCTCTACGACCACCACGGCATGTTTGGCCGGGTAAGTCAGTCAAATATGACCATGGCGACCTATAGCGAATAACAGCCAGATGATTAGGGGGTAGCGATCAGCCCTTTTCCGATTAGTTGATGGTGTGGGGATATTGAAAGCAAGCCTGGGTCATTAGAATGCGCTACTACACCTGCGATTGCTGATTGATGATATAAGTCAGCGCGTTGTAGGCAATCCTCTGCTATATATTGCTATCCGAGTCACTGGGATATAAAAGGTAAGTATATGGATAGGCAAAGGGAGAAAAGAGAGGTTATCTCTGGATTGAGGTTTGTGTTAACTACTGGTTTGTTGCTTACATCTGTGAGTGGCGCCAACGTGGCCATGGCTGAAAGCGATAAGGTAGTCGTCGGCGAGGACGATTTCAAACAGTATTGTGCTGCTTGTCACGGTGTTAGAGGCAGTGGCGATGGTCCTGTTGCGGTTTCGCTGAAAAATTCACCGACAGACCTTACGACTCTTGCTACTGTTAACGGTGGGCGCTTCCCTAAAAAACATGTCCGGGACGTGGTGCAGGGCAATAGGGACTATGACAAAAAATTTCGCACCCACGGCCCTTCTGACATGCCGGTGTGGGGGAATGTTTTTCTTGACGATAGTGAAGGTAGGTCGAGTGTCGTCAGCGCCCGTATTAATAATATTATCGGTTATATCGAGTCGATTCAGAAATAGCGTTAATCAGTGGTTTTAATCTAGGGCACTCGGTAAACGCTATTATTAATAATAGTCCTGATTATTGATTTAAGGCTTGTTAATTAACATTATTGGGTAATTGAGGTTAGCTCTTGCCAATCAGCGTATCTTTAGCCGCATTGATTTTGGCGGCGAGATAATCATTGCCGCCCCTGTCGGGATGTAATTTCTGAATCAGCCGCTTGTGAGCCTTGATAATTTGTTCTTCGCTGGCACCTTCTTCAAGGCCGAGAATCTGCCAAGCCTCACTTGTTGCTGTTGCGGTTTCGGGTTCGCTATAGTGTTGTTGATAGTGATCGCCGCCGCCATTGTGAAAGCGCCGCGCCAGATAGGCATTAAGTAAGCGCGCAGCTTGTGGGTCGTCTTGGCGCCATTGGGCAAGCAAGGGGTCGAGTTTTTCGCGACTTAATGTCGACAAGCTTTGTCCTGCGTACTCCCCTTTCAGCACTTTGCCGTCAATACTGCCATTGCCAATATTGACTTTTATTTCCAATGATTCTGATCGCAGTGTTGGGCCAAATTGCGGGCCGCCGTTGCGTTGCCATACTTGTAACATAGGTAGGGCGCGCATCAACAAGCCTGCGGAATTTTTTAGCAGGGGCAAGAGGCCGGCGAGAGCCGCGGCTAGCCAGTGGGCGCGGCCACTGAGTACTAACACAAGTGTGACACCAAAAAGGCCAATAAATATCATCCGCCAGAGTGCGGCTTTGCGCTCTTTTTCAGGCTTTTTCTGCAGGGCTTTGGCCTGCCGGAAAAAGTACCAAACAATAAAAGCAATGGCGATAAGTAGAATTAAACGTGGCATGAATAGTCGTTAGTGATTGGGAACCATTACTATACTGTTGAATGAGGCGCCTGTTAAACGCCTTTTCAACGAGACTCTGTTAATTAAGCGGGCAGGTAGCGCATCAATAAAGCATGAGCATCGACATTCGCCAAACTGGTATCGGCGATGGGTATGCGTACCACGTGGCCTGAGCCGGGAGCGGCACTCATTGCCGTTCCCTCTGTATTTTCTAAGTCATTGAGCTGAAAGGTATGATTGCCCTGCGGGGTAATGAGCTCGAGAGTGTCACCGCGTTCGAAGCGGTTTTTCACCTCAATCGTTAGCCAGCCATTTTGAGTGTCGGTGTCGACAATTTCACCAACAAACTGTTGTTGGCTATTGCTGGAGGCCCCCTTGCCGTAGTTCTGATAGGACTCGGGTACATGACGGCGGTAAAAGCCTTCGGTGTAGCCGCGGTTGGCTAGGTGGTCGAGTTCACCCATAAGGTTCATGTCAAAGGGCTTGCCGTTGACCGCCTCGTCAATGGCGCGACGATAGGTTTGGGCGGTGCGGGCCACGTAGTAGTGGGACTTGGTGCGACCCTCAATTTTCAGGGATTGAATACCGAGGTCGACCATACGGGGCACATGTTGTACGGCTCGTAGATCCTTTGAATTCATAATGTATGTACCGTGCTCATCTTCATAGGCCGGCATAAATTCATCGGGACGATTGGCTTCTTGCAGCAGTACCAGCGGTGGCTCATCAAAGCCCTGGGTAGAGGCCGGTTCACCCGCTTGGGCGGTTGAATCACCCGGGTTCCAGGCTTGAACTTTGGGGTCGACCGGTGTGATATTCCCTGTCGCATCCTGGGTGGCTTCATGGGCCTGGTATTTCCAACGACAGGCGTTGGTGCAGGCCCCTTGGTTGGGATCACGATGGTTCATATAACCCGAGAGCAAGCAGCGGCCAGAATAGGCGATACACAATGCGCCATGGACGAACACCTCGAGCTCCATCTCCGGGCATTCGTCGCGGATCTCGGCAATTTCGTCGAGGGATAACTCGCGGGACAGAATCACCCGGCTCAAGCCTTGTTTATACCAAAATTTCACCGAGGCATAGTTGACAGCATTGGCTTGCACCGAGAGATGAATTGGCATCTCGGGCCACTTCTCGCGCACTAGCATAATCAGCCCTGGGTCAGACATGATCAGGGCGTCTGGTCCCATAGCGATAACCTCGGCCATATCGCGAATATAGGTTTTTACCTTGTTATTGTGGGGTGAGATGTTGCTGGCGATGTAAAACTTTTTCCCCTGGGTGTGAGCCTCTGCCACCGCCTCGGCCATAATGTCGAGGTGATTAAACTCGTTGTTTCGCACTCGCAAGCTATAGCGCGGTTGTCCCGCGTAGACAGCATCGGCGCCGTAGGCGAAAGCGTAACGCATACTTTTGTAGGTTCCAGCGGGGGAGAGCAGTTCGGGCATAAAGGACATGGCGAGTGATATCAAGGCAAGTAAAAGAGGACCCTATTTTAGCCTATAACGGACGTTGAAATAGCAATTATTAGCAATTGAGTGCTATTACACCAGTGCGATGATTTTTTAACGATAAATAAGCAGCAGGCTGTGCTCATCGCCTATGCGCATGACCTATAATAAGCGCCCACCTATTTGCCCGTAGAGGAGCGCGCACCATGGCTATTTCAGGTACAGCACCAGTAAATTCTTTGAGCATAGGCACCCCTTTGTCGGGTACGGGGACGAAAGCCTTGCTTTGCGGTTCTGGCGAGCTGGGTAAAGAAGTGGCGATTGAGCTAAAACGTATGGGGCTGGAGGTGATTGCCCTCGACCGCTACGACAATGCACCGGCCATGCAGGTTGCCGATCGCTCTTACACTCTATCAATGCTGGATGGCTCTGCGCTGCGAGACATTATTGCGCGCGAGCAGCCGGATTATGTGATCCCCGAAATTGAAGCCATCGCCACCGATACTCTGGTGGAGATGGAGGCGGCGGGTATCAATATTGTCCCGACCGCCAAAGCGGCCCAGTTAACGATGAATCGTGAAGGGATTCGCTGTCTGGCGGGTGAGGAATTAGGCTTGGCGACATCGAGCTATCACTTTGCCAGTACCTTCGATGAATTCGAGGCCGCTGTTGAGGAAATAGGCATCCCCTGTCTGGTGAAGCCCATTATGAGTTCATCGGGGAAGGGGCAAAGTTTGATTCGTGATGCAAGTGAGACGACTTCTGCCTGGGCCTATGCCCAAGAGGGCGGTCGGGCGGGAGCAGGACGGGTCATTATCGAAGGCTTTGTCGATTTTGACTACGAAATTACCCTTTTAACTGTGCGCCATCGCAATGGCACTAGTTTTTGTGCCCCCATTGGTCACCGTCAGGAAGATGGCGATTACCGCGAATCCTGGCAGCCCCAGGCAATGTCTGACAAGGCCCTGGCCGCTGCTCAAGCTATGGCTGAGAAAGTTACCACCGCCCTGGGGGGGTGGGGTATTTTTGGCGTTGAGTTATTTGTGAAGGGCGATGAGGTGATCTTTAGCGAGGTTTCGCCACGTCCTCACGACACGGGTATGGTGACAATGATCTCTCAGGATCTCAGTCAGTTCGCACTGCATGTGCGAGCCATTCTCGGTTTGCCGGTCCCCAATATTCAGCAACTGGGACCGTCGGCCTCTTCGGTGATACTGGTCGAGGGCGAATCAGACAATATTCATTTCTCCAATCTTGAGCAGGCCCTGAGTCAGCCCGATACGCAAATTCGTCTCTTCGGTAAACCCGGCGTCAGCGGGCGGCGGCGCATGGGTGTTTGTCTGGCGCGAGGGGAATCTATCGACGCGGCGAAAGCGAAAGCGAGTCAGGCGTCAGCTAGTGTCGGTGTCAGGTTCTCTTAAAACATTTTCTCAGCACGCGAACATGAAATTTAGCCTTTTGAAACGGGTTTCTATTCTGTTATGAGGGAGTTATCCCCTTGTCACAGTTCAGGGCGTAGCGATCGTTAAATAACTCGATGCGAGAGTCTTATTTAAAAGGGTTAAGTGCGGTGCTGCCACCCTGGCGTGACTTGAGCTGAGAGGGGCTCTGGATAGGGCTATAGTGGGTACCTAAAGATGCCAGCATCTGCTTGAGCTGGACATTGATCATATCTTGCTCGTTGACCTCGATATTTTCCTCTAACCGGGTGATGACGCGTTCTACGGCTTTTTCTAGATCACCTTGTAGTGCTTTCGATTTGTCGGTCAAATACACTCGCGTTATACGCTTGTCAGTGGGGTCGCGACGGCGGCTGACGTAGCCTTGTTCTTCTAGTTGGGCGAGTGTTCTGGCTACCGCACCTTTGTCGGCCTGCAGGCGATTGGCCATTTCCTGCTGTGTCAGTCCCTCGTTAATATAGAGTATAAAAAGATAGGAAATGCGCCCGGAGCCTATGCCTAGCGGCGCCGTTTCCGCTTCCAGTGCTTTCATCATTGCTCTATAGAGTAAACCTATTTGGCGTACCAAATTGTCAGCGAGATCAATCATTGGCTAAGGCGAGTTCCTTGTCATTGTTAGCGGTTTCGTCAGCATCCTGCCGTTGGGGTAGTCGTTTGGGTATAAACGGCGTTAATAGGACGACGGGGATGTAGGCCAGAGCACAGTATATGAAAGTATCACTGAGGGCGAGTGTCGATGCTTGTAGGGTGCTAAGTCGTTCGGCCATGGCCCACATGACCGCTTCATTATCACCGGCTAGTTCAATTAAGGGCTGGAACGCAATGTCTTTACCGGCTTCTAAGGGGGTGAGGTTTTCAACTAGATGTTGGCGGTGAAAGACTGTGCGGTTTTGCCATACGGTAATGCCAATGGCGATACCTAAGCTTGAGGAAAACATGCGGAAGAAATTGAAAAAGCCGGCTGCGGAAGGGGTTTTTTCTGGTGGCACACCAATGAGAGATAAGGCCATTAGCGGTGGGAACATAAAGCCAAAGCCAATACCCATAATGACACGGGCATAGAACATCGAGCTAAAGGTGGTTTCGACAGTACACAAAGACTGTAGATAAATGCCATAGGCAATAAAGCCGCTGCCAATAACCATCAAATGGCGCAGATTCAATTTGGCCAAGTGCTTACCGACGATCAGCATGCCGAAAATAGGTACCAGGCTAGTGCCGGCCATGGCTAAACCCGCCCAAGTGGCGGTGTAACCGAGTACTGACTGCATCCAGATGGGGTAGAGCACGGTGGTGGTGTAATAGCTGATATAGAAAATCGCGGCTATAACTGAACAGATAACAAAGCTCGGAATTTTCAATAGGTTATAGTCGACGATGGGGTGGGGCTCGCGACGCTCCCAAACGACAAAGCCAATAAAGCCGATCACCGCAATATTGAGCATCAAGCGGATTTCAGGTGAACCGAGCCAATCGAGTTCGTGGCCCTTGTCCATGACTAACTGGCTGAGCAGCACAACGATGGAAAGAAGTAACATGCCGACGAGGTCGATGGGCTCCTTTTTTGTTTCCGTTTCGTCGTGTTTCATACTGGCCCAGACGACCCAGGCACAAAAAATTCCGGCCGGTATATTGATGTAGAAAATCCAAGGCCAGCCGATGGTGTCGGTAATAAAACCTCCAATAATCGGTCCCAAAACAGGTGCAACGCCGGAGGTTAGTGCCCACAGGCCAAGGGCAAAACCGTGTTGCTGGGGCGGAAAAACCCGCAGCAGAACGGTTTGGGAGAGGGGGACGATCAAACCACTGGACAGACCTTGCAATGCGCGGAAAAAAATTAGCGTTTCGAAATTGGCTGCCATACCACAAAGGCACGAGGTTAGGGTAAAGAGGCCAATGGCAACAGTGAAGGTTTTGATTTCGCCATAGCGCTTACAAATCCAGCCGCTGAGGGGCAGCATAATCGCCAGACACACCGCGTAGGAGGTGAGTACCCAGGCTCCTTGTGAGGGTGTTGCCCCTAAACTGCCTGAAATGGCAGGTATAGATACCACCGCAATGGTGGTATCGAGAATATTCATAAAGTTGGCGGTGGCGATGGCCACCGCTGTGAGCATCAGTGGTAACCGTGTCGTGGGCGTTGCCATTAGGGCTGCCTACCCGCGGTCAATGTTGTCTTATTGCTAGGGGGTAAGTTCTCGGCAATAATTCGCTCGACCATGGCCTGGCCGTCAGCTTTCCAGTAGGCGTAGACATCGCTGACATCGACCGGAGTGACTTTCGGCGTTTGATTCAATTGCAAACCGTCGCGTTGGCTGGTGTCGATGGACACGTGCAATGAGGTGCCTAGGGGCAGAGGTTTTTCCCGAACAGTGTCGCCTTCCAAAGCAATACGTACGGGAACCCGCTGCACGATCTTCAACCAATTTCCCGTGGCGTTTTGCGCGGGTAGTAGCGAAAAGACCGCGCCTGTACCAGTGCCTCCACCCACTACCTTACCCTTGTAGTGTGTCTTTTCACCATAGAGGTCGGAGGTAATCGTAACGGGTTGACCGAGACGTAAATGCCGCAGCTTTGTTTCTTTAAAGTTGGCCTCTACCCACACCTTGTCTAACTGTACGAGTTGAAACAGGGGCTTGCCAACTTTGATAATGTCGCCGGGGGAGACAAAACGCTTGGCAATATGCCCAGAGACGGGAGCAACAATTTTGCTTTTATTAAGATCGGAGCTAAAGCCTCTGACCGAGACCGCTGCACGTTTAACATCTGGATGCTGAGAAATAGGCAAGTTGGTTGCCTTGATTTGTGCTTCTGTCAGGGCTTGACGCGCGGTGTTGAGTGCGGCGGCAGTGACGGCCATACGTAGTACTGACGTATCGAGTTCCTCTTTGGAGATCATGCTTTTCTTTGCTAGTTTCTTGCGGCGCTCGGCTTCATTTCTAGCCAGTGCATACGCTGCTTGATGTTCGCTAACTTCGGCTTGACGGCGTTTGACTTTCTGTTTTAAGGCGGCAACCTCTTGAACAGCTCGAGCCAACTGACTTTGTGCACGGTAGAGAGCACTTCTTGATGTGCCGCCATCGAGCTTAATGAGTGTCTGTCCCGCTTCGACGTAATCACCTTCTTCGGCGCCCAGCCAGAGAACGATATCCTCCATGCGTGAGCTTACGGTAATAATATCGCCGGTAGTGTAGGCATTATCTGTTGCTACAAATTTTCGATTGTCTAAATAAGTCATCACTGCATAACTGGCAGCACTCAGTAACAGGATAACGACTAACAAACTCCAGGAACGTTTCATAATTTCTCTTAAGTCTGAGTACTTCCGTTTTAGGTGCGGGCTAATTTGCATTAGCGGCAAGCGGGAAGTACTCGGTTTTGGACGGGTTGGGTTAGGCCGCGGATTTTACTGGGACAACGTTGACCTGTCAACGTTGATGGGGCAACCAATGTTATGGGTGGTATAACTTGGTTTTATGGCTGTGCGTGAGCCGGTTTGTTGGCCGCCAGTAGAAAGGCTGGTAATCCTCGGCCACTATGGTGGTGGTAAAAAAGGGGCGGGTATAAAGGTGGTGGTAAAAAAGGGGTGGGTATAAAAAACCCTGCCGAGGCAGGGTTTTTTTAATAGTGCTTAGGTGTACAAGACTAAGACTGCAAATTAAGCACTTTCGACAATTTGCTCAGCGGCAATTCGCTTGCCATCTTCTGCAGCGGCCTGGAAGGAAGCGATTTGATCGAAGTTCATGTAGCGATATATTTCATCGGCCATAGAATCGATACTCGAGGCCTTCTCCAGATATTCCTCCGGTGTCGGTAGACGCCCCAAAATACCACTGATCGCCGCTAGCTCAGCTGAGCCTAGATAGACATCAGCGCCATCACCCAAGCGGTTGGGGAAGTTGCGGGTGGATGTGGAAATGACCGTTGACTCGGGGGCAACGCGGGCCTGGTTACCCATGCACAATGAGCAGCCGGGCATTTCGGTGCGGGCACCGACGCGTCCGTAGATATTGTAGTAGCCTTCTTCCATCAACGTGTGCTCGTCCATGCGAGTGGGAGGCACGATCCAGAAACGCGAATTGAGTTCACCGGGCTTGGTTTGCTCAAGTAACTTACCCGCTGCGCGGAAGTGGCCGATATTGGTCATGCACGAACCGATGAACACTTCTTCAATGCTGCTGCCAGCAACACTGGAGAGTAAACGCGCATCGTCGGGATCATTCGGAGCACAGACGATGGGCTCTTTCACTTCGTTGAGGTCGATTTCAATGACGGCGGCGTATTCTGCATCGGCATCGGCTGACATGAGTGACGGGGCAGCTAACCACTCTTCCATTTTAATGGCGCGGCGCTCGAGGGTGCGAACATCGCCGTAGCCCTGGGAGATCATCCAGCGCAGCATGGTAATGTTGGAGCGCAGGTATTCGGCAACGGCATCTTCGTCCATTTTGATGGTGCAGCCAGAAGCCGAACGCTCGGCTGAGGCATCGGATAATTCAAAAGCCTGCTCAACAGTGAGACCTTCAATGCCTTCAATTTCAAGTACGCGGCCAGAGAAAATATTCTTTTTGCCTTCCTTTGCCACGGTTAATAAGCCCTGCTGGATGGCGTAATAGGGAATGGCGTGAACCAGATCGCGCAGTGTGATTCCAGGCTGCATCTTGCCCTTAAAACGTACCAGTACCGACTCGGGCATATCGAGGGGCATAACGCCAGTGGCCGCAGCAAAGGCCACCAAACCGGAGCCCGCTGGAAAGGAAATACCCATCGGGAAGCGGGTGTGTGAATCGCCGCCCGTACCGACGGTGTCGGGTAGTAACATGCGGTTCAACCAGCTGTGGATAATGCCGTCACCGGGACGTAGAGAAACACCGCCGCGATTTTTAATAAAATCGGGCAAACTGTGCTGGGTTGAGATATCAACTGGCTTGGGGTAGGCGGCGGTGTGGCAAAAAGACTGCATCACCAGGTCGGATGAAAAGCCGAGGCAGGCCAGGTCTTTGAGCTCGTCGCGGGTCATTGGGCCGGTTGTGTCCTGTGAGCCGACAGTGGTCATTAGTGGCTCGCAATAGGTGCCGGGACGAATGCCGTCAACGCCACAGGCCTTGCCGACCATCTTCTGCGCCAAGGTAAAGCCTTTGCCGGTATCGTCGGGCAGAGCTGGGCTGCGAAAGATTTCACTTGGCGCCAGGCCGAGAGCTTCACGGGCACGCTTAGTGAGACCACGGCCTATGATCAGGTTAATACGCCCGCCAGCCTGAACTTCGTCGAGAATGACATCGGACTTGAATTGGTATTCAGAAATGACCTCGCCACTTTCGTGGTCGAGGATTTTGCCCTCGTAGGGGCGGATTTCAATCACTTGACCGTAATCGATTTTTTCAACGGGGGCTTCAAATACCAGGGCGCCAGAATCTTCCATAGTATTAAAGAAAATGGGCGCAACTTTACCGCCGATGCAAATGCCGCCACCACGTTTATTGGGCACGCCGGGTAGGTCGTCGCCCATGTACCAGAGCACGGAGTTGGTGGCAGATTTGCGAGAAGAGCCGGTACCGACCACATCGCCAACAAAGGCAACGGGGTGACCTTTCTTTTGCAATTCGAGTATTTGTTCTTCGTTGTTCTGAATGCCTTCACGGGGGATTTTGTACATCGCTTTGGCGTGGACGGGAATGTCGGGGCGCGACCAAGCATCGGGTGCTGGTGACAAATCGTCGGTGTTGGTTTCACCAACTACTTTAAAGACAGTGGTGACAATTTTTTCGGCAACAGCGGGGCGCTCGGTGAACCACTCGGCATCGGCCCATGACTGCATCACGGCTTTAGCGTTGGCATTGCCCGCTTTGGCTTTTTCGTCGACATCGTGAAAGGCGTCAAACATTAGCAAGGTATGCTTCAATTGCTCGCCAGCCAGGGCGCCCAACTCTGTATCGTCCAGAGCATCAACCAGGGTGGTGATGTTGTAACCACCGAGCATCATGCCCAGTAATTTAATGGCGTGAGCTTTGTCAATCAGTGGTGAAGTGGCTTCACCTTTCACAATTGCGGAGAGGAAACCGGCTTTCACGTAGGCGGCTTCATCGACCCCGGGTGGTACGCGATTGGTAATGAGGTCGAGCAATAATTCGCCTTCGCCAGCGGGTGGCGCTTTGAGCAGCTCAACCAGGTCGGCGGTCCACTCGGGACTCAGAGGCTTGGGGGGAACGCCTTCGGCTGCGCGTTCTTCTACGTGTTTACGGTATGCTTCTAGCACGGTATTTTTCCTTTCATTGGTTGACTTTACCCGTTGCGGTGGTAGCCGGATACGGGACTATCAATGACACACATCGATGGGTGGGCCGGCAAGCCCGAGGGCGAATTCTACAGTAAAAATCTCCGCCTGTAATGGCCTTGGGCTTTGGGGGCGGCCTTGTTCTGGATCTTGCAGTACAATGCGCCGTCCACCTCTTTTAATCTATTATCGGGATCTCTTTGTGCTCAATAACGATGTGCTACGCCGTATCCGCTATACCTTCGATTTTAGCGATGACAAAATGATGGCGATTTTTGCCCTGGCAGACTACAAGGCAACGCGGGCTGAGATTAGCGCCTGGCTGAAAAAGGATGAAGACCCCGATGCTGTGGTCTGCAAAGATCAGTATTTGGCGCTTTTTCTCAATGGTTTGATTATTGATCGGCGGGGTAAAAGAGATGGCCCCCAGCCTCAACCTGAAAAACATTTAACGAATAACGCGATTTTTATGAAATTGAAAATTGCGCTGAATTTAAAAGCGGAGGAAGTATTGGCGATTATTGAGCTGGCGGGGTTTGCCATGAGTAAACACGAGCTTAGCGCCTTTTTTCGCAAGCCTGGCCACAAGCATTATCGCACCTGCCACGATCAAATCTTGCGCAATTTTCTTAAAGGCGTGCAGCTTAAATATCGCCGTAGTGACGAGGCGACAGGTTCTTCCGTGTGGAAATAGCCCGGCACAAATGCAATTGCGCAAGACCAAAATATTGGCGTTCAATGTAGAATTTAAGGACTAAGAATGGCCGAGAAAACCATTGCCGCACAATGCGTGGCGAAAATTATTGACAATGATGCCGTGGTTAACGGCCTGGGTATTCACGTAATCAGTGCCGAACAAGGGCGAGTTGTGCTGGCTATGATTGTGCGTGGCGACATGCTCAATTCTTTAGGCCAATGTCACGGCGGCATGAGCTTCACCCTGGCAGATGCCGCCTTTGCCTGTGCGTGCGTATCGACGAATCAAGCCGGTGTCGGTGCCCATGCGGCCATGGATTATATCCGACCGGGTCTGGAGGGTGATGTGCTCACCGCTACAGCCACGGTGCGTCACCAGGGTAAGTCGGCGAGCCTCGTCGAGGTCGTTGTCGAGAACCAAAACGGCAAACAGATAGCCTTACTTCATGGCCGTTCCCATAATTTTGCTAAATCCTTTATCGAAAGCGAACATTGATTGCGAAGTCGATTCGTCTTCACCAACAACTTATCTGAACATCATGCAAAGCAACGAGGCAAACATGAAAGATGCATTTATCTGCGATGCCATTCGCACTCCCATTGGCCGTTTTGGTGGCTCTCTCTCGTCGGTTCGCGCCGATGATTTAGGCGCAATCCCCATCAAAGCCTTGATGGCGCGCAATCCCCAGGTCAACTGGCAAACCGTGGATGACGTTTACTATGGCTGTGCCAACCAGGCCGGTGAAGATAATCGCAATGTGGCGCGCATGAGTGCCCTGCTGGCGGGTCTCGATAGCGCCGTGCCCGGCGTTACCCTTAACCGCTTGTGTGGTTCGGGTCTCGATGCCGTGGGCAGCGCGGCTCGAGCCATCCGCTGTGGTGAGGCGGACCTGGTGATCGCGGGTGGGGTAGAGTCCATGTCCCGTGCGCCCTTAGTGATGCCCAAGGCCGAGAGCGCCTTTAGTCGCAATGCCGAAATTTACGACACCACGCTGGGCTGGCGGTTTATCAACAAACTGATGAAAAGCCAGTACGGGACCGATTCTATGCCCGAGACCGCTGAGAATGTCGCCACTGACTATGGTATTGCGCGTGAAGCGCAGGACATGTTTGCCTTTGCCAGCCAGCGACGGGCGGCAGCGGCACAGGCCAACGGTATTTTCGCCCAGGAAATTTGCCCGGTGAGCATTCCCCGTCGTAAACAAGAGCCTTTAATCTTCGACAAAGATGAGCATCCGCGCGCAACCAGCCTCGAAACTCTGGCCAAATTAGGGACTCCCTTTAAGGACAATGGCACAGTGACTGCAGGTAATGCCTCTGGGGTAAATGATGGCAGTTGCGCACTGTTATTGGCTTCCGCTGTTGCAGTGGGGGAACATGGTTTGCTGCCTAAAGCTCGCATCGTCGCTATGGCCAGTTCCGGTGTGGAACCGCGGGTGATGGGCATAGGGCCCGTGCCAGCAACGCGCAAGGTACTCGCTAAAGCCGGTTTAAGCCTTGATCAAATGGACGTCATTGAACTCAATGAAGCGTTCGCTGCACAAGGCTTGGCGGTGATGCGCGAACTGGGCCTGGCCGATGACGCCGCTCATGTTAACCCTAATGGTGGTGCGATTGCTCTGGGTCACCCCCTTGGTGCCAGTGGTGCTCGGCTGGCAACTACGGCTATGTATCAACTGCAGCGCACCGGTGGGCGCTACGCCCTTTGCACCATGTGCATAGGAGTGGGACAGGGTATTGCTTTGATTATTGAGCGGGTTTAAACAACGATTTTTTGCATCTTGGATTCAAATTCGAAATGCATCGAAAGCAACATGAATATTTACAGCATAAGCGGCACACTTGTTTTATAGAGTAGAGACTCAATCATGAAAAAACTTTGGGAGCCCTCAGCGGCACGACAGTCAGCGGCGAATATGACGGCTTATATGGGCTGGCTCGGTGAGCGCACAGGGCAGAACTTTAGCGACTACGACAGCCTCTACCAGTGGTCGATAGAAAACCTCGAAGAATTCTGGCAAAGCATTTGGGATTACTTCGACATGCAATCGCCGACACCCTATGAGCAAGTGCTGTCGAGTCATACCATGCCCGGTGCCCGCTGGTTTGAAGGGGCGAGTGTCAATTTTGCCGAGCGTATTTTCCACGCCCGTGATGATAGCCGTCCGGCGATCTTGGCGGAGTCTGAATTTCGTGAGTTGTACGACGTCAGCTGGGCCGAGTTAACGGACAAGGTCGCTAAAATCGCCCACTATTTACGTGAGCTTGGCGTTGAAAAGGGCGATCGGGTCGTGGCTTATATGCCAAATATTCCCGAGGCCGTTATCGCTTTTCTCGCCGCTAATTCTATTGGTGCCGTGTGGTCTAGCTGCTCGTCCGATTTTGGCACCAGTAGTGTGGTGGATCGTTTCCAGCAAATATCCCCGAAAGTGCTGTTTGCCGTTAATGGCTATTCATATAACGGCAAAAGCATTGACCGCTGTGGTGAAGTGGCTTTATTGCAACAGCAATTACCCAGCCTCGAACGGGTGGTTACGCTTAATTATGTGAGCCATAGCGAAGTCGATGACGACAAGATTCAGGGAGAGACCTTTGTCGACTGGCAGCAGGCCCTCGATAATCCCGCTACCGATATTGTTTTTGAACAGCTGCCCTTTGATCACCCTATTTGGACGCTCTATTCATCGGGCACCACGGGCATTCCCAAGGCGATTACCCACAGCCACGGCGGCATTTTGCTTGAACAATACAAGCACATGGCCCTGCATTGCGACATTCAGCCGGGCGATCGCTTTTTCTGGTTTTCCACCACCGGTTGGGTGATGTGGAATATTGCTCTCTCGTCTCTGCTTGCCGGTGCCGTGTTGGTCATGTACGACGGTAACCCCGCCTATCCTGCGGTGGATCGGCTCTGGTCATTGGCCGAGCGTGCACAACTGCAGCAGTTTGGTGGCGGTGCGGCCTACTATATTGCCGGTATGAAAGCGGGGTTAGAGCCGGGTAAACAGTTCGACCTCAGTCCCTTAAAGGCCATTGGTTCCACTGGCTCGCCCTTACCCGAAGAGGGCTTTGAATGGATTTACAACAGCGTGAAAGACGATGTGTGGCTGATTTCAATGAGCGGCGGCACCGACATAGCTTCTGCCTTTATTGGCTCTTCACCCTTACTGCCGGTCTATTCGGGTGAAATTCAATGCCGTTTGCTCGGTGTCGATGTGCGTGCCCTCGACGACGCGGGTAACTCCCTGGTTGACGAGGTTGGTGAAATGGTCATCACCCAGCCCATGCCCTCTATGCCGATTTATTTCTGGAACGACATCGACGATAAACGTTACAAAGAAAGCTATTTTGAAGAGTACCCCGGCCTGTGGCGCCACGGCGACTGGATGGTGTTGTCGAGCGAGGGAACGTTACAAATTATGGGCCGCTCTGATTCCACGCTTAATCGGGGCGGTATTCGCATCGGCACCAGCGAAGTCTATCGTGGTGTTGAAAGTGTTGACGCCATTGCCGATAGCCTGGTGGTGAGTATTGAACTCAGCGGTGGCCGCTCGTACATGCCTTTGTTTGTACAATTAAAGCCGGGCCTGACGTTAAACGACACTATTATTCAGCAAATTAAAATTGCCCTGCGCAAAGATTTTAGCCCGCGCCATGTGCCCGACGAGGTTTTTCAAATTGACGAAATACCCTACACCATGACCGGTAAAAAACTCGAAACCCCAGTGAAAAAAATATTGATGGGTTTTGATTTGGCAAAAGCGGTTAATAGAGATTCGATGCGCAACCCGCAAACAATTGATTATTTTATCGAATTTTCAGAGAAGACACGGAAGATGTGAGGCTGCTCTTACAACCTAAGAGCTTCCTATCTGGCCCAATACCTCACCTCACCTCACCTCACCTCACCTCACCTCACCTCACCTCACTGTGCTAGGGGTTTCTCCAATCGATCCCTAGCACAGACAGCACTGTATTCTTTTGTCTTGCTGTTTCTTGGCGGACTTTACGACTAGCGAATAACAATAAATAGCGATGCACCACTGCGATTAATTTGCAGTAATACAGAGGTGCTACTGTTTTTTAAAGTGCGGCGCAGGGACTTGAGGTCGAGGACGCGTTGTTTATTCGCTGCGATGATAATATCGCCAGGCCGTAAACCACTGTAAGCCGCTTTGGAAGTTGGCGCTAAACTTGCGACCTGTACGCCCTGCCCATCGGGACTGTTATGCAACTGGACACCTTCAAGTAATGGGTGCAGTGTCTGGTTAGTTGCTGCGAAGGCTTCGGGTTCGCCAATTTTGACGTTTAATTGACGGATTTTACCCTCGCGTAAAACCTTCAGTTTGACGCGCTCGCCCACGGCTTTCATTCCTATCTGGCTACGCAACTGAGCCGTGGAGGTGGTGGTTTGGCCATTGACCTCGAGGATGACATCGCCCGCTTTGAGCTTCGCCTTTTCTGCTGGAGAGCCCTCGGCAACTTCTGTAACTAGTACACCGCGTTGCCCGTTTTTGAGTTCAAAGGCGCGCCGTAAATCCGGCGTAATATCCTGGATACCGATACCAATCTGCCCACGCCGGACTTCGCCGTGGCGAATAATCTGGGCCATACTGGCCTTGGCCATATTGGCGGGGATGGCAAAACCAATGCCCACGTTGCCACCGGCAGGTGAAATAATGGCGGTGTTGATGCCGACCAGTTCTCCCCTGAGATTGACAAGAGCTCCGCCGGAGTTGCCCGGATTAATCGAGGCATCAGTCTGAATGAAATCCTCATAGCCTTCGATGCCGAGGCCACTACGACTGAGAGCGCTAACCACCCCGGTAGTGACAGTTTGGCCCAGACCAAAGGGGTTGCCGATGGCCACGACAAAGTCACCAACCTCTAATTGATTGGAGTCAGCGATAGGTATATCCGTTAAAGCCTCAGCATCAATTTCAATAATTGCTATATCCAGGTCGGGATCGGAACCTAAAAGTTTGGCGCGATAACTTCGTCCATCAAGCAGGGCCACCTGTATTTCATCCGCGCCTTTAATGACATGGTGATTGGTCATAACCACGCCATTTTTTGCATCCACGATCACTCCAGAGCCGGCGCTTTGCTGACGCTTTTGGGGCTGTTTGAATTGCCGTTGATCGGGCAGGTTAAAAAAATGCCGGAAAAAAGGATCATTTAATAGCGGGTTGTAGCGATTGCGTTGAGTGGAATACGTCGAGATATTCACGACGGCTGGGTTGACATCTTTGAGCATGGGAGCGAGCGACGGGAGGGGTTTCCCCTCCGCGTCGATGGCAGGCAACACAGCGTAAGATGTGGCCGATATGGTTAAACATATCAAGGAGGCCAGAGTGAATAATCTCATTTTCATCGGTGAGTCCTCAGGCTTACTTCTAAAGTTTTACTGGGATGAAATATTGATGCGCTTGACCTCAGTTTTTTCGCTCTGGTCTCTGGGAACAACCAGCCTTAACACGCCATCCTTCAGGTTGGCTTGAATGTCGTCAGCATTGGCATCAGTCGGCAATGACAAGGTGCGCTGGAAAGCGCCGTAACTGCGCTCAACACTGTAAAATTGTTTACCTTGCTGCTCGTTTGTTTCGTCTTTCTGTCCTCTAACAATTAGCATATCGCCACTGATTTCAATCGATAGGTCGTTTTCTGATAGACCGGGGACATCCAGTGTAATTTCATATTGTCTGTCGTCACCTGAGACATCTATCTGTGGGCGGTAGGCCGTGATACCTCCTATGCTGGGCCAGCCCTGTTGTGTCGGGGCTAGCCTTAAAGAAGGCATGCCAAAGTCACTGAAAACGTCATTAAACAAACGATCAATGTGTTCATGTAGCTGGGCAATAGGGCGCTGCCCCCCTTGTTGCCAGGTCGATAACGGGGCACGCGACGCCTCGTGGTGTTGCATGGGTATTTGAGTAGTATTCTCTACTGTGTTGTCTTCGTGTTTAAACCAGTTCCAGGGCTTGAGCTTTTCCAGATTCATAGCAAAACCTCCAATCAATCATCATTTATAAAGGCATTTAATCTGTGGAAAATAAGGGTGGGCTGTGGCCTGGCACAGCCCACCACAGGTTTAAGCGGCCTGTGCGCTTTTTTCTTTTTCCTTCTCCTTCGATCTATGTTCCAGCACCGTACCCGACTGGTTAATGGCAATAGTTTTTGGCTTCATTGCCTCGGGTATCTCACGCAGCAAATTGATGGTAAGTAAGCCATTGTTTAGGTCAGCATTGGTGACTTCAACATGCTCGGCTAGACTGAACTTATGTTCAAACGTCCGGTTGGCGATACCTAGGTGGAGATAATTACGTTTTTCATCGTCCTTGGTTTTTTCACCGCGAATGGTTAACGTATTGTTTTCCACGTTAATATCCAGCTCGCCTTGCTCAAAACCGGCTACGGCTACGGCTATGGCGTAATGGTTTTCGTCCAGCACCTCAATATTGTAGGGGGGGTAGCTGGAGCCGTGATCAGAACCACGCAGTGCCTTGTCGATCAGTGATCCCAGACGGTCATAGCCAATACTACTACGGTAGAGTGGTGTTAAATCAATTGAGCTCATAACAAATCCTCCATTTGAAGCAATTTAAAATAAAGTCAATAAAAGCCGAAATACTCCACTTGAGACATATCTCGACACTCCTTTAAATAAGATTTCTCTGTTTTATTTCAAGGTGATTCTTAAATAAAATTATTATAAAAATATGTTTTTTTAATTCTCAGGGTTGCTGCGCAACATTTTTGTATGTGGCGTCTCGGTTGATCTGTTTGTGTTGTTGATACTGGAGGTTAGTAAGGTATTGACTAAGCGCTTCTACAGCGCTAGAGCTCAAACAATTGGATGAAGAATTGGTGATATTAGCTTCGTCCTCTACGCGTGGTGACTAGCCTTTTGTTATTTCAGGACACCGCCGAGTTAGGGTTCTAAACTCACTGGCGGTATGTTGCGGATTAAATGTTTTCCGTTTAAAAAACATCCCGGCCCAAGCTTAAAATGACCCGGAGCCCCAATACAGTGCCAGTTCAACAACTGTAAAAGCACAGCTCAGTTATTTTCCAACGAGGTTGAGCAAAATATCTGCAAAAAGAGTTATATCACGATGACAATGATGACTGCTGTTAAAGAAAATAAGCAGGGCCTGTATACGACGGTGAGTGAAGAGTTGGCACTAAGACAAAATTTCGAACCTAAGCAAGGTGCTCGTGATGAGATAAAGACAAATATCAAAGATTACCTATGGAATGAAAAAGCGGGTCTGCCCGAAAGCTTTGGCCGGATGAGGTCGATGAAAAAACAGAGGCTATATTTGGTTACTGTTTGATTTATAAGAAAAATTATCAAGACCATACTCATACTTAAGCAATATGCAGTTCTTATTCATATACGAGATGATGTATTGAAAATACGGCTTTCTTTTTACCGCGTAAAGCTATTATTGACTGCAAAGACGAGCAGCTTAGATAAGAGGTAAATGCCGCTGCTTTACTTTGGCCGGTGTCATTTCTCGGTTGTGGGTGAAAGGGTCAGCACATCTTCCCCGGTCTCTTCGCGAATCACCTCTCGTTGTTGCTGTGCAGTAATTTCTTCGCTATGGCTACGTGTGCCGCCTACCCATAGGTCCATCATTTTTGCGGCCACTAAATCACCGCTGACGTTGATGGCGGTGCGGCTCATATCTAGAATTCGGTCTACCCCCATGATCAGAGCGATACCGGCAGCGGGAATACCCACGGTGCTCAATACCATGGATAAAATAACAATGCCCACACCGGGTGTTGCCGGTGCGCCGATAGAGGCACCCACGGAGGTGAGTATAATTAAAGCCATTCCGCCCAGACTAATATCAATGCCAAAGACCTGCGCCAGAAAAATGGCGGCAACGCCCTGGTAAAGCGCTGTGCCGTTCATGTTAATAGTGGCACCCAGCGGAATGATAAACTGGGCCACAGAGGGTCTTACCTTGAGTTTTTCCTCTGCTGTTTTAATTGACAGTGGCATCACAGCCGCGGAACTTGAGGTGGAAAACGCGAGCAACAACACTTCTTTTACATCGCTGATAAACGGCAGCGGCTTTTGCCTGGCAAAGACAAAAAGAATCACCAGGTAAACGCAGAACATTAGCAATAAGCCAAATAAAACAGTGCCGACATACACTGCCATACCTAGTAAAGCATCGAGGCCCAGTTTTGCGGTCAATTGGGCTAGTAATCCAAACACGGCCACTGGTGCCAGCAGCATCGCCCAGCGCACTACCGTCATACAGACTTCCTGTAGAGACCCCATCAGGTCGAGTAGTGGCTTGGCTTGCGCAGGCACCATCATTACTAATGCGACACCCACGACCATGGCAAAAATAACCACCTGTAACATGTTGTTTTCGACCATCGAGCTCAGGGGATTGGATGGAAGTAGTGTGATGACTTTTTGCGGTAGCTCATGAAGATTAAGCACTTGTGCTGGCATATCGCTGAGTGCTGCAGGCGCACCCAGTGTAGCTTGTAGCGCCTGGCTGTCGATATAGGCACCAGGTTTGATAAGAGAGGCTACGATTAGACCAATAATAATGGCTAGTGCTGTGGTAACAATAAAATACAGCACTACGCGGAGCCCCATTTTACGCAGTTGCTCCAGATCCTCCGTTGCCGCCAGACCGCGGATGATGGAGGCGAATACCAGAGGTATGACGATCATTTGAATAAGGGCGAGAAACAGCTTGCCGGGAAAAGCCAGCCAATCGCTCGCGGTGGCGGCTGTCGCGGGGTCCACCCAGCCAACGCTGGGGCCAATAATAATTCCCAGGCTAATACCCAACACCATGCCGACCATCACCTGCAGCCATAGGCGGCCACGAACCAGGGATTGCAGATAGGTGTTGAGGTATTTTAGAGAGCGGGGATAAAGCACGTCCAACGCGAGGATCTTTTCGGTTTTTCCCGCCATGATGCAAGTTCCTTTTTTGCAGAACGTAGTCTCATATAGCTTGCACGATCGAGCCGCCAGCTATCCTGTGTTGCAAAGGGCCCCACTAAATCAAAGAGCTTTGTTTAATTACCGGGACTCAACATTAGGGCAGGGTCGATGAGCGAGTCGACCTCATCCGCGGACAAAAAATTCAATTCCAGTATCGCGGCTTTGATACTGAGGTTTTTCTCTAAGGCCAACTTAGCCGCTGTTGCGGCCTTATCGTAGCCAATCACAGGTGATAGTGCTGTGACGAGCATCAACGAGCGATCAACATTGGTGGCTAATTGCTGCTCATTAGCTTGTAGCCCATGGATACAATTTTTGGCAAAGCTTTGCATGCCATCCGACAGTAAATTGAGAGATTCGAGCAGATTATGAATGATAACCGGCTTAAACACATTGAGTTCCAAATGACCCTGGCTGCCCGCTAAACCAAGGGTCGTATCGTTGCCCATGACCTGAGCGGCAATCATCGTGAGTGCTTCGGTCTGGGTGGGATTGACCTTGCCCGGCATAATTGAGCTGCCCGGTTCGTTTGCCGGCAGAAGTAACTCGCTCAGTCCACATCTTGGGCCGCTGCCCAGTAGGCGTAAATCGTTGGCGATTTTAAACAGCGCTGTTGCTAATAGACGCAAACGGCCGTGTAAATCAACCAGCGTATCATGGGCGCTGCTAGCCATGAATTTATTGGGGGCGGAGCAAAAGTCGATACCGCTGAGTTGGCTGATTTTGTTGGCCACATCGACAGCCCAGGTTTTGGGGGTATTGAGACCGGTACCGACGGCGCTGCCACCGAGTGCAAGCATCTTTAAAGGGGCTTGCACGGCACGGATTTGGATGCGGGCATAATCTAGTTGGCTGACGTAGCCGCTGAACTCTTGGCCCAAGGTAATGGGGGCGGCATCCATTAAATGGGTGCGCCCGATTTTGATCAGAGATTGAAATTCCAATGCCTTTTGTGCCAGCGCATCGTGTAATACATTGAGGGCAGGCAGTAATTTTTGCTGTAATTGTGACAGCGCGCTGACATGCATCACAGTGGGGAAGACATCGTTGGACGACTGGGAGCAATTGACGTGATCGTTTGGGTGGACAGGGTGCTTTGCGCCTCGGTCTGCACCCATGAGCTCATTCGCGCGATTTCCGATGACTTCATTAAAATTCATATTGGTCTGGGTGCCACTGCCGGTTTGCCACACCACCAACGGGAACTGTTGGTCATGTTGCCCGGCAATAATTTCATCGCAGGCCCGACAGATGGCATCACAGAGGGGATCGGGCAGGGTGCCTAGATCCCGATTACATAAAGCGGCGGCTTTTTTAACCAGTGCGAAACTGCGAATAAATTCGCGGGGAAACCTCTGGTGGCCAATATTGAAATTTTCGAGGGCGCGCTGGGTTTGGGCCCCCCATAAGGCACTACGGGGTACATTGATTGTCCCCAGGCTATCGCTTTCCTGTCGTGAGTCCGTTGCGTCGGGCACAGTTATCCGCCTTATTGAATTTGCTCGAGGACGTAATTCAAAATGCCGCCGGAGCGAAAATAATTCAGCTCATTGTCGGTGTCGATTCGGCAAAGTAAGGCGCATGTCGCCTGTTCTCCGTCGCTGCGGGTCACAGTGAGGGTAAGGTCTTTGCCGGGCTTGAGTGATTCAATGCCAGTAATGGAAATGATCTCGCTGCCATCGAGTTTGAGAGTTTTACGGTTATCCAGGCCCTGAAACTGTAAGGGTAGGACGCCCATGCCAATCAGGTTTGATCGATGTATACGCTCAAAGCTTTCGGCGATGACCGCTTTTACGCCCAGTAATCGCGTGCCTTTGGCGGCCCAGTCCCGGCTTGAGCCGGTGCCGTACTCTTTGCCGGCAAATACGACCAGGGGTGTATCGCTCTGTTGGTAGCGCATCGCAGCGTCGTAGATAGGCAGGGGTTCGCCATCGGGCACCGCGCGGGTGAAGCCGCCCTCAATGCCGGGCACCATTTCATTTTTAATGCGCACATTGGCAAATGTGCCTCGCATCATCACCTCGTGGTTGCCGCGGCGCGATCCATAGGAGTTAAAGTCTTTAACGGCGACACCGTGTTCGCGAAGATACTGTCCTGCCGGGCTGTCGGCGGCGATCGAGCCGGCCGGTGAGATATGGTCGGTAGTGACTGAATCGCCAAACAGCGCGAGAATGCGTGCCCCGTCGATATTGACAGTGGCTTGGCGTGTCGCACTGAAAAAAGGCGGGTGTTGAATATAGGTGGAGGTGGCTGACCACTGGTAGGTTTTATCATCTGGAATTTGAATATTTTGCCAAGTGGTGTCACCGCTAAATACGTCGGCATAGCGGCTCTGAAACATACTTGAGCTGACCTCTGCCACGGCGCTAGCTACCTCATTGTTACTGGGCCACAGGTCTTTCAGGTAAACGTTCTGGCCATCGGCGCCTTTGCCAATGGGGTCTGTGCTGAGATTAATGCGTGTAGTGCCCGCCAAGGCAAAGGCAACCACCAAAGGCGGCGAGGCCAACCAGTTGGCGCGCACTTTGTTGTGGATGCGGCCCTCGAAATTGCGATTGCCCGATAGTACGGACGATACGGTTAAATTGCCGGCTTCAATGGCAGCTTCAATTTCCGCCGGCAGGGGGCCTGAGTTGCCAATGCAGGTAGTGCACCCATAACCCACGAGATTAAACCCGAGCTGGTCAAGATAAGACTGTAGACCCGCTTTGATTAAATAATCAGTGACGACTTTGGAACCTGGTGCGAGGGAGGATTTAACCCAGGGTTTACGCTGTAAACCCAGATCGATGGCTTTTTTAGCCACAAGGCCGGCGGCCATCATTACGGCGGGGTTCGATGTGTTGGTGCAGGAGGTGATAGCGGCAATGACGACATCACCGTGATTGAGCTGGTAATCGGTGCCTGCTACGCTAATTCCGACCTCCTGATCTTGTTGGTCGGCAAGTACCTCTTCCATTTTTTCGTGTAGTTGTGACAGCGCAACGCGATCTTGCGGCCGTTTGGGTCCTGCAAGGCTGGGTACGACCTGGCCGAGATCTAAGGCAAGGGCGCTGTTAAAAACAGGGTCCGGGGTATGACTGTCGCGCCATAAGCCCTGGGCTTTGGCGTAGGCCTCCACTAGCGCAATGGTGTTGCTGTCACGTCCGGTTAGATTCAGATAATTGAGTGTTTCCTGGTCAATAGTAAAAAAGCCGCAGGTCGCACCGTACTCGGGTGCCATATTGGCAATGGTTGCACGGTCTGCCAAAGGTAAATAGTCCAGTCCATTGCCATAAAATTCGACAAATTTACCGACCACGCCATGGGCTCGCAACATTTCTACCACGGTCAGTACCAGGTCGGTTGCCGTTACCCCTTCATTCAATTTTCCCGAAAATTTGAAACCTACGACGTCCGGAATCAGCATGGTGACCGGCTGGCCGAGCATAGCCGCTTCAGCCTCGATGCCGCCCACGCCCCAGCCCAATACGCCCAGGGCATTAATCATGGTGGTATGGCTGTCGGTGCCAACGAGTGTATCGGGGTAGGCAAATTGCTCGCCGTTGATCGAGTTTGTCCAGACCGACTTGGCGAGATACTCAAGATTGACTTGATGGCATATACCGGTTCCGGGGGGCACCACTCTGAAGTTATCGAAGGCGGTTTGCCCCCAGCGCAGAAATTCGTAGCGCTCTGCATTGCGCGCCATTTCCATAGCGACATTGTCTTCGTAGGCCGAAGGCTGGGCGAATTTGTCGACCATGACGGAGTGGTCAATAACCAGGTCAACGGGTGTCAGTGGGTTGATTAATGCAGGGTCTTTCTTTTGTGTAACGAGAGCATCGCGCATGGCTGCCAGGTCGACTACCCCCGGCACGCCGGTAAAATCTTGCATCAATACGCGGGCTGGTCGAAAGGCAATTTCCCGCTCGGCCTCATTGGTTACTGTGTGGTTCGCCAGGGCGATAATGTCTTCCTGGGTAACGCTGGTGCCATCTTCACAGCGCAATAAATTTTCAAGAAGAACTTTTAGGGAGTTGGGAAGTTTCTCCAACTCAAGCAGACCTTCGTTAGCAAGTTTCTGTAGGCTAAAATAGTGGTATTGATCGTTGCCTACGCTGAGCTGCGCTTTGGTATTGAGACTATTGCTACTTTTGTGCATAAGAGACTCCCAGATTTTTATCAAGTTAGCCAGTGCATGAGTGTGCAGGGTCGGACTCTATTTGAAACCTGTTATTCAAAGTGCAACGTATCACTAAGTCCAGTACCCCGCTAGCATGAATGACGGCCCTTAGGGTTTTATTGGCCGCGATTTATTTAACGGTCGATGGTGTAGAGGATGTCTATGCCTGAATTCTCCCCACTTTCACCTTTCAACTGCCAATGTTTACTGAGTTGGTAGTGCACATTAAAGGTGTTGATCGCCTGTATAAGCCCGACCCCGTAGCCGATGTAAAGACGAGGTGTCAGGTGTCGGCCCATGACGAGAGAAGCCTGATCACCAGTGTCGTTGGAGTCAATGCGCATTTCGTCCATCCCAAAACGATTACCCAAACCGCGGGCGATGCGATCGCCGCCACTTAGGCCGAGCGCTAATGCCGCTTGGGCCATCATATTTCCATCTTCCGATGAAGCCCCTTCTATTGGACGCCCCAATAGAAGGTAGGACAAAGTGTCTGTTTCTCCCATCGCGGGATTGGAGAATAACTCTATCTGGGGTTTGTTGAGGTTGCCCCGCAGTTTAACACCGACGGTAACTTGGTTGATGTGGCGTACGGCCCGCACATCTATACCGGGATTACTCGGTGGGCCACCACTAAAAATAAAACGCCCCTGCTCAATATCGAGGCGTTGGCCGTAGGCTCGATAGCGCCCTTCGGGAATTGTGATCTCGCCCTTCGCGCGAGTCGCTTGCCCCGGTTCTTCCTGCAGTAGCACACTGCCACCGAAGCGACCCTCAAAGCCGTAACCATAAAAATCAACATGGTCTCCCAGTGTCAGGCGGACATCACTGGTGATCGCCCATTTTTCAGTGGGCTGAGCTTCATCGCCCAAAATAATGGTGTCGCCAGAGACTTGTGCAGCGCTCGTAATATCTTTCGGTTGCAGTCGAGCGTAGGGGATATGTACATCTCCGCTAACCCTCACCTTATGTTTTTGAACGCGAACCAATAGGTCGGGCGATACTCGTATTTGTGCTTCAGGAATCTGGGCTATCGTAAAGTCCTCCCCTTTAATGAAAAACTCAGTGGGCCAGCCACGATTTTTATTTAGCGCGGTTTTTCCTTCGACCACAAGATTGCCTTCACCGGAGCGTGCTTTGAGCTGGAAATTAATGTTTTCTACCGCACTGTTTTGGCTGAGCAGGCTCAGCTGGTCAACGGTGATTCCCAGGCGGGGAATGCGTAGTGAGCCATCGATAAGTTTGGCGCTGCCTTTCAAAGCAGGCTTGGCCAATGTGCCAGTGACGTTCAAATCCACAGCGACTTGGCCGTGTAGATCTTGTATCTCGGGTATTAGGGCTTCGACCAGGCCGAGGTCATGGGCGCTAAGCTGAGCACTGGCTCGTAGCGCTTGGGTCGTAGAATCTAGCCCTAGTAATTGCGCGCCTGGCAACTCGGCCTCGAATTGCAACTGGTCGCCGTTGCTCATCGCCAATTTAGCGTTGCTCTGTAAGCCGTTTTCGTTCAGTAGAAAAGTCACGTTGCCGCCACGATAAGCCCACTGGTCGCGCTCGCCTTCGAGTATGGGGTAGTGCACCACCCCTTTCGGTAGCTCAAGGCTTGCTTGTCCCAAGAGTGTTTCGCCCTGAAGATTGAGAGTGGCCGAGGCTGCTAGCTTTCCGTCAACCTTTAGATCCTCGGGCAACCACTTGCTGAACAAGAGCAAAGAAAGCCGATCGATAGTCAATTTTGAATGCCAGCTTGAAGCCCGTCGTATCAATGAGGTGCAGAGTTTGGCGCCCTCGTTGTTTTGCCAGCAAAGGGTATCGGTAGAGAGTGCGTCGTGCTCAATATTTAAGAAACTGGGGCCCACGAGCTGCCAGTCGTTGAACAGCTTGCTTTGAATATCAGCGCGTTTGAGTTGTCCTTGCCAGCCCTTTTGGGTGGGTGTACCCGCAAACTCCAGTTGCATACTGGCCTGGTCCGCGACGGCATCAACCTTGAGGCGTTCAGTGCCGCCCTTGATCGTGAGTTTTTGTAGGGCTTGTCCTTTTAGTAACAGGGCTTGCGATGTGAGTTCGATCTTGGTGTCTTGCCAGTGCAACACATCGACAGCAACTTGGCCTTCAATAGCGCCTATTTGGTAATCGGGCAGCGCTAAGTGGCGGCCTTTTAACGTGGCCTCGATGACTGGTGTTTCCCTGGAACCGGACAGCGAGCCTTGCGCTTGTAGTTGTCCTTTAGCTTGGGGATAGAGCGCGCCGATATCCATAGCATTGATACGCCACTGCAGTGCTGATGATTCGCCTAATGTCCCCTGAGCGCTGACGCGAGCTTTTCCCGATGAAAACTCCAACTGTGCAATATCCAAGTGCGCCATATCCAAGCCACTATCTTCGCCAGGTGTGCTACCCCAGGTAAAGCGACTGCTCAACGAAACCGGGTAATCGCGTAACTGGCCATGGAGGTTTTTGATGTCAACATCCGCTATTAAACGCTCCTCATCTATACGGCCACTGCTAATGACTGTGCCGCTGAGCTGTCCCGGCCATTGGGGCGAAAGGCTAGCGGGGTTGAGGTTGGTGGTGTTGATCTCAGCGTCCCAGGTCAGGGCGGGTGACCAGTTAAGCTGGCCGACGGCTTTTATTTCGCCACCCAGGGCGGAGATATGGAGTGACTGGATCTCGAGCCCGCTAGGACTACCTTGCGCTCGTACCGACCAAGTCGAGTCAGGAATCTGCGGCCAAGGTTTGTCACTGCTCAGCTGTATTTTATAGTGCTCTAGGTTGCCCTCGATGGAAGCAGCGCCTTTCGCGCTGTCGAACCAGGGGGTTTCCTGCATTGGCCAGCGCAGATGTTGCCAGTTCAGGTTGAGTTTGATGTCGCCACCATTGGCACCGAGCAGCCATTGCCCCTGAATATTTAGCCGGGAGGCTAAGCGGGGGTCTTTGGGAGCCTTGTCGCGGGGGGCGTGAATGCTCAGGTTTTCTATTTCGAGGGTGTTGTTACCCAGTCGTTGCAGAGCAAATGTTGCCGCAAAGGAGCCGTGTGCTGGATTATCACCGTTCATGGTGCCAGAAAATATCGCCATTTCCAGGTCGCCTTGTGACTCAATTTTCAATGACCCGGTGAGTGGGGGCCAGTTGGCATCTAGTGACTGGGAGTCGAATGCATTGATATCAACCGCGCCTTGCCAGCTCAGTTTGTCCAGTAGGTTTTCGAGTTTGGCCTTGAGTGACAGAGTGAGTGCGCCATTCACCGTTTGCCTTAGCTGCGTGGCCTTTACGTTCCCAGCGAGCTGACCACTGCCCTGAACCATGGCCTGCGAGGGCAAGCGGGCTCGCCATTGGATTTTCAGGGTATGGCGATAATTTCTAGTGGGTTGCAAGCTCCCTGCGATGGTCACATTGAAGTCATCGTTTTCCAGGGAAAGTTCCTCAATGTTAACGTTCCCGAGTAGCGCGTTTGCCTTGAGTTTAGCTTGACGTAAGTTGAGATTTGCATCGCCCTGATTCAGGACGATGCCCTCCACTAACAGTTCGTCCAGGGTCAGCAACCAAGGTAATTGAATATCGGGCAGTGCAAGGGTTTTCGCGGCAGGGTCGGTATCTGATGGCGGTAACTGGATATTAAGCGCGTTGACCTGGACACGGTGAATGTCGACATGAGTACTCAATAAAGAACCCGGCGACCAGTCGAGGGTGATCTGTTCGGCAGTCACTACGCCTTTGTCAAATCTGTAGGTCAGTCCGTGCAAGGCAATGGGACCAATTAATCGGCCTTCAATTTTTTCAATAGTGAGTTCGGGGGGCAGGCGGTTCTGGGTCTTTTCATAAATCCAGACCAGGCCACTTTGTGTTGTGCTTAAGGCGATCACCACAATAAACGTCAGTAGTCCTACCGCTATGAGGCAGCGTGTGAGCAACTTCATGGCGGATTTCAAAGGTCTGGCCCGATACTGATGTGCAGTCGCCAAGGGTGGTCATCGCGGCTCATGGCCGTGGCTAGGTCGATACGAACCGGGCCAACCGGTGAGCGCCAACGAACGCCCAGTCCGGCACCTCTTTCCAGCTTGTCATCAAAATCATCCATGGCATTGCCGACATCGTGGAATACGGCGACAGCCCACTTATGATTCAGGCTGTGTTCAAACTCAATACTCCCGACCATCAAATGGTTACCACCAATCACCTCATCAGAGTCGTCTTTTGGGCCTAGTGACTGGTAGCTAAAACCCCGAACGCTTTGAGCGCCACCGGCAAAAAAGCGCACCGAAGAGGGTAGCTGCTGAAAATCTTTTGTCCAGGTGGTGGCGATTCGGCCACGGCTAATCAGACGGTTGCGTTGGCTAAGGCGATTAATGACTTTGATGCCACCATGGAGCTGCAAAAAGCTCACATCTGATAGGAAATCCTCTCGGGCACCACGTAAGCCGATGTCGAAACGTATCCCATCAAAGCGGGTGATGACGTTGTCCCCCCATGAGCGAGTCCAGTTAACGCCTGGCATCAACAAGGTGGATTCCCCTCGATCACTGCCGACTACAAATTCTTCTACCTGATAATTAATGAAAAGGGATTCACGCCAAAGACTGCGGTTGCGATTGAGGTTGACGCCCAGAGTGCGCACGGTGCTATCACTCGTGTCGGTTTTTTCATTGACCTGGCCAATGTTGTAAATGATTTGGTCGGTACGGGGGTTGAGCACCGGCACTCGGTAAGCGGCACTGAGGCTATAGCCAATTTCAGAAATTTTGGCATCGCTATTAAAACGGTGCCCACGATCGTTGACACGTGGCATTTCCCAGTTGAAGCCGGTGCGAGCACCAGTGTCGGTGCCGTAACCTAGGCCCAAGCCATAGCGATGGGGCTTGCGTGGTGTTAAGGCGACAGTAACGGGGATTGCAGCAATTTCAGTTTGTGGTTCGCCAGGCGAGACTTCAACGCTCTGAAAGTAGTTGCTGTCATTGAGGGCTTGTTGTAAATCGATGAGTGCATCGTAGTGATATGGAGAACCTTGCTCGAAGGTAACGTAGCGCTGTAGCAGTTGCGGCTCCAGTAAATCTTGTTCTAATTGCACGGCGCCAAAGTGATAACGGTGGCCACCCTCATAGTACAACACAATACGGGCTTCGTAGGTGTTCAGATCAATGACCACTCGGTGTTCAGTGAAATGAGCGTCCATGTAGCCTCGCTCGGCAGCCAGTCTGGTGAGATCAGTTTTCAGGCTTTCGTAGTCGAAATGACTGAAAATATCGCCTTTATTAAGAGGGCGCTGATCAATTAAGCGGCGAAACGCTGGGTCTTCACTCATTTCTTGATTGATTGTAAAGTCAAATTCACCAATAGGCAGGGGCGGACCAGGGTCGACAATATAGTTGGCCTGCCAGTGGTTGTCCGATGTTTGGAGCAGTTCGGCTTTTACCACCGGCCGATAAAAGCCGAAGGGCTGGATGGCTCGGGAGACTTCTGAGGGCGCTTTTTTGTGGAGTCGGCGCAGGCGACCCTCGCTCATTAAAGGGTGTTTTTTCTGCTGTTCCAGACTGAGAAACAGGCGGATATTGTTTTCTAATTTCTTATCGACGCCGCTGATCTTAACACTAATGGTCAGTTGTGCGAATGCGAGTGGTGAAACAAGAGTGATCAATAGCGCCAACGTCAGCCGCTGTATTATGGGCATGCAGGTATCCCAGATCAAAACATCATGATGAGTTTGACGACTTATCAGCCGTCTTTTGGATGGGAAAGGGTTCCGTGACGCTGCCAGTGTAGAGGGAGAGATGGGGGAAAGGTATTTCAATGTCCTGCTCGTCAAAAGCAGTTTTAATTTCTTCATAGATACTATTTTTTAGGTCGAGAAAGTTTTCCCGTTTGGCCCATACTGAAAACTGAATATCCAGCGATGAATTGCCAAAGCCCTGGAAAATGTACCGCGGTTTGGGCTCCTCAAGGCAAAGTGGATTTTTATCGGCTATTTCCTCCAGTATTGCCCGTACCTTTTTAAGATCTTCTTTGTAGGCAACGCCCATTAACAGGTCAGCACGACGAATGGGGAAGCGGCTAAGGGTTGTGACCTCCGATTTAATCAGCGACTCGTTGGGAATACGCACAAATAAATTATCGAAGGTGCGCAATTTGACTGATAGTGGGTCAATGGAAAGCACTTCCCCCGTTGTGCTCCCGACACGAATCACATCACCTACGGTGAAGGGCCGCTCGGCAACCAGAAATAGACCGCTGATGAGATTGGACGCCGAGGTTTGTGAGGCAAAGCCAATGGCCACACTGAAAATCCCCGCAGCGCCCAGTAGCACACTGAGATTAAAGCCGAGTTGATGCAGGGCAGTGACGACAAAGAGGATCAAAATGAGGTAATAGCTGCCCCGTTTCAGTACCATAGCGCGGTGACTGTCTATCTTTTTCCCGGCGATACTGCTGAGTCCGGAGCTAGCTAATTTAGCAATCACCAAACCCAAAATGACAACGATCACGGCCCGAGTTATCGCCCAGAGCTTTTCGCTGCTGAGGAAGTTGATAATGTCTCTCCAATACTCGCTCATACCCACCTCTGTACCAGTTAGCTGAAGACCGCGTTAAAGGCTCGGATTAATACGCCAGCATTAGCGGTATCGCGAGGCTCGCTCAATAGTGTCGGGGATGTTGTTTGCTTCGGTGCTTTATCATCAATTTTTAATTCCGCCATATCGCCATCTCTACCACGAATTAATGTTACCTTGGGAGTCCATAATTGACCCTCGGAGCAGGCATAGAGTGATAAGAGTGCGGAGGGTAAATTGATACGCTCTACGGTTAAAGTGGTATCTGCCTGGTTGCGAATGAGCACCGGTGTTATTGCGCGATGTACTCGCTGTGGCAGTTCTGCCAAGTTGATACGGCAGTGGGTCGCGGAGGCATAACAGAGCTCACCCTCAAGGGTGGAGGGGCCAAACCAGGTGTCTGATGGCCGCTGGATGGCGATTTCTTCTAACAGGGTGGTTGGTGATGTTGCCAGCGCCAGTTCTATCCACAGCGGTGAGCTGATATAGAGTGTCACCGTCTCGCCGGCGGTTAAATTAAAGGGAACCCGTGGGCGAGAAATAATGGGGCGATCGGCGAGCCGGGGGGTCAAGGTCAGTTGTTTTACCAGCTGGCTGAAAATATAGCGCGAGTGCGTATCCAGCGTTTCTGGAAGTTGATCGCAGCGCTGAAACTCCCAGCTACCATCGTCGTTATCAAAATTGCTGGTTCTCTGATGGCCAATCTGCCATTCACCGTCGAGACAGCGCACGATCAGCGTCAGCGGCCCAATGCGCCACTGCAAACTTTGTGCGTGGGGTGGCGTAAAACTGCCCCACCAGTGAGGCGGTTTGTCAAACTCTGTCGCCATGATTTTCCCTGTGAATTGGACGCTGATACGCTGTCATTAAAAAGCTATAAAAGAATGATGATTTGTTGGTCAGAGTATATTCAACGATTGCTCTTCTTGCCGTGTTGAGTTCTTGTGATATTTCCCATTGGGACAAGAATAACATCCACAATGCCATAAGCGATAAGTGGGGAAGGTTGAATTTCGTCACACTCGTCCGAATAGTCCGTGGCTGAAAATAGTGCCAGCCGGGTAGGGCATTGGCAAAACTAAAGAGATAACTCCTTTTCTACAGGGGTGAGAAGGGACAAATGAGACAGATGTGATCGTAAGTTATGGCTAGTGATCATGCCTCGTTAGAGTGACCCCATTATGGTTCTTTTGTCGGCGTGACAGCTTTGGCAGAACTCGGGTCGGTGTTTGCTGCGATGCGCTTATCCCTTTGGAAACTGCTGGCGCTAGCGATACGTATCAAACCGAGGGCCAACAATAAGGCGCTGAGTGCAAATGTGTCTTCTGTGTCGAGCCGGTGGTGAAAGAGTTCGATCATAATATGGCGTAGTACAAAGACTATACCGGCGTCGATGACGGGGGTTAGCCGCAAGCGGCGAGAGGTAAAATATTCAGCTAATGAACGGGATAACTCGATGAGGACAAATAAAGTCAATACATCGGTAAAAATATTTAAATAGCTCCCGGTGATACCCCCGGCCTGAATCAAGGTGCTAACCTGGAAGAACAAGCGCACCACGCCGATGATCATGATCACCGTGATGAACAGGAGAATAACGCCAAATATTAGACCTGTGGCCGTTTCGTAGAGTTGTTTAATTCTCTCTTGCAGCAGTGAAGTGTTTAGCTTGCTCATAAGTTCAGATGTCCAGTTCTGGTGGGCTATAGTGACTGGATATGTTGCGTGTGTCGATTTATTTCTAAGTGACGATTTGGTCGTGTGCAGACGTAAAATGCTAGGGTTAAAATGGGGGGTGTGCCTAAGGTTTTGCGTATTTCTCCAGCCAGAGTGATTGTAGCTTGAGCGAGAAAACCCGATAAATAATTGATCAATAGTGTACTGGCGTCACTGATATGTAAAAAAACTAAGGCTTAGCTTCTTTACTCAGCTTGCCAACCACGCTCCGGATAATCGGTGTGAGTAATTTATCACGGTATAAAGTTTTTCAGTGTACTATCGGCGGATGACTGAAGGTGATTACCGTATTTACTGTATGGCCTTGGAGGTCATGGCCCCTTCAAAAAGAGAAGTCGATTGTTAAGAGTGGTTCGATGGCGTTTATTGTCGGCGAATACGCAAATGAGTAGGGGTGATGGACATGATTAAAACGCGGTTATTTTTGTCTGGCGATATGCAAGTGGGTGGCGCGGAGCTAATTGCTACTTGGCGCAATCATCCCGACGCCGTTATTTGGGTCGATTTGGTTGACAATCAACAAGCGAGCGAGGCTGAGCTGTTAGAGCGCGAATTTGCTATCCATGCACTTGCTATAGAGGATGCCCAGCGTGACCGACACCCGCCAAAAATTGAAGCCTTCAGTGACTACACGTTTATCTTGTTAAAAGGCCTGTCTGCAGATTCTAAAGATATCGATTTCGATACTATTCAGCTGGCGCTGTTTGTTGGCGAAAATTTTTTGATAACCCGTCACAGTGGTGCTTCAAAAAGCATTAATTACCTAGAGGCCCATCTGGCGAGTCAGCTTGATTTGACGGAGTACAGTGATTTGTCCAAGTTGGCGCTGTTGTTGTGTCGTCTCGTGGTTGATCGCTATTTAGATATTCTACTGGCGCTTGAGCCTCGTCTCGAAGAGCTTGAAGAGTTGATGCTGGAACATGCCGACGATAGCTTACTGGCAGAACTGATTGGCTATAAAAGTGATCTGAAAAGACTCGGGCGCTTTGCCACTTATCACGAACAACTGTTCAGGCGCCTGCGGGATAAGACCTTCCCAGGATTTAGCGACAGTGACCGCAGTCATGAAATTATTGATGTCTGGGAGCAGCAGGAGCGGGCCTGTAGCCTTTCGCTACTCTATTACGAGACTGCATCGGATTTGATAGACGGCTATATCTCCATCGCTTCGCACCGGCTGAATCAGATTATGAAAATACTCACTATCATCACAGCTGTGTTTGTACCACTCAGTTTTCTGGCCGGTATTTACGGGATGAATTTTGAGAATATGCCGGAGCTTCACTCTCGGTCGGGCTACTTTATTCTTTTGGGGGTCATGGTGACGATAGCGACGACCTTTTTAATCGCCTTCAGAAGAATGAAGTGGTTATGATTTGGCGCTGGCTTTGCTGCCTCGCACTGGCCGCGAGTGCGGTAGTTGAGGCGCTGGAAGAGCCCCCGCCTGCGCCTGACCTTCGTGCCCTAGATGCGGGGTGGTGGGCTTATTTCGAGCCTGCACAGCCACTCGCTGCTAGCGACTTGAAAGCGCGTATAGCAAAAAACCGTGATTCCCTTGAACAGTTGATGGCGGGCTTAAATGACAAGCAGGGCAAACACTTCCCGCTGTTTGTGCAGCAAGTGAATGAGGGCCTAGAGCGCTTTGTTAAACTCAGGGATTTATCGCTTACACCTCCTTCCATTGCGCTACCCTTAGACCAATATTCTCTGGCTGGTGCCCAGGCGCGCTTTATGGTCTGGCGAGAATTACGGCGAACCTACGAACTGGAGCAGAGTGACCTCGAGTGGCAACAAGCTCAGCTTGCCACCGGTCGCAAACGCCAGGCAAAACGCCGTGGTGAGTACCTGAATCTCCGTGAGGCTGATCCTCAGCGTTTAACGAAAGCGATTAGTTTAATGGCCAGTCGAGTTAATCTGGAGCTGACATCGTTACAAAATAAGCAGCAAGGGGCAAAGCTGGCGATAGTGGCAAAACAGCTTGGCGAGCTTGGCGAAGAACTCGCGTCGATTCGCTTGAAACTAGTTCCATCACCCAATGCTGTAGAAGTTTTGGGGAGGCGTCAGGCACAAGCGCAAAGTAAGGCCGATGCTTTGCACGAGAAAGCCATTGCCCACAACGCCACTTCTTTGCTCGAAGAGTCTCTGGATAGCGATGGTCTAAAATATAGAACCTTGGTCAATACCACCATCGAAATTGATAGTGCCATTTATGCACTAGCTGCAAAGCGTTATCAGCTCATGGCTCTATTAGAAGGGCGGCTCGCAACACAGCAAGCTACTGAAAAACAAGGTGCTCTTTTACGAGAAACGGTAAAAAAGTTCGATGAATTCTCAACGGCTATCCAACAGCAAGCCCTGTTTTGGCGGTCTTTAAACCTACAGACGCGCAAATTTTTAACGCTGCAAAGCACAGCCTTAGCTGGCGAGCAGGGTGCACTGTTGCAGCGGATGAATACTCAGCTAGAGGCCAATGATCTTAGTTTGGAAGAATTTGAACTGGAATCGGATAAGGCCCGCTTTATTGGGCAAATCGCCCTAGCGACAGTAAAAGACGACGCGGGTTGGTTGGATAGAGGGCTGTTTGCGATGGACGCAGGCTTTGAACAAGGCTGGGACAAGCTTGTGCAATGGCTGAGTGCAAGTTTAATAGAAATTAATGAGGTGCCCTTGACGGCTATGGGCTTGCTGCGGGTGATCTTTATTATTTTCCTCGCCTGGTTGCTGTCAAAGTTATTGGGGCGTGGTTTAAATAAACTGGCGGCCCATAACGAGGTGCTAAGCCCCAGTGCAATCTATACCCTGGGCAGGATTGTTCACTATCTTGTGCTGGTGTTAGGCGCCATCATTGCTTTGTCCTCCATTGGTCTGGACTTTACTAAGTTTGCACTATTTGCTAGTGCTTTGGGCGTGGGTATTGGTTTTGGCTTGCAAAACCTTATTGGCAATTTTGTGTCTGGTCTCATTATTCTTTTTGAAAAAAGTCTTAAGGTCGGGGATTTTGTCGAGCTGTCTTCAGGGCTCTCCGGGGAAGTCAAAGAAATCAATATGCGCGGTACATTAATTACCACCAATGACAACATTGACATTATTGTGCCCAATTCCGATTTTGTGAATAACCAGGTGACCAACTGGACACTGCGTGAAACTTATCGCCGTATTCATGTGCCCTTTGGCGTCGCCTATGGCACGGACAAAGACCTTGTTAAACAGGCCGCTTTAGAGGCAGCGGACGAGGTCAAGTGGACCCTGAGCGAAGATATCAACAGAAAGCCACAGGTTTGGTTGGTACAATTTGGCGACAGCAGCCTTAATTTTGAATTGGTGGTCTGGCTAAAGGCAGAAGCGGTAAAAAGGCCCGGTGCTGTAAATGCTGCCTACTTGTGGGAGATTGACACGAAACTTAAACAGCATGGTGTCGAAATTCCTTTTCCCCAGCGGGACTTGCATTTGCGAAGCGTATTTGGCGAAAAGGATGAGGCCGGGTTGGCGCTTCTGAACACGCAGCGCGACAATGACTCCGGCCCCGCGTGATGGGGTTTCAGCTCAGAGACTATAAATCCGCGCCTAAAAAAGTGGCGGAATATAATACAAATATAATACACAGGGCAATCATGGTAGAGCGCGTAGAAATGCAAACAACCACCCAGTGGTCACTGGTTGAGAGAGCCCGGGGGTGGCATTGATATGTTACTTGATTTAGTGAAAAGTCATCCTGAAATTTTGGCGATACTGATTGCCTTATGTGGTTTTTTGGTGGCGGGCCTGTTATCTCGACTGGTTGATCGCTGGTGGCTGTCCCTGGAAAACTATCTCCGTCACCGCGCGCCAGCGCGGCGAGAGCACTTTGATTCGCAAGTGCTGCGGCAGATTATTCATGCCATCGCGTACTACGGTACCTTGGTTTTGTTCTTGCTTGCAGCGCTCCAGACATTGAGTATCTCTGTAGTCAAGGAGTGGCTCACACTGCTTTTACAGCAGGTTCCCGAGTTTATTCTTGGGGCTTTAATCATACTATCCGGATATCTAATAGGTGCTGTTGTCCGCAGCTTGTTGGCCGGTTTGATGGCGGTTAGCTCTGACCACCTGGTGCCCCGGTTTGCCCAATTACTCATTATTACCACAGCGGTACTCACCGGCCTGGCGCAAACCTCAATAGATATTTCCTTCATCTCTAACGTCATGGTGATGTTATTGGCGTTTTTTTTCGGGGGGCTCTCCCTGGCCTTCGCGCTGGGTAGCCGCACTCTGGTTGAAAATTTGCTGGCAAGGCGGGCGATGGATCGTTATCGCATAGGAGATACGGTGCGGATTAGGGATGCCCAGGGCAAGATTGTCGAAATATTAAGCACTGCCGTGGTTCTGGAAACCCAACAGGGTTTGTTGACGGTGCCCACCGCTACCTTTGCCGCCGCTGACATACTGTTAATGAAGAGCGAGGATCGAGGCGATGACGGAGCCGCTTGATCCGCTGGTAGAGCGATTTGCCGCCGATAAACCCGACGAAATGGCAGTGTTATTGGCTAATAGTGAGTTACGTGAACTATTGCCCATGCTGGAAAGCCTGCCCGTTGCCACAGCCGTAACCCTCGCGGCACATTTGCCCAGTTGGCAACTCACTAGTCTACTGAGCGATATTGACGCGGCCCTATTGGCGAAGCTACTGGTGGCGGCGCAAACCGACGAGGCGGTGGCGCTAGTATCTCACCTGAGTGACTCTCGCTACGCCAGCGTCATTGACTCAGTACCTGCTTCGCAACGCCAGCCCCTCTACGAATTGCTGGAATTTCCCGCCTACAGCGTGGCGTCTCTGGCGAGTACAGAGTTTATTCGGGTTTTGGAAAGTAGTAGTTGCGAAGCCCTCAGTGAGCAACTATCAAACAGCGACAATACTCGTCCACGCCCAGTTCTGGTTGTTGATCAACAGGGTAAGTACATAGGTATGGTAAGTTTGCTGGCGGTTTATTCCCGCAAAAACGGCTCGCGATTGTTGGGTCAGATTAGCGTTCCGATTGAACCGCTGAACGGCAATATGGCGGCCAGTCAGGCTGTGACGGCTAAACAGTGGATGCGGCACGCTGAATTGCCGGTCGTCGATAGCCGGTACCGTCTTTTGGGTGTGGTTAATCGCGCCTCACTGGAGCGCGTCAGTCGTGATCTTGCGCCCATGGAGTTCAGCCTTGAACGGGTACTATCCGAACTTGCCACCGCGTATTTAAACCTTTGCGCGAGGATACTTGAATCAGTTTTCGGGCGGCCCAAGTGAGCCTGAAGGACCAGCTGCGGGAGCATTTTGTGCAACATCACCCTCGCGATGCGGCGCGCGTCGTCGAACGAACGGGGCTGATTCCCGAGCAACTCGAGCAGTTATCGACGAAAAGTTTTACCCGCCTTTTAGAGCAAATCGATCCCGGTCTGCTGCCGTCGGTTTTTTTATCGATTAATTTAGAGCGCCAAGGCAAGGTGTTGGTGACGGCCAGTATCCGCACGGCGATGCTGATCTTGCGCAGCCTGCCGGAAGACAAGCTAATGGCTGTGCTGGATAGTTTACCGTCGGGTGTACGCAATGAATACTTGGAACTACTCGAGTTTCCAGAGCATACCGCGGGTAGCTTTATGGACCGCCTATTGGCGCGCTTTCGGGCCGATCAAACCGTTGGCGAGGCGCTGGCAGAGTTGCGCGCCTCGAAGGCGAAACGGGTGCGCTCGCTGTATGTTGTCTCCGATGGCGATGTGCTCGCTGGTCGCGTTGACCTACAGGATATGGCACTGGCAGAGCCTGAAACCTTGATGTCTGAGCTGGTGAACGAAGTATCGGCAGTCGCCGAGCTGACCTCTACGGAAGCGGATTTGGTGGCCTTATTCGACCACAGTCGGGTCGATTCAATTCCAGTTGTTGACCAGGACTTCAAACTGCTAGGTATCGTCCGCTATGGCAGCCTTTTTCAGGCCGCCGAAGAGGCCGCTACAGCCGGTATCCAGCGCATGGTTGGCGCCAGTGCCGACGAGCGCGCGCTATCAACACCACTGTTCGCGGTCAAAAGACGTTTAGTCTGGCTTCACGTTAATCTGCTGACGGCTTTTCTTGCCGCAGCGGTGGTGGGCCTGTTTGAATCGACCATTGCCCAATTTACTGCCCTGGCCATCCTCCTACCAGTCGTCGCCGGACAATCCGGTAATGCGGGGTCACAGGCACTGGCCGTTACCATGCGGGGTTTGGCATTGCGGGAGATCAGCACTCTGCAATGGCGAGCTGTACTCTCCAAAGAGGTGCAAATTGGGCTGATTAATGGTGCCGCTTTGGCACTGACCTGCGGTCTAGGTGTCTGGGCCTGGAGTCAATCCTGGGGGCTGGCACTGGTCATCGCTATCGCCATGATAACGGCGATGATTATGGCGGGTATCTCTGGGGCCTTGGTTCCGATGGTGTTGTCGCGTTTGGGGCAGGATCCGGCCACTGCCTCTTCTATTATTCTCACCACGGTGACCGATGTCACCGGTTTCCTCGTGTTTCTGGGCATTGCAACGCTGTTGTCGGGTATTTTATAGACGCCGCCAAAAAAGCACTCAGACATCTTCTTTCGCTTCGCAATCTTGATCGTCGTCTAAAGTCCGTGGATCCAACTGTAGGGCTCCCTGGGCGGCGGCCGTCGTCACCGGGCGAAATTTGGAATGATGTTCGCCCGTGGGTTTTCGCGAAGTGATCATTAGCACGACGGCTATAGCGCTAATGCCGAGGACCAGCCCTGAGAAAAGAAAAAAGGCACCGGAACCGAACCATTGCATGGCTTGTGCCGCGGCCAGCGGACCGACAATGGAGCCTAAAGCGTTGACCACCAACAAGCCCGTGCCCACCTCCAAGAAAGACTGGTTGCCGATATGATCACTGGCATGGGCAAGGCACAGGGCCTGTATCGGCATCACACAGGCGCCAAAAAGTAGCATGACGGCAGGAATCGCAGACACGGGCAGTAGATAAGCGATGACCGAAACCACGGCACCGGCAAACATGATGCCGGCAATGACTATGCGCCTATCGATTCTGTCAGACAAACGACCGAGGGGGAGAAGTGAGAGCGCGCCGCCAATAATACCTAGGGCCATCATTAGACTAATAACGTCAACCTCCATACCGAGCTGTAGCCCATAGGCAGGCCCCAGTGTGTAGAACACCGACGGGACAATACCGGCGACCAGTGCACCTAAAGCGGCAGCTCGTGAGGTGCGAATAACCAGTAAGGGGGAGAAGTTCGCACCGGGTATTTCAGCCGGCTGCGAGGTGCTTGTCACACAAATTGGAATGGCAGCGATCACGATAAGAACCGCAGAAATAATAAACAGACGCTCGCTTTCCAAAGGAGCAACATTGAGTAAAAGTTGCCCGCCCGCTAAAGCGGTCAAAACTATGGCCGTATAAGTGGCCAGCACAGCGCCACGTACTTCGTTTTCAGTTTTATCGTTTAACCAGCTTTCAATGACGAGATAGAGCCCTGAAATGGCGACGCCAGTGAGCAAGCGCAGCACGAGCCAGATAGGATAGGCGTCAAATAAGCCCAACACCAAAACGGTAGCGGTGATGAGTGCAGTCAGGGTGGCAAAACAGCGAATATGGCCGATTCTTTTTACCAAGTTGGGGACGCAGAAACACCCCAATAAAAAGCCACAGAAATAGACTGAACCGAGAACGCCGATGGCGAGATTACTCCAACCCATGAGTTCGGCGCGCAGGGGAATTAAAGCCAGTTGCAAACCGTGGCCGGTTAACAGGAATGCAACACCTAAGAGCAAAGTCGATAATCTGAATACGCTAGCAATCACGAGTCTGTTCCGTAAACAATCGATGAACTTGAGGTAGCTGGCTCAATATAGCGCGCAAGATTTGTCTTGGTCTTTACCTTTGGCTATCTCGGATAGCGTCTAGCCGTAGTGATGTAACTGACGTCAGCTGTGTCGGAGCTAGGTGAGTGTAGCAAACTTAAAAGTTTCGGGTGCTGTTCTCCTCTAAAATTGCTTAGGGTGAGGCGAGGCTTGTAAAGGGCTGCCGTGACTTTAGGCGATGCGCAGGGGCTCGATTGATTAAAAGGTGTAGTATGGTCGCTGGCCTGTTGTCTCGATAGATGCTTGTTTCGATAACTGGTTGTTTTGGTAATGCCTCAGCTTAACGTCTCTCACTGGTAGTGTATTTGCCGGAGTTACCCGGCTATTGATTTACCGTCATCGACGGTTTTACTTGGAAAGTAAGCAATGGAAGCAGTTCCTGTAAGTTTTTTTGTGTGGTTAGGCATCGCGTTTTGTATTAGTCAATCAGCCATTTTTTCGGGGCTGAATTTAGCCCTGCTGACTATCAGTCGATTGCGCCTGGAAGTCGAAGCCGCTGGCGGTAACCCGGCGGCGATTAAAATTCTCGCATTGCGTCAGGACTCCCATTTTGTACTCACCACCATTCTGTGGGGTAATGTGGGTGTCAATGTACTGTTAACACTACTGTCAAACTCGGTGATGGCTGGTGCATTGTCGTTTTGTTTCTCGACTTTTCTCATCACTTTTATGGGAGAAATTATTCCCCAGGCCTATTTTTCTCGTCATGCCTTACGTATGGGTGCGCTGCTCGCCCCGGTGTTGCGCTTGTACCAGTTGATGCTTTATCCGGTTGCGAAACCCTCAGCCTTGATGCTGGATTGGTGGTTAGGTGAAGAGAGCATTCGATATTTTACAGAGCGCGATTTGCATCGCGTCATACGCGAACATATTGACGCGAAAGAATCCGACGTGAGTCGCCTAGAGGGCATAGGGGCCATGAATTTTTTATCGCTCGATGACGTTTCTGTCACCCAGGAAGGTGAAGATATTGATCCAGCGAGTGTTATTGCTTTGGCAATAGAAGATGACAAGCCGGTATTCCCGTCATTTGAGCGAAAAATAGACGATAACTTTCTCATTACTGTGAATCGGTCGGGAAAAAAATGGGTCATTATTGTCGATGATAAGAGCAATCAGCCTTGTGTGGTATTGAATGCCAATGCCTTTTTGCGAGATGCATTACTGGGTGATAAGTCGATAACCCCCATGCATTATTGCCATCGACCTATTCTTATCGAAGACGCCAGTATTTTACTGGGTCATGTACTAACGCAGCTAAAGGTGTACCCGAGTAACGATATCGATGATGTTATTGATAATGATTTGATTCTTATCTGGTCGGATCAAAAACGAGTCATTACGGGGGCGGATATTCTCGGGCGGTTGTTGTCTGGGATTTCGCTGCGGGAGCTTAAATCTGCTAATCACTTGTAGTTCTTAATCGCGAGAATAACTTTCGCCTAACAATACTTGTTGTGTTAAAAAGGTAAGACGGGTTAACAAGCTGGAACTATCTATGAAAATATTATTAGGATTGTTTTTGCTAATGTATTCTAGTGTGCAGTTGGCAGGTAGTGACGAAAAATATTTTTGTGTCAAACAGAAAGACTGTCGATCAGGCGACATTCTTATCATTGAAACAAATAAAATAGGGGCCGGAAAATTTTACTTGGCTGAAAAAATCGCAAAGTATTGTGATTTTGACAAGGCTATACTTCGCAATGATATCGATGATAAAAAAGTGAAAGTGGTTTGTGTTTATAGAGGTAGTGGCCGAGTAGAAAGAAAGCCATTTAAAGGTAAGGTCACGGATTGATACGCTTGTTTTGGCCCGTGTTATCCGTCTGATTTTAAGTGTTATAACAATAAAACTAAATATTGTGCATTAATTCAGCAGTTATTATTGTCCGTCTAAGGAAAATAGAGATTGGGGGAAATGCCAAGGACATTGTTTGGTCTAACTCAGAGTCACTTCGCTGTGTATTAAGACTTTTTATCGAAAATAGAATGTTCGTATTTTTCATTTGTAGCAGGTCGGTTTTTGCAATAGGTTAATTATTAGTCTGATTTTGAAAGTTTCCATTCGCTTGATCATGTTGGGATATTTCAGCCCATTGTATGGGTGGCAATGAGCTAAATGCAGCTTTTAGGCGTTCATCCCATGCGTGGTTCAAGTCATACAGGTAGTCGCTATTTTGTGCGAGGCGATAATGACGATTTAATAATTGGGTGCCACTTTCATACACCGTAACTTCTATTGGTGGCCCGACCGTTAAATTACTACGCATTGTCGAGTCCATTGATACCAGCGCACAGAGTGCAGCCGTATTGAGTTCAATGTTGGGTTCGATAATACGATCCAAAATAGGTTTCCCGTATTTACTTTCACCTATTTGTAGATAGGGAGTGTCCACAGACGAGGTGATAAAATTACCTTGGGGGTAGATCATCATTATTTGATGGGGCGCCCCGGCAATTTGACCGCCGATAATAAAACTGGCCTCATGCACTGGGCCGCTGCCATATTTTTCTTGCTGCGCTACACTGATACTTCCCAGATATTCTGCGGCCTCATTGAGAGACGGGATGTTCAATAAATGGCTATTTACATTTTGTTTGATGTCATTTTTTAGCTGATTGATGACAGCTTGTGTAGTTGCTAAATTGCCTGCAGACAATACGATAAACTGGCGTTCACCCTCTTTACCGAAATGTGACATTTTACTGTAGGTGCTGATCTGGTCGACACCAGCATTGGTGCGGGAGTCGGAACAGAAGATAATGCCTGCTTTAACGGCGATAGCGACACAATATGTCACGGTGATTGATTCTCCTGTTATCTCATAGGGCAAGGCCTATGTTTTAGCTAAATATGGTGTGGTGTCACAGAGTAGCAGGGGCAAGCCCTTAGGGCATATGTTTATTTTGTCATCTGTGGACCCACGCACGCCATCAAGTTGAAGTTGCGATATTTTTAATGGCGAGTCTCTCTAATGATAATCTATTAATCAATGTGCCATTATTTATTCTAATTTCATCATTATCGATCATTGATAGGCAGGGTCGTTATTCTATCGTCAAGTTGGTATTGTGTGTTTGTCTAGCTTGATGGAACTCCTTCGAACAACCGTTTTATTGATTCAAATGTTTGGTGACAAGCCTTCATCTCCTGCGTATAAAGGCCTTTAGATCTTAATGATGGAAATACCATCAATCAAAGCCAGTATATATAAGGATGGTCAAAAATGCGTCAACGGTTTTTAGTTGTTAGTCTGTTTTTCTTTACTGTAACCTGTGTTTACGCTGGTAGCCCCCAAGTGCTGAATTTTGACCTTTCCCTAACTAACACTGCTCTCTATCGGGGCGAAATCGCCGTTTCGAATCAAGCCCATACTTGGAGCAATGGTTTGCAGCGCAGTTATCTCCGGCTACGTTGTCACCAAGGTGAATCGGGGAAAATAGAAAAACTGTATTCAACAGTGGATCACTTTGCTGGTTTCCGTGTGACGCAGCAACTCGAAGGGAAGACCGTGAAGATCTCGGCGACTCACAGTAGTGTACGACCGCGCTTAGCTGAAATCCGTGCTTTACCAAAGGGGGAATGTGTTGACTTGTCACCTATAGTTACCACAACAACTGAAGTTTATAGTTTTCCAGCTAAACAGGCTGTTGACGAGTCCCTCTCTTTCGGGAAAAACATGCGCTTTAACGTTAAGCTGCAGCGTTTGAACTAACAAGTGATCTGGCTTAAGCCGATGACCTCATTATGTATGAATAAGAAACAGGTCTTTTATAAAAGCTGTTTACATGCGCGAGAAAAGATAATCGATGAGGAAATATATTTTATCAACTTGCTGGGTAGTCAGGTCTCCAGCGCAAAAACACAGCCGTTTATATAATGCGCGTTCTAGTCATCAACGCCGGCAGCTCTTCCATCAAGTTCCGCCTCTATGAGATGACACAAGAAGTACTGCTGGCATCGGGCACCCTGGAACGCATCGGTGGGGTCGGTGCTCGCAGCGATTACCAAATTTATGGACCCGGTGGTGACATAGACAGACGCCACGAAAGCTCAGCTATTGAGGATCACCTTGCAGGCGTTCAGGAAATCTTTATCTTTCTGCAAGACAACAATCTAGTGAATTCGACGACCTCGCTGTACGCCATCGGCCATCGTGTCGTTCATGGTGGCGAGACCTTCCAGACGCCGACGCTGATTGATGACAAGGTGATCAAAGAAATTCACAATATGATTCCACTAGCGCCATTGCACAATCCGGCAAGCCTGGCCGGTATCGAAGCAATGCAACAAACCTGCCCACAGGTGCCTCAGGTCGCTGTCTTTGATAGCGCCTTCTTTCGCACACTACCGTCACACGCTTATCGTTATGCACTGCCGGATACCCTGTACCAGAACCATCAGGTGCGCCGCTATGGCTTTCACGGCACCTCGCACCAGCACGTTGCGCAAAAGGCGGCGCATTATCTACAGCAACCACTCACAGCATTGCGGCTAATCACGCTGCACCTGGGCAGCGGTGCCAGTGTTGCGGCGATCCGCGATGGCGTTTGTATCGATACCTCCATGGGCATGACGCCGTTGGAAGGCCTGATTATGGGAACACGCTGCGGCGATCTGGATCCTGCCGTACATTTCTATCTGGCCAGAACACTGGGCATGGATTTTGATGAGATCGAGCACCTGTTCAATAATGATAGCGGCATGAAAGGACTGTGTGGTGTCAGCGATATGCGTGATGTCCACCGTCTCGCCGATGAGGGGAATGAACAGGCTCGTCTTGCGATTGCTATGTATTGCTACCGAATCGTGAAATATATCGGTGCGTATTATGTTGCGCTTGGCGGTCTGGATGCATTGGTCTTTACCGGAGGTGTGGGCGAAAACGATGCGCTGATTCGTCACTTTGTCTGCGATGGAGTTGGGGTTCTGGGTATCGCCGTCGATGAACAACGCAACCACTCTGGTGCCAGCGAAACTTTCAGCATCAGTGAAGTCAACAAAAAGGTCGATGTCTTGATCGTTCCCGCTAACGAAGAACTCGAGATTGCTCGACAGGCCGTAGCGCTGATAAAAAATACAAGCCGTGGATAGCTCGGTCGCGGTGGATGTGTTGCCACGGCGAACGCTTTTTTGATGTCCCGGTACGAGGCGGATTCGTGGTAGGAGAGGCGCTGTAGAGGAGGGCCTAGGCGGGCCGTTGCTACGCTCTTATCCAAGGTGACTCAGTGACTATAGCGGTGTAGCGGCCCCAATGGAAATTCTTGCTTTTTTACTTGTCCTTACTATACATCTAACATCGCTTAGGCTGTTGAGGACATTAGCAGCCAGCGGTGTTTGGCGACCTCTAAGGTTTGAGTTACTAAATATGGGTATGACTTCCTAAGTATGGGGGTTGTTGGTAGGTGACGGCTGCTAGGGCTTGATACGTTTGCTCAGCAAGGACGTCGACGGGCCCGACAAGGAGAAAGTGATATGGCGCACACAGAAATCAGCACTCAGGCCTTGACTACGGAGCAACTACACCAAATCGATGCCTATTGGCGCGCGGCCAATTATCTGTCGGTTGGCCAGATTTACCTGCTCGACAATCCTTTGCTGAAACAACCTTTAAAAGAAGAGCATGTCAAACCCCGACTGCTCGGTCACTGGGGCACGACGCCGGGGCTGAATTTTATTTATGCCCACTGTAACCGCATCATTAAAAAATATGACCTGAATATGATTTACATTGCCGGGCCGGGCCATGGTGGTCCCGGTTTAGTGGCTAATACCTGGTTAGAGGGCAGTTATAGTGAGTTTTACGCCCATATCTCCACCGATGTCGATGGCATGCAGCGACTCTTTAAGCAGTTTTCCTTTCCCGGAGGGGTGGGTAGCCATGTGACAGCGGAAACGCCAGGGTCTATTCACGAGGGCGGTGAGCTCGGTTATGCGCTGTCCCATGCTTACGGGGCTGCCTTCGACAACCCTGACCTTGTCGTGTGTTGTGTGGTTGGTGATGGCGAGGCAGAAACCGGCCCGCTCGCCACTTCCTGGCACTCTAATAAGTTTCTCAATCCGGCCCGCGATGGCGCCGTGCTACCCATTCTGCATCTCAATGGTTACAAAATTGCCAACCCGACGTTGTTTGCCCGCCTTGGCCACGGTGAGCTGAACAATCTACTCTTAGGTTATGGGTATCAGCCCTATTTTGTTGAGGGTTCGGACCCAGAAGAGATGCACCAGAAAATGGCTGCGACCTTTGATACCATTACCAATGAAATAAAATCTATCCAGCATGAGGCGCGCGTTAACGGCAATCGACAACGGCCGCGGTGGCCGATGATTATCCTGCGCAGTCCGAAAGGGTGGACCGGGCCGAAAGAAGTCGACGGCAAGAAGAGTGAGGGTACTTGGCGCTCCCATCAGGTGCCATTCTCGGACATGAGTGACAACCCCGCACACCTAGGGCTGTTGGAAGCCTGGTTAAAAAGTTACCGTGCAGAAGAGCTGTTCGATGATTCAGGTTTTCTCAAGCAGGAACTGCGTGAACTCGCGCCTGAGGGCGCGCGGCGCATGGGCTCTAACCCCCATGCTAATGGGGGGCTGTTACTGCGAGATTTGAAACTACCCAATTTTCGCAACTACGAGGTTGAGGTTAGTCATCCGGGTCAGCCACTGGCTGAATCAACCCGTGTTATGGGACAGTTCTTGCGCGATGTTATGGACCTCAATTTGGCCAACCGCAATTTCCGGGTTATGGGGCCGGATGAAACGACCTCCAATCGTCTAGGTGCGCTGTTTGAAGTGAGCGATCGTACTTGGATGGCAGAAACTTTGCCCGACGACGACCACTTGTCACCGGATGGTCGAGTTATGGAAATCCTCTCAGAGCATACCTGCCAAGGTTGGCTGGAAGGCTATCTTCTGACTGGCCGTCATGGGCTCTTTTCGTGCTATGAGGCCTTCATCCATATCGTCGACTCGATGTTTAATCAGCATGCCAAGTGGACCAAGGTCAGTAAGGAGATTCCCTGGCGTCGCCCGATAGCATCCCTTAATTATTTGCTGACTTCCCACGTTTGGCGTCAGGATCACAACGGGTTTTCTCATCAGGACCCCGGCTTTATTGATTTGGTGGTGAATAAGAAGGCCGACATTATCCGCGTTTATCTCGCGCCAGATGCAAACACACTCTTATGCGTTACGGATCAATGTCTGCGAAGCCGGGATTTCATCAATGTGATCATTGCAGGCAAACAAAACCAACCCCAGTGGCTGGATATGGCCGCGGCCATTAAACATTGCAGTGCCGGCATTGGTATCTGGGAATGGGCCAGTAATGATCAGGATGCTGAGCCAGATGTGGTGATGGCCTGCGCGGGTGACGTGCCGACTCTGGAGACACTGGCCGCCGTGGATTTGCTGCGCCAGCAAGTGCCGGATCTCAAGGTGCGGCTGGTCAATGTGGTGAACTTGATGACTTTGCAGCCGAGGGAGGAACACCCCCAGGGGCTTATCGACAAGGATTTTGACACCCTGTTCACCACTGATAAACCTATTATCTTCGCCTTCCATGGTTATCCCTATCTCATTCATCGATTATGCTACCGTCGCACCAATCACAAAAACTTACATGTGCGTGGCTATAAAGAAGAGGGCACTACGACAACCCCTTTTGATATGGCGGTACTGAATGATCTCGACCGGTTTCACCTGGTTAGCGATGTCATCGACCGCGTTCCTGAATTAGGTTACAAAGCGGCACACCTAAAACAGTTCGTGCGCGACAAGCTTATTGAGCACAAACAGTATATTCATCGCTATGGGCAGGATATGCCCGAGATTATCAATTGGAAGTGGCCCTACGAGTAAACGACTGTTCATGTGCTATTGGAGGCAGGTTTGTATTGGTAATGACCTCATCTCGAATGATTGAGGGGCATGGGTAAGGGCTTTGTCCAGGATTATTTTATGTTGTCCTCTACACAGAAAATTCTCTGATAGCTTTCCAGGCTTCTTGCGCAGTTTCGACATACTGAAATAAATTCAGGTCTTCGGGATCGATAGTGCCTTCCTCCACGAGTGCGTCAAAATTAATAATACGCTGCCAGTATTCTTTGCCAAATAATAATATGGGTACGGGCTTGACCTTTTTTGTCTGGATTAATGTCAGTGTTTCAAAGAGTTCATCGAGGGTGCCAAAGCCACCAGGGAAAGCTACCAGGGCTTGTGCGCGCATCAAAAACTGCATCTTTCGAATGGCAAAATAATGGAATTGAAAACACAATTCCGGTGTAACGTAAGGGTTAGGCGATTGCTCCATCGGTAAGACGATATTCAGGCCGATACTCTTTCCGCCAGCATCAAATGCACCTCGATTAGCCCCTTCCATAATACCTGGACCACCGCCAGTAATGACGACTAATTGACATTGTTCTGTGTCGTTATGCTGGGAAGCGGTGGTGATCAGGCGACCCAATTCTCGCGCCTCATCATAATAACGTGCTTTGTCGAGAACTCGACGGGCAACAGCTACTTTACGTACTAGGGCCGAATTTCCCGGTCTGGCTGCGGCCTCGTTTTCTGCCTTTTGTAAACGTTTAGTGGCGGTCTCAGCATCGGGTATACGTGTGCTGCCAAAAATAACGACTGTCGAGTGAATACCATTTTCTTGCTGTAATAATTCCGGCTTGAGCAGCTCTAACTGGAGTCGCACCGGGCGCAGTTCATCGCGGAGCAGGAAATCTGTATCCGTATAGGCCAATTGATAAGATGGCGAGCATGTTTGAGTTGTGTCAGGTGCTGATTTGGCGGTGCCAACGTCTTCGCTTGCAGAAGAAAAAACCTGTTGAGATCCCTTGGGCTTAGTCATAAGTTCTTACTCAATTTCCTGTTTGAAATATCTACAATGAAATACTGCTGCCGTAATGGGGCATCTCCGCCGCCCATCCCTCATCAGCAAGACGTTCATGTAATGCTGTTTTCGCATTAGGCTCACCGTGCATAAGATACAGTTTGGGGCGAGATTCACTGAAGTTCTTTATCCAGTCGATAAATTGCGACTGGCTGGCATGCGCAGAAAAGCCACCCAAGGTATGGATAGCGGCGTTTATAGCGATTTCATCGCCGCCGATACGGAAGGTTTTTGCGCCATCAACCAGTGCGCGGCTAGGTGTACCCAATCGTGGCGTGGTCTGTTTCGATGAGATAAGCGGAACCTGTTACCCCTTCTGTTACACCATAAAAAGTCAATTTTGTCATTGAATTCGCCTGAGGTTTGCCATCGCTGGTAAAGCAAGATGGTCTTCTTTTTTATTGATCGTACAGTATGGTAGTAAGTAAGGGTCATAATTATGGTGCCGGTGAGGTTGATCTATCTTAAACAGGTCCTCTTTATTGGTAGTGCTCGGATTGGTGATCTGCTTTAGGTAAAGCGAGGAGTCTATGCTGAACCTCCCAAAAATCGCTCTTGTCTGATTTCAATAGTAGCGATCAGATGAAGTGGGTAAATGCGAAGTGGCTAGTTGAGGTTGTCTAGTAGATGACAAGAACAGGCGTATTTGAATACTCCAATGACGGACGAATTACTTACGTGGCTGGGCCGTTTTTTTGGCGAGGGCGCAAAGAGATGAAAAAGCACAGTAGTAAGGGGGCTGAAAGACTTGCCTTCGCCTTTTACCTCTCCCCGAAAGGACTTGATTGGGGAGAGGTGTGTTTCTTGCTAATCTTAACGTTAAAGCTTTTAGATAATAGGGCTTTCAGAATGGGGGGTGGAGATAGGTTCTGGCGAATGCTCTTCCTGAAACTCATCAACTTTCGCTTCAACTTCTTTGATGTCTTCAAAGCGGGCGATGTGATACAGGGCGTCGCCTTCATTGACGAGGGGCAAATTAGTTCGTCCGATGACAATGCCGCTGAATGTCGCACTAATCTCCGCTTCTCTTTCACCAAAAGGGTCGGCGACTACGCCCAGCAGTGTGCCGTTTTTAACCCGGCCTCCCAAGGGCACCATCGCCCTTAAAATACCGCTGCTGGGTGCGCGTACCCATGAACTAGAACGTGCGACTACTGGGTCGGTTTGTCGCTTCGGCACAGTGCGTGAAGCGGGCAACATGCCGAGCAAACGCATGACATTGACAATGCCTTTAACACCTGCGCGAATCCCCACTTCATCAAAGCGTAGGGCTTCACCCGCCTCATAGAGTAATGTGGGGATACCAAATTCGGAGGCGGATTCTCTCAGGGAGCCATCGCGCAGATTGGATGAGATAATTACCGGCGCCTGAAAGGCTCTGGCCATACGGTTGGTTTCCTCGTCATCCAGGTTGGCCCTTATCTGTGGCAGGTTGCTGCGGTGAATGGCGCCGGTGTGCAAATCGATACCGTGGGTGCTTTTTGCAACAATTTCAGTCATAAATAGGTGAGCCAACCGCGCCGCAAGTGAGCCTTTTTCGGTCCCCGGAAAAGAGCGGTTCAGGTCGCGGCGGTCGGGTAAATAACGAGAGTGGCTGATAAGACCATGGACATTGACAATCGGTACGGCTAGAACAGTGCCTTTGAGTCGCTTAAGTACTGGAAGCTTCAGTACACGGCGGATAATTTCAACGCCGTTAATTTCATCGCCATGAATCGCCGCGCTCAGAAACAGGCAGGGACCCGCGCGTTTGCCGGCGATCACGTGTACGGGGATCGTCATGGGCGCGTGCGTATAGAGACGCCCAGCGGGTAGGTCGATGGTCGTTCGCGTGCCCGGTTTAACGGCGACGCCATTGATAGTGAAAGGCTCTGTGTTCATGGTGTTTAGCCTTTGCCTCGGGTACGTGTCCTGTGAGGTTTGGCATTTTTTTCAATAAAATCAATAATCATGCCGGCGACGTCTTTACCGGTTGCCGTTTCTATCCCCTCTAGGCCGGGTGATGAGTTGACCTCCATAACTAGGGGGCCGCGTTCAGAGCGAAGAAGGTCAACCCCAGCGACATGAAGGCCCATAATCTTGGCGGCTTTAACCGCAGTGGCCCGTTCTGAAGGACTAATTTTGACCAGTGAAGCGGAACCGCCGCGGTGCAGATTAGAACGGAACTCACCAGGCTGAGCCTGACGTTTTATGGCGGCAACCACTTTGTCGCCCACCACAAAACAGCGGATATCAGAACCACCGGCCTCTTTAATATATTCTTGCACCATGATGTTAGCTTTTAATCCCATAAAAGCCTCGATAACGCTCTCAGCCGCTTTTTTGGTTTCAGCTAACACCACCCCTATCCCCTGTGTGCCTTCCAGCAGTTTGATAACTAAGGGGGCGCCACCCGCCATTTTAATCAGGTCGGGAATATCGTCCGGGTCATGGGCAAAGCCAGTATTGGGCATACCAATGCCTTTACGAGATAACAACTGTAAAGAGCGTAATTTGTCGCGAGAGCGGCTAATCGCTACCGACTCATTCAGAGGGTAAGCCCCCATCATTTCAAACTGTCGTAAAACCGCAGTGCCATAAAAGGTCACTGATGCACCTATTCGAGGAATAATAGCGTCAAACGTCGGCAAAGTTTCCCCTTTAAAATGGACTTCTGGATTACTGGAAGCGACATTCATATAGCTACGCAATACATCGATTACCATAGGCTCGTGGCCGCGTTGTTCACAGGCTTCAACTAGGCGCCGGGTGGAGTAGAGTTTTTTGTTGCGGGATAAAATCGCTATTTTCACTTGATATTCTCCTGGGTAGGTAGGGTGCGAAGCGTGTTTTCTGCGTTGCCTAATAAGTAGGACGCACCAGGGTCCACGACCACCCTGTTTTGCATGGCTGTTCGACCCAGTAACATGCGAAAGCGCATAGTGTCGCGGTTAGTGAGCGTCATTTCGATGGGCCAACTGGCGTTGCCCAGCTCCAGTTGTGTTGAGATGACATAGCGTTCTTCTCGGTGGCCGCCGGAGTCGGTGACGGTTCGCTTGTCGACGACTTGTGCTTCGCAAAATAACTCGGGTTGTAATGCATCTTGTTGGGGGTGCATACCGAAGCGAATCCACTGGGCACCTCGCTTATTAAAGGGTTCAAGACTAAAGGCATGCAGACAGGAGGTTCTAGCGCCGGTATCGATCTTGGCCTTGATAAGAGGAAGGCGCAGCTCTGGTAACAGAACCCACTCGCGCCATCCCAGTGTTATCGGTGTGTTATTCACGTATAGGGATTCCTTCACTGTGAGAGGCTGGATTGAAAGAAAAACTAATTATAAAGGTGGTGATTTCTAGCGTACTCGCAGTTGGCTCATCAAACGCACTCTGCCCTCTCTTTCCCAAGTAAGCAACTGATATGTGCGCGAATGTGTTTAATTGCGAGAGGGTGCGCTTGCTCGTCAGTTTGTGAGAGGAATTGGCCACGAAAAAGCCGTGTTTTTCCTGCAGCGGCAATTTTTTTATTCATGCCCTCTGATTGACGTTATTTTGGCTGGGGCGGGGCGTTTAGGTCTTATCAATAGTTGTACTTTGTCGGTCAATTGAGCCGATATCTAATACGGGTGCCGCATCAATCTGCTGTGCGTCCATCATATGGGCTACCCGCTGTAGGGCGGCAATAATCATCATCTGCTCCCACTGCTGCAAATTGTCAAATTGATCGGTGAAGTGTTCCTGTAGTGGTGTTGGCGCGTCTTTAAGAATGTTAGTGCCGGCATCTGTTAAATGAGCGTGCACTTTACGTTTATCTTTGGTGGAGCGTTCCCGGTAAACCAACTCTCGTTTTTCCAACCGGTCGAGAATAGTGGTGACAGTAGCCTGACTTAGGCTGACCTCGTTTGCCAACTCGCCAATGGTGATGTCGTGTCTAGCGTGAATGGCTTGAAGCAGCAGAATCTGTGGGGTTGTTAGTCCGGTTGTTTTTGCCAAGTGCTTTGAATGCAGATCCGTGGCGCGGATGACACGGCGCAAAGCAACTAAAACGTCATCTATATTATCCAAGTCAGCTCTCTCAAATGTTGTTTTGGTGGTTTCTTTGGGGCGATTATATTTTGACTGTACAGGTCTTGCTATCGATCCCCTCTTTCTCGGGAAATAAATTTTAATCAATAGCACTCGGTGAGTTGAATCTATCGCTCTGGAAGCAACGGCGAGGCCAACCTTGCACAGAAATACCTTTAGTGTACAATGCTTCGTGTACTAAGCAAATTACTGGGCTGCCACGAAAGGGTGGTTTTTTTTCGCTCGAAAAGTGATATTTACTAGCCAATAGTTAACATTTTTACTAATTTTGGTTTTATTTTCACAGAAATATTACATAGCTCTGTAACAAATATTAAGGTTATATTTTATTTATGCCCCCATTAATGATGAGTCAGGAATTTACTTTTTATCAGCCATCTAGGGATGACGGTTGGGACGTTTCCCGGCTGATCAGTGCTTGCCCACCCCTCGATATCAACTCGGTTTACTGCAATTTGCTGCAATGTCATCACTTTGCCAGTACATCGGTTGCGGTCCGTAAGCAGGAAGAATTGGTGGGTTTTGTCAGCGCGTACCGTATTCCTGACAAGCCTGAAACGCTGTTTGTCTGGCAGGTAGCTGTCGCTGAGAGTGCCCGTGGACACGGGTTGGCAACGCGGATGATCGAGCACATTTTGGCAAGAGAGGCATGCCTAGGCTGCACATTTATAGACACTACAATCACCGAGGATAACGAGGCTTCATGGGCCTTGTTTGGCCGAATTGCCAAGCACTATGAAGCGCCTTTAAGACGCGAGGCCTTGTTTACTAAAGCGCAGCATTTTGCCGGGCAGCACGATACGGAAGTATTGGTGACCATTGGCCCATTAGCCCGATAGAGAACGCCGCGGACTCAGCTGGCGTACCCATCTCACCCCTTACCGCACTACACGCAATAAAAGGAAATCACGGTATGAAAATATTTGACGAAATTGAATCGGAAGTACAGAGCTACGCACGGGCATTTCCCCGGGTGTTTCATAAAGCCCAGGGTGAATACCTTTACGATGCAGAGGGCAACCAATTTCTCGACTTCCTCGCAGGTGCAGGCACGCTGAATTACGGCCACAATAACCCGGTCTTTAAAGACCAATTGCTGGAATACATTAACAACGATGGCATTACCCACGGTCTCGATCTGCATACCAAAGCCAAGGGTGCCTTTCTTGAAGCCTTTAACGAGAAGATTCTCAAGCCGCGGGATATGGACTATCTCGTGCAGTTCACCGGCCCCACCGGTACCAATGCGGTTGAGGCGGCAATGAAAATAGCCCGCAACGTGACCGGTCAGCAGAATATTGTGACCTTCACTAATGGCTTCCACGGTGTCAGCTTGGGGGCATTGGCGGCCACCGGTAACGCCCATCACAGAGATGCGGCGGGTGCAGCCCTCACCGGCGTGCACCGTATGCCCTACGATGGTTATTTGGGTGAGGGTATCGATACCACCGCCTATCTGGATAAAGTGCTCTCCGATTCTAGCAGCGGTATTAATTCACCGGCCGCGGTGATGGTGGAAACTGTACAAGGTGAAGGCGGTATCAATGTCGCCAGCTTTGAGTGGTTGCGTAATTTACAGGCTGTGTGCAAAAAACACGGATTGTTACTCATTATTGACGATATTCAGGCGGGCTGTGGCCGCACCGGCAATTACTTTAGTTTTGAAGAGGCGGGTATTGAGCCAGATATTATCACCCTCTCCAAATCCCTAGGCGGTTACGGTTTGCCCTTTGCTGTGGTGTTAATGAAACCCGCACTCGACCAGTGGAAGCCGGGTGAACATAACGGCACGTTCCGGGGCAATAATTTTGCCTTTGTCACCGCTAAGGCTGCTATTGACCACTACTGGTCGGATGACGCATTTGCGCAAACCGTTAAGCGTAAGGGGCAGTATGTCTCACAGCGGTTGGCCGCCATCGTTGAGCGTTATGGCGAGGGCAATTTTACGGCGCGGGGTCGCGGCATGTTTCAGGGCATCAACTGCGTGAATGGTGAAATAGCTGGTGCGATTACCCAGCGCGCGTTCAAAAGTGGGCTCATTATCGAAACAAGCGGTGCCGACGACCAGGTGGTGAAGTTTTTGTGCCCATTGACCATTGGTGGCGAAAACTTGAAAAGAGGCATCGATATTGTCGAGCAAGCTATCAAAGAGGTGTGCGCCAAAGAAGCGCCGATACCTGAAGAGGTCGATTTTTTTGACGAACTCCAGACTGTCAGCGCTTGATAGCGTGTCGGACTGTTGCGTCCTAAAGCTGCAGCAACATTATTACACTGCGCAGATTGCCTGCTCAGTCAAACGATTTAAAGAAAAGGAGTATTGCCTTGTTAGTTAGAAATCTGCAAGACGCTGAAAAAACAGATCGCCGCATCGTCTCCCCCGACGGCAACTGGGAGAGCACTCGATTGCTGCTCAAAGATGATCAAATGGGGTTTTCTTTTCACATCACTACTATTTATGAAGGTGTTGATTTTCAGATGCACTACCAGCGCCATCTCGAAGCGGTGTACTGCATTTCTGGCGAGGGCGAGGTCGAAACAGTGGCCGATGGCAAGATCTATCCCGTCACCCCGGGCACTTTATATAACCTAGATAAACACGATAAACATAATTTGCGCGCCTTTAAAGAAATGAAATTGGCCTGTGTTTTTAACCCGCCGCTCAATGGCAAAGAAGTGCACAACGCTGAGGGTTCCTATGAGCTGGATGCCGAAGCTGTTAGCACATAAAAGCTGTTTGACGAAAAGTTATTAATTGATAGCAAAACCAATAACCAGAGGGCAAGGCGCTAGATTATGAAATCGGCAAGCGTACCAGCAATGAATACACAGCAAGACCGTTACCCGTCTAGAGGTGCGTCGAAAGCACAGTTGGGTAAGCGTTTGGATCCGATCATCTATGCCGAGGAAACTGGTTCAGGGCCCATCGGCCGGGACTTGTTGAGAAAATATGAAGAAAACGGCTTTTTGGTTTTAGACGCTGTTTTTAGCCCACAGGAGATACGCAGTTTCCAGCGAGAGCTTTATCAACTCAAGGATGATCAGCAGATAGCCGCGTCGGGTGAGACGATTACAGAACCCGGCAATGGCGAAATTCGCTCGATTTTCAGAATTCATCAGATAAGTGCAGTCTTTAAAAAACTGGCAAGCGACCCGAGACTGGTCGGTCTCGCCCAATACCTGCTCAATGATCAGGTCTATATTCACCAGTCGCGCTTAAACTATAAGCCCGGATTTCGCGGCAAAGAATTTTACTGGCATTCGGATTTTGAAACTTGGCACGTCGAGGATGGCATGCCCGCCATGCGAGCATTGAGTATGTCCATTACATTAACAGAAAACCACGACACTAACGGCCCCTTGATGTTGATACCCGGATCGCACCGCCACTATGTCGTGTGTGAGGGTCAAACCCCGGCTAATCACTTTAAGTCATCCCTGCGAAAACAGGAGTACGGTGTGCCCAGCGACCACTGTTTAAGCCAATTGACTGATCAGGGCGGCATTGTTACTGCAACGGGCAAGCCGGGGAGTGTCGTTGTGTTCGATTGCAATACCATGCATGGTTCAAACGGCAATATCACTCCCTACCCACGCTCTAATGCCTTCTTTGTGTATAACGCTATGAGTAATCGCGTGGTTGCCCCCTTTTGCGATCAACCGCCACGTCCTGAATACATTTGTGCGCGTGAGTCGATAGCGCCTGTCATCGTTGCAGCTGAAGGTCGTTAAGTGTGGATAATCGACAACGTGACACGCTTAAGCAGCTAATGAAAACCCGCATCGATGAAATCGAGGGCTTTTTATCGCCGAGTGCAAATGATAGCGACCCAGATGACGAGTCAGCGAGCCTCGATCAAAAAATTGCATCGGCTGTCAACTCACAGGTGAGTCAAAATGAAAAGCGCGAGCTGGCCTTGATACGCAATAACCTGCAATGGCTGGACAGTGAAGACGCGGGTTATTGCCAGCAATGTGGCGATGAAATTCCCTTCGCGCGATTACAGGCCGTTCCCGCTACGCGCCTGTGTATTGGTTGCGCCGAACGGTCATAAATCTTGCCCGATATGGCAAACCTAGGACAATCCAGAATTTAGCTCAGAGATCCATTTAATTTTTTTCATAGTAGGAAATATGACGATAAGCAGACAAACACCAGCCCAACACAGTGTGGAGAAAATCGGAGGTACGTCCATGAGCGACTACCGGGCCGTGCGCGATAATATCATTTTCAAACCCGGCATCGGGCAAAGCTTATACCAGAGGGTCTTTGTCGTGTCCGCCTATAGCGGCATCACCAACGATCTACTGGAGCATAAAAAATCCGGGCGCCCGGGTGTTTATGGCCTATTTGCCAGTAGCGCAAACGACAACGACTGGTATGACGCCATGGCACAACTGCAAAGCAAATTGCACAGCATCAATCAACGTCTGTTTACCAGCGAAGCCGACTTGAAGCGCGCCAATCGGTTTATTGATGAGCGCATTGAGGCAGCCCACCAATGCTTAACAGATTTGCAAGGGGTGTGTCGCCATGGCCATTTTTCGCTGTCCGAGCACCTCGATACGGTGCGGGAAATGCTCGCTAGTATTGGTGAAGCCCACAGCGCTTGGAACACAGCGGCCTTATTGCAGCGCGATGGTGTCAATGCTTGCTTTGTCGATTTAAGCGGTTGGCAAACCGCTGCCCATATGTCCCTCGATGAGCGCATTTTACAGGCTTTTGATGCCATTGACCTTGCAGCAGAGCTCCCCATTGTCACCGGGTATGCACACACCGATAGTGGCTTAATGGCGAACTTTAATCGAGGCTACAGTGAGATCACTTTTAGCCGCATCGCAGTGTTGACGGGTGCCCGGGAAGCGATTATCCACAAAGAATTTCATCTCAGCAGTGCCGACCCCCTGTTGGTCGGTGAAGCGAATGCCGTGCCCATCGGTCGAACTAATTACGATGTGGCCGACCAACTGGCTAACCTGGGTATGGAAGCAATTCACCCCAAAGCCGCCAAGGGCTTGCGCCAAAATGAAATCCCCCTGCGCATCAAAAACACCTTTGAACCGGAACACGCGGGGACGGTCATTGCCCAGGACTATGTCAGTGACACCCCCCGCGTGGAGATTATCGCCGGCAGCAAGGGGATTCACGCTCTTGAGCTGTTTGACCAGGATATGATGGGGCAGATCGATCTCTACGACCGAGAAATTCTGTCCGTGCTGCGTCGCTTCAAGGCCGAGATTGTGGCCAAAGATGTGAATGCCAACACCATCACCCACTACCTTGCGACCAACCTGAAAACGATCAAGCGTATCCGCAACGCACTGCAAGAGATATATCCCGATGCTGAACTGGACCAGCGAAAGGCGTCCATTGTCTCGGCCATTGGTAGCGATATGCGGGTAGCGGGCATGCTGTCCAAGGCAGTGTCTGCATTGGCGGCGAAAAATATTAACGTATTGGCGATGCACCAATCTATGCGTCAGGTGGATATGCAGTTTGTGGTCGGCGAGGAGGATTATGAACTGGCTGTAAAAAGCCTGCACGCGTGTTTGGTGGAGGTACACGACCACGGCAGAGCGATATGTGCAGCATAAGATGGGTCGCGTTAGCTGTCTGTTGGTTGCTGTTACCCTTCGGGCAGGCCGGTGCCAGTGAGTCGGCAGAGGATAAGCCCCCCTTTGGTCAGCGCATTGCAAAATCGCCCTTTGTTGAACTCTATGTGCTGGATGAACTCAAGCAGTTGCGGGTTGATATGGCCGCACAAAAAAATGAGCTACTGCAACAGGTCGTTGATCGTGAAATCAACTCCATTGACCGTGGCGTCGAGTACGCCACCGATACGATCAGTTACTTTTTCTATTTGATAGCGGGTGCCAGTTCGATATTAGTTTTAGTGGGCTGGTCATCAATACGCGATATTAAAGAGCGGGTGCATTCAAATGCGGATCAGCAAGTGGCGGGATTAATCGAAACCTATGAAGACCGGCTGCGCAATATAGAAAATCAACTAAGCCAGAAAACCGAGCTATATGAAGAAAATCGCGCCGAAATTGCATTGACTCAGGAAATTCACTCTCTGTGGTTGCGTGCGGGACAGGACCTCGGTGCCCACAATAAAATTGCCACCTACGACCAGATATTAAAACTTCAGCCCGAGGATACCGAGGCACTCACCTACAAGGCCGATGCGGCATTGGAGATGGAAGAACCCCAATGGGCGGTGAACCTGTGTAACCAGGCACTTGCCATTGACCCCGACAACGGCCATGCTTTTTATCAATTGGCCTGTGCCTACACGGCCTTAAACCAGTTTGATGAGGCGATGGGATATTTGACGGAAGCACTGGCGCGCTCAGAAACCTATCGCGATGATTTGTTGAGTGACCCTGCTTTGGTGCCCCTAAAGCGTTACGAACCCTTTAACCAATTGCTGGAACAGGTGCGTGAAACTTAATTTCGATCTAGAAGATGCCAGCCAGGTAGCGATTGGCGCTTTTGCCATGGCGGTGCCGATCTCGTTTTCTGAAGAAGCTTGGCGTTTGAGTGAAACTCTGCCAGTTGGAAACATCCTACTTATGGTCTGCCTCTCGGTGATGTTCCTGGCCTTCTTCACCTATGAAAGTGTCTTTCAAGGTGATATTTCCTATCGTATCCCCGTTTTTCTTTTTCGAATACTCATCGCGTACGTGGTTGCCGGCCTTGTGGTGGCCCTCGTTTTAACGGCCCTCGATAAGTTTCCTATCACATCAGAGCCGGTGATCGCCGTGAAACGATTAATTATTATTGCCATGCCTGCATCAATGGGTGCCATCATTGTCGATGCTTTTGACAAAGAGTGATGTCGGATATTCAGCAGTCTACGGTTAGAGCTTCGACCATGGATGACAGTGTCATTGCCCTATCTTTTATCGGTTTCCTCTTAGCCTTCACGCTCATCGGCCTATTGTCGCTGCTCAAAAGCCGTGGTACCCGTCACGACTACTACCTCGCTGACAACACGGTGAGCCCCTGGTTGGTTGGCTTATCCGCAGTGGCGACCAATAACAGCGGTTATATGTTTATCGGTGTGATTGGTTATACCTATGTCACGGGCCTGGCCTCTATCTGGCTGATGATTGGCTGGATAGCCGGCGATTTTTTAGCGTCTTTATTCGTGCATTCACGCTTACGGCTGGCAACGGAAAGCAACGACGAAGTCAGTTACGCGGGAGTGCTGAGTAGCTGGTATGGGGATAATAACAACCAGTTACAACGTTTAATTGGTGCCATTTCACTGGTTTTTTTGTTGGCCTATGCTGGCGCGCAACTGGTGGCCGGCGGTAAAGCCCTGCATGTGCTTTTTGGTTGGGCTCCTTGGCTCGGTGCTGTTATTGGCGCTGTCATGGTATCGCTCTACTGTTTTGCCGGTGGCATTCGGGCCTCTATCTGGACAGATGCCGCTCAGTCGACGGTCATGATTGTCGCTATGGTTTCACTACTGATAGCTGCGACACAATCGCTGGGCGGAGTGGATGGGGCAATTGCAAGTATGGAAAGGGTGGAGGGTTTTCTCGACTGGTTTCCCAAAGACCTGGCGTTGCCCGGTCTTGCTGGGGGGGTGCTGTTTGCGGTGAGTTGGTTATTTGCCGGTCTGTCGGTGATTGGCCAACCCCACATCATGGTGCGCTTTATGGCCCTGAATAATCAGAGCAGCATGCGCCAGGCCCGCGTCTGGTACTACTTGTGGTTTATGGCTTTTTATTGCATCACCACAGGTGTTGGTTTGTTGTCCCGTGTTTATTTATCGGACAGCGGTAGCTTTGATGCCGAACTGGCACTGCCGATGATGGCCCTCGAATTGCTGCCGCCTCTGGCCGTGGGTTTAGTGCTGGCCGGTATTTTCGCCGCCACGATGTCCACGGCCGATTCACTGATACTCAGTTGCTCGGCAGCGCTCACTCACGATCTGCTGCCCAATAGAATAGAGCGACCATCGCTAATTAAGCTGACTACCCTTGTTATTACCGGCTGTGCACTTATGCTGGCGCTGTCTAATAACCAAAGTGTATTTAGTCTGGTAATCATGGCCTGGTCCGGTCTGGCCAGCGCCTTTGCGCCCTTGCTGATTGTTCTCTGTCTGGGGATGAAACCGCGTCAATTGCTCAGCATTATTGCGGCTGTGACGGGCTTACTTGCTGCGCTGTTATGGCGTTATTTAGACTGGCATCATGCCGTGTACGAAGGCCTACCGGGGATACTGCTCGGCCTAGCCGTGTTGGTATTTTGGCGTGAGCGTAAAATTTCCGTCGATGACAACACACATTAGCAAGCGTTAAAAACTCTGATCAAACAGTCATTTTCTCATCTATGACTTCTCACTTAATGACTCATTCGCCAATCAGATAAACGCCAAAATGCTAACGCGTGAATGGAGAAAATTGCTATGACAAATATTGCAGAACAAAAATTTGAAAAAATCCTCTCACCTTTCCAAGCCTTTGTTCATGATGAGTCTTTGGCGAGTATCTGCCTGTTCTTGGCGGCTGTGCTTGCGCTGTTTGCAGCTAATTCATCGCTAGCAGAGCACTATTATGGGTTTGTGCATTTGCCGCTCGTTTTTGGCATTGGCGAGCTTGTTCTAGAATTCAACGTGCATCAACTCATTAATGACGGCTTAATGGCGCTGTTCTTCTTTATATTAGGGCTGGAAATAAAGCGTGAATTTCTGGTTGGAGAGCTGCGCGACCCGAAACGAGCGACGTCTTTATTAGCAGCGGCCATCGGTGGCATGGCCGTACCGGCATTGATTTATTTTGCTTTTAATCAGGGCTCATCATCACTGCACGGCTGGGGTATTCCAATGGCCACAGATTCGGCCTTTGCGCTGGGTGTGCTAATGCTACTTGGTGACAGGGTGCCGCCAAGTTTAAAGGCCTTTCTCGTCGGATATGCCATCATTGATGATCTCGGGGCTATTCTGGTCATAGCACTGTTCTACACCGAGAACCTTAGTCTGAACTACTTGGGGCTAAGCGTTATTTGTCTAGCGACAATGATTGTCTTCAACATTATCGGGGCACGCCACTTTTTTGCTTATTTGGCGATGGGTATCTTGCTATGGGGCTGCCTGATGAAGGCCGGCGTGCACGGTACAGTAGCGGGTGTTTTGGTCGCTATGGTCGTGCCAGCCCGCCCCAAGCACGGGCGGCGCTGGTTTTTGCGCCGCACCCAGAAGTTGATCAACAAGGTTGAACAGCTGCAGCAACGCAAGAGCCAAGAGGGGGCAATATTGGCCGACCCCCAGCAGCATGGTGCGTTGGAGGCAGTAGAGGAGGCTGCGGCATTGGCCACCACGCCGTTAAAGCGCTGGGAGCGCTCGCTAGAACCGCCCGTTCTTTGGCTCATACTGCCACTGTTTGCCTTTGCCAATGCAGGCATTCCGCTGAGTTGGGAACGCTTTGACGAGTTAGCGGCCAGCCCTATTGCCTGGGGTATTGTCGGCGGCCTTGTGATCGGAAAAACCCTGGGGATCAGTGTGCTGGTCTGGCTCACTGTGCGCCTGAAGTGGGGGCGCTTGCCTGAAGGGGTGACGCTCCCACATATCGTGGGTTTAGCGCTACTTGGCGGCATGGGGTTTACCATGTCAACGTTTATCGCCGTATTGACCTTTGATGGGGGGAATGACCTTTTCTTGGCAAAAACCGGAATTCTACTCGCGTCGCTTATCGCAGGTGTCGGCGGGTATCTGTGGTTGCGGTTTTTTCCCGGTGAGCGTGCTCGGACAACTGTCTAAAGTGTTGTCTGTGGCGCGCTTGGATAAAGGCCTGGCACTGCGAGTTAGCCTTGTCTGTGAATTGTTATATACTCAAGGTTCCCCCCCCGTCCATTTAACGCTCTATTGACGTAATGAGCGACAATCAGGATAAAAAGGTGAACGACGATAGCCAGGCTAATCATCAAGGTACTAGCGCAAACCAACCTGAGGCCTACGGTTTTTTGAAGACCGTACTTATTGTACTTTGTGGTCATTTGGGTGTTAGGACGACTGAACAGCGAAAAGCAGATTTTGCAAGAGCCAATGGCGTGCATGTTTTCGCTGTGGCAGTGATGTATTTTTTGCTAGTAAATATCGCTTTAATAGTATTGGTTAATGTTATTTCTGGGTGATGGTTTAGTGAAGCCATAATATTTTAGGCGTCTGGTTTTTGACCTTTATTTGCCGATTCGGGGTGTTCAAAAATACTGGTGGCTTCCACTTGCTGTAACTCTCTACTTTCTCTGGGTGATAGTTGCGGGTCTAAATTCAACCCGCCGATAGATAGGCGGTGCAGCTCGAGCACCTGGTTTTGAAAGCGGCCAAACATTCTTTTAATTTGGTGATAGCGGCCCTCTGTCAAATGTACTTCGCCAACGTGGCTGCTGATAATTTTCAGCTGTGCCGGTCGGGTGGTGATGCCCTCGTAGTCAAAATACATGCCTTGGGCAAAGGCGAGAATATAGCGTTCATCAAGCGGTTTTTCTAATTTGACACGATAGCGTTTGATGATGTTCTTACCGGGTGAAGACAATTCGCGTGACCAGCGACCATCGTTAGTAAGTAGGATTAAACCCGTAGAATTGAAGTCTAGGCGCCCGGCAATATGCAGCTTGTCGTGTTCATTCATATTGAATAAATCGTCACGTGAGTCGTCGAGTAAGTCGACCACGGTTTTATGCTGACGGTCTTTGGTCGCACTTACCACACCCTTGGGCTTGTGCATCATCACGTAGCGTGGTCTGTTGTTTTGTATGACCTGCCGGTCGAAGATGACATGGCTAAATTGGTGAATATTCTGCTGAACATCGCAAGCCACCTCACCGTCTACCACAATACGACCCTGGGCTATTATGGGGCGAATCGCCTGGCGTTTAATGCCGAGTTGCTGGCTCATAAAACGATCAAGCCGCGTGCGTGGGGACTTCATCAATAGCTTATCAAGGTGAGCATAGACAGACTACATGCTGGGGTCGATGAGATAGTGGAGAAAGCTGTTGTTAGTATTTTGTGCTGTCATCTTTTAAAACGGCCGACTGAAAAGCCCCTTACACACACTGTGAGCTGGCAAGGGGCTATCTTTGTCGGGCAATCAGTTGAGTGCTAATCGGGCAGTGTTGCCAGGTTTGGCTCAACTTTTTGAAAGCCAGCTAAGGCGACAGTGGGGTGTTCAGTATTGCTGGAAAAGTCAGTAATTTTCCCCCAGTTATCGACCACCTGCTCGAGACTAATACCTTCGGTAAGGGGTAGGGTAATGCCTTCGCTACGCTCCCAACGGACCTGTGAGTACCAGCCGCCACCGAGTTCAAACAGGTTGCCGTTAGCTGGACAGTCTTCGTGACACAGATAGCCGACTAATGGACTGACGAAAGCCGGATTGAGGGCTTTGACCATTTTCTCTTCGAGAATGGTTTCAGTCATGCGCGAACCGGCAAAGGGGGCGATGGTGTTGCTCTTGATGTTGTACTTGCCACCTTCCTGGGCAAGCGTTTGCGCGAGGCCAAATAAGCCGAGCTTGGCCATCGCGTAGTTGGCCTGGCCGAAATTGCCGTACACCCCTGAGCTGGATGCGGTAAATACCAAGCGCCCATACTGCTGTTCGCGCAGGTGAGGCCAGGCGGCGTGGGTGACTTTAAATGCGCCTTTAGCGTGCACGTTATAGACTTGGTCCCAGTCGTCCTCTGTCATTTTGTGGAAAGAAGTGTCGCGCAATATGCCGGCATTGTTTATCAAAATGTCAATCTTTCCGTAGGTGTCGAGGGCGGTTTGTACAATTTTTTCTCCGTCAGTGACCGAATCGTAATTGGCGACGGCCTCGCCACCGGCGGCTTTAATTTCCTCTACCACCTTGTCGGCAGGGCTATTGCTACCACTGGTGCCCCGGCCTTGCACGTCACCGCCGAGATCGTTAATTACCACTTTGGCGCCACGACTGGCGAGTAGTAGGGCGTGGGCACGACCTAGACCGCCGCCACTGCCGGTGACAATGGCGACTCGGCCTTCATAATTTAGTGTATTGCTCATGACTCTTTCCTTTTGGGTTAGACGCTGCTTAAAATGCCGTATGCGATTTTTTAATGCGGGCAACTAAATACCATAGATGCTGTTATTTGTCAGTTCTTAACTCTCCATAGAAGGGGTCTCACGATGGCTAATAAATTCACCCGTCTCGACCAGCCACTGTACGATTACCTATTGTCTAACTCTCTACGAGAATCTCCGGTCTTAGAACAATTGCGTAAAGAAACCTCAACACTACCCCAGGCGGCGATGCAAATCGCCCCCGAACAGGGGCAGTTTATGAGCTTGTTAGTTAAGTTGATGGGCGCCAGGCGAGCCATTGAGGTCGGTGTGTTTACCGGCTACAGCACGCAGGCTGTGGCTGAGGCATTGCCCGCTGATGGCTTACTTGTCGCTTGTGATATTAACGCTGAAACCTCGGCCATTGCCCAACGCTATTGGCAGACAGCCGGGGTTGCCGATAAAATTGATTTGCGTCTGGCCCCAGCTACACAAACCTTGCAGTCCTTACTGGACGATGGACTGGCGGGCAGCTTTGACTTTGCGTTTATCGATGCCGACAAAACCGCTTATAGTGATTATTACGAATTGTGCCTGGCCCTGTTGCGTCCCGGCGGACTGATTGTCGTTGATAATGTACTTTGGGGCGGTGCCGTATTGGAGCCATCAAGCAATGACGCAGACACCCAGGCGATTCAGCGCTTTAATACCCAGTTGAAAGATGACTTGCGTGTCGATCTCAGTTTACTGCCACTGGCAGATGGGCTGAGTCTGCTGCGCAAGTGTTAATTTCTAGTTTTAAGTTGATAAGCCCTATGACTTACAATTGCTGTGTAGTGGCGCTTCGCGGATATGACTGAATCTAGTCAGCAGCGAAAAATCATCCACTGTGACTGCGATTGTTTTTTTGCAGCGGTGGAGATGCGTGATGACCCTTCGCTGGCTCCTCTACCGATTGCCGTGGGTGGCAGCGCCCAGCGCCGGGGTGTCATTGCCACTTGCAACTATGTCGCGCGTGCCTACGGTATACACTCTGCGATGGCGACAGCTCGCGCCTTGCGCTTATGCCCCGACCTCGTTGTTGTACCCCCCAATTTTACAAAATACCGCGAGATAGCCTTGCAAATCCGCGAAATTTTTGCGGATTTTACTGCCTTAGTTGAACCCTTATCCCTCGACGAAGCCTTTCTTGACGTTAGTGGCACTAGCCTCTATCAGGGCAGTGCCACGTTAATGGCTGAGGCGATTCGTGCTCGTATCAAAGATGAAGTTGGTATCACGATTTCTGCCGGTGTTGCCCCGAGTAAATTCCTGGCAAAAATTGCCAGTGACTGGCGCAAACCCGACGGTCTGTTTGTTATTACCCCGCAACAGGTCGATGATTTTGTACAGGCATTGCCGGTAGGCAAGTTATTTGGAGTGGGTAAAGTCACCGAAAAAAAATTGCATCAGTTGGCAATAAAGACCTGTGGAGAATTGCGACAGCTTAGTTTAATCACCTTAACCGATCATTTTGGCGTGCTGGGTAAGCGCTTATTTGAATTGAGCCGGGGTATCGATAATCGGCCGGTGCGGGTAAACCGGCGTAGAAAGTCCCTCAGTGTTGAAACCACATTTGTCGATGATTTACCCGATGTCGCTACGTGCATCGCACGTTTATCAGACTTATTTATGCAGCTAAAAACACGCTACGAAAATATTGATGACTCCTATCAGGTGAGCCGGCACTATTTGAAAATGCGCTTTAGTGATTTTACCAGCACAACTGTAGAACGAGACTTACCCGATGGCATGACACTCGAGGGGTATCAGGGCTTATGCGAGCAAGCCTGGTGGCGTGGAGAGCAAGGTGTTCGCTTACTCGGCATTGGCTTGCGCTTTGTTGATACAACACACCACCAAGTGGGGCATCAGTATTCCTTGGCCTTTGATACAAAAAATGATGAATAAAACCATGCCTTACGCACTATAAGATAGTAGGAATGAAATAGTATGGATCAAGTTACGGTAAAAGACAGCGGAGCCAAAGATAGCAGCGCTGCGACAATGACCAATATTAACCTCGATCGAGCACTGTGCCGTATCGCTCCTATTCACAAAGGAGTTATCGAGGTATTGCGCTATCCGAAACGTGTTGTGAGTGTCACCTTTCCCACTGAAATGGACGACGGTTCAGTACGGATATTTGAGGGTTTCCGGGTAGTACACAATCGCACGCTGGGGCCGGGTAAGGGTGGTATTCGCTTTCACCCCGATGTCGACCTCGATGAAGTCAGCGCCTTGGCCGCTTTAATGACCTGGAAATGTGCCTTAATTGAAATCCCTTTTGGCGGGGCTAAAGGTGGGGTAATTTGCGATCCTAAACATTTGTCCCGTCACGAACTACGCCGTATTACGCGGCGATTTATCAGTGAGCTCGGAGATAATATTGGTCCCTATACGGACATTCCCTCGCCTGACTTGTACACGGATGAGCAAACCATGAGCTGGATATTTGATACCTACGATGTTATGCACAGCGGCAATAATAATCGCGCTGTGGTTACCGGTAAACCGGTCTCACTCGGTGGTTCGGCGGGGCGAAGAGAGGCCACCGGGAGGGGTGTGTGCTATGCCGTTCGCCATTTTATAGGCAAGGGCATGGTGCCGGGGTTGAGCAGTCTTAATGGTGCCACAGTGGCGATTCAGGGTTTCGGTAATGTGGGGGCCGTGGTTGCAGAGCAAATGCATTGTATGGGCGCTAAAATCATCGCCGTGAGTGACTCCCAGGGCGGTATTGTTGCTAATGAGGGCTTGGATTTAGCACAGGTCTCAGGTTATAAACGAGAGCACGGCACCCTCATCGGCTTGCCCGGGACTATGAGTGTCACCAATGAGGCCCTGCTTGAAGTTAACTGCGATGTCTTGGTGCCCGCGGCCCTCAGCCATCAAATATGCACTCACAATGCCGAGCGAATTAAAGCGAAGTTGGTCGTTGAAGCGGCCAACGGGCCAATTACCCCTGAAGGAGATCGCATACTGGCAGGCAAGGGTATTCAGGTGCTGCCCGATATACTTGCCAACGCCGGAGGTGTCACGGTGAGTTACTTTGAGTGGGTGCAAAACCTAGAGAATCAGCAGTGGGAGCTGGATCAAGTCAACGCAAAGTTACTGCAAAAAATGAATAGGGGCGTTGATGTCAGCGTCGAGCGCTTGAAGCGACTAGCCGCCGAAGAAAGTGAGTTGCTCGAAGGTGATCATGGCTACCCACTCGACTTACGTACAGCTACACTGGTTATTGCGTTAGAAAAGCTGGTTGCCGTCACTGAGCAGCGGGGAATTTGGCCGTAACAATCTTGTGTTTCGGTTCTATGTTTATGTGTTGGTGAAAAAACACTTATTTTAGTTTCAGACTAACGATGTTGCGTAGGGTACACATAGCTACTTATTTAGCGTGTTGAGAATATGCGTGTCGATGGGTTTGCTGAGACTATAAGGGAATGGCTAAGATCGTTGAAATTTATCTCTCTGAGTCTATTGGCACTGCGATGAAGAACGTTGAGCTGGCCAAACTAGAAGCTGGTAAAGAAGTTGTTGGTGATCGATACCACAGCGGGAAAGGTATATTTTCTGAAAAGTTGGTAGGTTCACCTGATAAGAGTTAACGCTTATTGCCTTGGAACAGGTTGATTCTTTTAACCAGAAATACGGTTTTAATTTTACCTGCGGCGATTTTCGTTGAAATATTGTCACCGAGGGTATCGACCTTAATCAACTGGAAAGGGGAGTTTTTTACCCTTGGGGGAATTCTTTTAGGTGGTGTAAGGCCTTGTGATCCTTGTGCACAAATTATTGAAAGTGGGGCTATTAAACCGGGCGACGCTGTTGTCGTATAAAATGCTTAATAAGCCCCCAGAGTTGAGGGTGAGTATCCCCCACTTTAGTGTTTATGAAAAACAGATCCAGGCTGCTCGTCTGCTTACATTCTTTCCATGGTTTCAATACCCAACAATTCCAAGCCTTTTTGCAGCGTATTTGCTGTGGTATTACTCAACTGTAATCGGCTGGCACGAGTTTCTGTATCAATATCTGAACGCAATATCGGGCAGTGTTCGTAGAAACTCATATAGGCACTGGCGAGATCGTAAAGGTAGTTACACAGTGTGTGGGGGTAGCCGTCTTCGGCAACGGTTTTTAGGGTTTCATCAAAGCTGAGTAGGCTTAGAGACAGGTGTTTTTCCTGGGGGGTGATGATACGAATGTCGCCTTCGACCTGCCCTCGCTTCAATTCAGCTTTGCGAAAGACACTGCAAATACGTGAGTAGGCGTATTGCAGATAGGGAGCGGTATTACCTTCAAAGCTGAGCATAGCGTCCCAGTTGAAAATGTAATCGTTGGTGCGGGTTTTACTGAGGTCGGCATATTTCACCGCGCCAATACCGACTTTGCGGGCGATTTCTTTGCCGGTTGCTGCGTCGAGTTCGGGGTTTTTTTCAGCGATTAATTGTTCTGCTCTTTTTAAAGCTTCAACTAATAAGTCGGCGAGTTTGACGGTGCCACCACTGCGGGTTTTAAAGGGTTTGCCATCTTCGCCCATCATCGTGCCAAAGGGCAGGTGTTCGAGCTTCATTGCCGGGTCGACAAAACCCGCTTTGCGGGCAACGCAGAAAACCTGCTTCATGTGTAGGCTTTGGCGTGCGTCAATAAAGTACAGGGCGCGGTCGGCCTTTAACGTCTGACTGCGATAGCGCAGTGCGGCTAGGTCACTGGTGGCATAGAGAAAACCACCATCGGACTTTTGTACAATCACCGGGCTCGGGTTGCCTTTCTTGTCAGCCAGTTCGTCGAGAAACACCACTTGTGCACCCTCACTTTCACAGGCCAGTCCTGTATTTTGCAGGTCTGTCAGTATTTGGGGTAAATCGTCATTGTAGGCGCTCTCGGGGCGGATATGCTCATGGCTGAGGGTGACGTTGAGTTGGCGATAAAGCGCTTCACTGTGCTCGACAGAAATATCGATAAACTGCTGCCACAGGGCTAAGCAATGGGCGTCACCCGACTGTAGACTGACAACATATTGGCGGGCTTTGTCAGCAAAGGCCGGATCTTCATCAAAGTGGCGTTTAGATTGCTGATAAAATCCTTCGAGATCGTTTAAGGCTAATTCAGGTTTTTCCCCTTCACCGAGCTGCTCTTCGAGTTCGGCGATCAACATGCCAAATTGAGTGCCCCAGTCGCCCATGTGATTTTGGCGAATGACTGTGTGGCCGAGGTGTTCGAGTACCCGGGCGATAGCGTCACCAATAATGGTGCTACGGAGATGGCCGACGTGCATTTCCTTTGCTAGGTTGGGCGAAGAATAGTCGACGACCACCGTTTGCACTTGCTCGGGGGCACTGGCTTGGGTAGGGTTGCACTGGTTCAATGTCGCGGCGAGATAGGCATCGCTAAGGTGGATGTTGATAAAGCCGGGGCCGGCAATTTCAATTTTATCGGCAATACCCTCCAGGTTCAGGTTAGCGACGATTTCGGCGGCGAGGTCGCGGGGTTTGCGCTTCAAGCGCTTGGCTGCAGATAACGCGCCATTGGCTTGAAAATCACCAAACTCAGGTCGCGTGCTGACGGCGACATTGGCGGGTAACTCGGGGGGAATTCCAGAGGCTGTCATTGCCAATTTGACGCGTTGGACTAGTGTTTCACGAATATTCATGCTTGCTCGGCCTGTGTTCGGACTGGGGATTTTAGTGGCAGTGACGGCGATTGCAACCGGCATTTAGCTTAACCAGTAACCTGGCAATTAACGTGGTGAAAGCGCGGCCATGTATTTGCTATTTAAACACGGTTATATTGAGCACTTCAGGTCGGGATACGCGAGCAGTCACAGTCTATGGTTTCTTTTCAAACAATTTACGAAACAGCCCTGAAAAATTGGGGTGAAGAGAAGGTTCTGGCTCTGCTGCCGGAGGTGAATACTGCGCAAACACTGCGCGCCATGGGCGATGACCGTTATCTGTCAGCCATGGCGCGTTGTGTCTTTCGGGCGGGCTTTTCCTGGAAGGTGATCGCGAAAAAATGGCCGGATTTTGAAACTGTTTTTTCAGGCTTTGTGCCTTTGGCACTGGCGAACTACTCCAATGACCGCATTGACGATTTAATGCAGGACACGCGTATCGTACGCCATCGTACCAAAATACAGTCAGTGCGCGATAACGCACTGTACATTTGTGATATCCAGCAAAGTCACGGTAGCTTTGCTGCTTATATTGCCGACTGGCCTGAAGATTCCATCGTTGACCTGTGGATTGAACTGAAAAAGCGCGGCAGTCGTTTGGGGGGGAATACCGGGCCCGGGTTTTTACGCTTGATGGGTAAGGACACTTTTATGCTCAGTAAAGATGTCTGCGCGGTGTTGTTGAATCACCAATTAATAGACACCTTGAGCACAAACTCAAAACGGGATTTACTCAAGGTACAGACGTTGTTTAATCGCTTTCAGCAGGACAGTGGCTATCCTCTTTCACATATTAGCCGCATTTTGGCGTTGAGCTTACAGCCGCAAAACTAAACTACAAAGTTAATGGATTTGATGTCAATTGATGAGTATAAAAAAACCCGGTAAGTACCGGGTTTTATCTATGGGCCTAATTTATCGGATCAACTACTTACTCGATAAATTAGGCCCAGCAATACTAAAGCTTTAAAAATTATGCTTCGTCTTGCACGTAGCGTTCGCGAGAAGACAAAATTTCAGCGTGTGCATCCGCTTTGGTACCCCAGCCGCTAATTTTTACCCACTTACCCGCTTCGAGGTCTTTATAATTTTCAAAGTAGTGCTCAATTTGCTTGAGCAGTAATTCAGGCAGGTCGGTAGCTTCTTCGATATCGTTGTAAATAGTCGTCAGCTTGCTGTGGGGCACAGCGATTAACTTGGCATCAACACCCGATTCGTCGGTCATATTGAGTACGCCAATGGCGCGGCTGCGAATCACAGAGCCAGGCACTACAGGGTAAGGGGTGACCACGAGTACGTCGAGCGCATCGCCATCTTCAGACAATGTCTGGGGGATGTAACCGTAGTTGGCGGGGTAGAACATGGGTGTGGCAACAAAACGATCGACAAACAATGCGTCACAGTCCTTTTCAACTTCGTATTTGATCGGCGCGTGGTTGGCGGGAATTTCAATGACGACGTTGATATCGTTGGGTAAATCTTTGCCAGCGGGGATACTGTTGTAGCTCATGTGCGATGCCTTCTGTTGGTTGCTTCTAGTGATTTAAACGTGGGTTGCCAAGGCCGCTTAACAAGAGCCTTTCCGTGGGTGCTTTTAGTACAGGTCTTTGAAGTACAGGTCTTAGTGTAGGTTTGTCGTGTGTAAAGCCCACGGCCTGTGCCAAGGCGAGCGCAATTATACCGATGACCATTTTCCTTTGCCAATGGTCAAACGGCGATAAACGCAGATTGGGCAACAAATTTGCCCGTTGCGCTATTGGTTAACTCGTTTAAAATGCGAGTCTTGCAAAGCTTTTGCAAATTCCTAAGGGGTGGCTACGGCCTGAGACTGCAATTCTGAGACAGTGCAATGACAGAATTGGTGAACCCTTGAACCTGATCCGGGTAGTGCTGGAGTAGGAATAGGGTTGTCTACCCCTCGCCTTTTTACGCATCTCTTCTGGGTCTCCTGTTTTGTTGTTTGGCGACTTTTATGAAACCCCCTCACTTATTTGTTAGTGCCTTAGTGCTACTAAGTCTGCAGTCTATAGGCGCATTGGCTGAAGAGAGCCGTGTCGATGTGTTACAGGAGGTCGTTGTTACCGCGACTTTTCGCGAGCTCGACATTCTCACCGTGCCAGCTAGTTTAACCGTCCTCGACCAGCAGCTCATTGCCGATCGCGGGGGGGATCATCTGCAAGATATTCTCAATGCGGCACCCAATGTCAATTTTGCCAGCGGTGCCTCCCGGGGGCGTTACTTGCAAATTCGCGGTATTGGTGAGCGCAGCCAGTTTGTCGACCCGGTCAACCCCTCGGTGGGCATGTTGATCGACGATATTGACGTTAGTGGTATGGGTAATGCGGCCACTTTATTCGATGTGCGCCAGGTGGAGATTTTGCGCGGCCCCCAGGGGACCCGCTTTGGTGCTAATGCCTTGGCAGGTATGGTCAACATTCGCACTAACGATCCAACGGAGGTGTTTGAAGCTCTCGTCAGCTCAGGCTATGGCAACTACGATAGCTGGAACATGGGCGCTATGGTCAGTGGGCCATTCAGTGACAGAGTATTAGGACGCTTGGCAGTGCAGCAAAATCGTAGTGATGGCTATAGTGAAAATGACTTTCTCGACCGTGACAACACCCAAAATATTGATGAGTCGAGCATGCGAGGGAAATTGCGTTGGCTAGCCAGTGACGAATTGAGTTTCGACTTTACCGGCTTTTATGTCGATATTGATAACGGCTACGACGCCTTTTCTCTCGACAATACGCGCCATACATTATCTGATGAGCCGGGTAATGATAGGCAAGAAACCTCCGCTTTTGCGCTGTCGAGTAGCTGGACGGGGCACCAAGCCTTCACGCTTAAAACCATCCTCAGCTGGTCAGACTCCAATCTTGAATACGGCTATGACGAAGACTGGAGTCACAACGGTCTTTGTACCGCTAGTCCTTGCGATGGTTGGGAGTATTCATCCACAGATAATTACCGACGCGACCGTGAGGCCAGTCGCTTAGAAATGCGCTTTACATCCACCGAAGCCGGGCAATTGATGGGACATACCGATTGGGTGGCGGGCGTGTATTTGGATCAGAAGGATGAAGACCTAAGGCGGACGTTTTTTGACTGGGTACAAAATACCCCCGCTGAATTTGATAGCCGCTATGAAACTGAAAATATCGCCCTCTATGGGCAATTATCGCGTCCCTTAAATGCGCGTTTGGTTCTGACCCTAGGGGGACGTTGGGAGCACTTTGCAGCGGATTATCGTGATAATCGCGCAGTGAAAGGCTCGCCAGATGACGATCTGTGGGGCGGTCAAATCAGTCTTGAATACAGTTTAAGTCACCGTACTCTGGTCTATGGTCTGGTATCCCAGGGCTACAAGGTGGGTGGTGTCAATGGCGAGGCCGTGGGCCGGGCGGCGAGTAATGGTTTTACACCCTCAGTGATTGCGTTTTTAAATGAGCGCCTAGAGTTCGATACCGAAACCTTACTCAATTATGAGCTGGGTTTAAAAGGCCATTATTTTGATGACACGGTGCAGTTGAGAATAGCGGCCTTTTTTATGGACCGCGACGAGATGCAGTTGAAAGGTTGGTACAACGAAGGGCCGACCTTTGTTGATTACATCGACAATGCTGCCAGTGGCGAAAATATCGGCCTCGAACTTGAGACTCTATGGCAATTCAATTCGCAGCTAGAATTATTTCTCAACATTGCGTGGCTCGATACGGAAATTGAAAACTTTATAGTCAAGGGCGATAGTGGTTTGCTCGACAAAAGTGGTCGCGAGCAAGCGCATGCGCCGAATTATCAATTTAATATCGGTGGACGTTTTGATTTTGGCGATGGCTTCTATGCCCGCGTTGAGGCCGAAGGTAAGGATTCTTTTTACTTTTCAGACAGCCATGATCAGCAGTCCAATAGTTATGAATTGTTCAATGCCAGTTTAGGTTACGAGGGGAGGCACTGGGCGTTTACGCTTTGGGCACGCAACCTCAGCGATGAAGATTACGCCACGCGAGGGTTTTATTTTGGCAACGACCCACGTAAATTTTATGCCGATGAAGAGTACGTGCAGTACGGTGAGCCAAGAGTGTTTGGCATTAATACACGCTATCTATTTTAAGGGCTAAACACAGAAATTGACCAATACAGGTAAGCCATTATGTTACTGAGCGCAGAAATCAGCATGTATCCTTTGGCAGAAAGCTACCTTCCGCCGATCGAAGGGTTTATCGAAAAATTAAATAGCTACACTGACTTGCAGGTTGAAACGTTTCCGACTTGCACCGTGATTATGGGTGAGCAGGCGAGGGTAATGGCAGTGCTACAAGACGCCATGGCCTGGAGTCACGAAAAATACGGTAAAGCGATTTTTGTCACCAAATTTATCCTCGATTACGAGGCGCTTTAAGTGCTCGATTTTTTAAGCGCCGCGCAGCAACAATTATTCGCCACCTCGGTCTGGGAATTGTTAGCGGTGCTACTGGCCATCGCCTATTTATTATTGGCACTACGCGAAAACAGCCTCTGTTGGTATTGTGCTTTTGCTAGCACGGCAATTTTTACCGCCCTGTTTTGGGACGTGAATTTGCTAATGGAGTCGGCTCTGAATGTCTACTATATAGCCATGGCGGTTTATGGCTGGTGGCAGTGGCGGGGTAATAAGGGGGCCGACATGCCCTGCGTTAAAAAATCTAAAGAGATAAGTACTTGGCCATTGCGAAACCACCTGCTAGCCGGGGCATCCATAGTAGGCCTGACCCTGGTGTCGGGTAGTGTCCTAGCCAACACGACCTCAGCAGCGTTGCCTTATCTCGATTCTTTTACCACCTGGGGTAGTGTATTAACGACTTGGATGGTGGCGCAAAAAATTCTAGAAAACTGGCTTTATTGGATTGTTATCGACACGGTTTCCATTTTTCTGTATGTCGATCGGGGCTTGTATTTGACATCGCTTTTATTTGTCGCCTATGTGATTATTGTGGTGTTCGGCTTTTTTGCTTGGCGTAAACGAAGGCTTGTGGTTGTGTCAGAAAATCTAGCCGCACTGAACCGCTGATCCCCGTGGTTAATGATTGACGGGGATGATAGCGACCACCATTTGCTGTATTTGCGCTAACGGAATAAAAGGTAAAAATAATTAATGCCGCTTTCCCATACTGCACGTCGTGCTTTCGATACTTGGCCCCAGTGGCGACTGGCGCTGGATTGCCCGCCGAAAATTATTCGCCGTTTGCCGGGCGGGTTGACCAATCAACATTACTTACTCAATGCCGGTGGTTTAAAGGTGGTGATGCGCATTAATAATCCCGATACAGCACGGCTGGGTATCGATCGACAGCGCGAACAAAAAATACTCGAACAAATTAATGGCAAACCTTTCGCACCGACAGTTTTTTACTGCGAGCCTCAGCAGGGTGTGCTGGTGACTCAGTATGTAGAGGGGACGCAGTGGCAACCCGATAGCTTGGATAATCCGCAAAAAATTGATAGCTTGATAGCGTTGATTAGTCAGATACATGGGATGAGTAGCGGTATACCCCGCTTTGACTACAGCGCCCATGTGCACAACTATTGGCAGCGCTTACACGATAGCGGGAAGCCCTTTCCAATGAGCGCCCAACGACTGTACCGCAGTATTGAAGCTCGGTTGCCGGCTTTTCAGGCAGCACTTCAACAGCCCGTGCTTTGTCACCACGATCTAACCCCGGCCAATATTATAGAAAATACCGATGGGCAGTTAATCGTCCTCGACTGGGAATATGCCGGTGGGGGCTTGCCTTTAATTGAGGCTATTGGCGCCAGTCGCTATTGGCAAAATATTGCCTTTAGCGAGAAAATACTAGAGCACGATGAAGAGAATGAAGCTTTGGAATTGGCGGCAAACATTGTCGATTTTTATGAGCTGGCCTGGAAGCACCTGCGCTAGTTTTAGCCAATCGTGGCTAGAACCTAAGACGAAATAACTCCTCCGTCCGGTAAGCATCGACGTACAGGCCGACCTGTACCGGGCCTTTTGTATTCAATGCCCCGTTATTTTAGGTTTTTTATTTGTTCCATACCGGTGTGCGTTTTTCTAGAAAGGCGCTGAGACCCTCTTCTTTATCTGGGGTACTGCAAAGTGCGCTCTGGGCAAATTTTTCCATGGCCAAACCTGCGGCACTGCTACCTTCCATACCGTAGTTAATCATCGCCTTCATAAATTGGGGCACCAGTGGTGCGAAAGCTGAAATATGTTCAGCCATGCGCGACAATTCAGGCAGTAAGTTTTCGCTGTCGACCATGCGAGTGACGAGGCCGATATGTAGGGCGCGGTCGGCGTCGATGGGCTCACCCATCACCAGCATCTCCATCGCCCAGGCGCGACCGACTAAACGAGGCAGGCGCTGAGTTGCACCGCCGCCGGGAATAATGCCGAGCTTCCCTTCGGGGGTGGCAAAGGTGGCATTGGGTGTTGCCATACGCAAGTCACAACCCAGTGCAACTTCCAGCCCTCCACCAAAACAAATACCATTGATGGCAGCAATGCTGACTTTATTACAGCGCTCGAGTTTTTCGGCTAGGCCCTGAACAATAGGCTCCAAGGCTTTTTTTAAGTCGCGCTCTTTTACCTCGGATAAATCTGACCCCGCTGCAAAGGCTTTATCGCCGGCGCCGGTAATACCAATTACTCGTACCTGTTCGTCAATTTGGGCGGCATCGACGGCACTGTGCAATTCGGCGAGCATGCCGAGAGAAACCGCATTGAGTTTGTCGGGGCGATTCAGGGTAATCAGGGCAAGAGAGTCAATAACCTGATAGCGAATAAATTGGTAGCTCATGTTTGGCCTTTGCTAAACGACTGGATTATTTTTTGGGGCTTAACGAGATCAGCACCCCTTATTTTCGGCCAGTTGTATCGTAAGGTGTTATGCGGGCCGACGAGGGCGGGCATTATAGACTGTCACTTCGCCCAAGCCCATAGCAAAATTAACGAAGGCGTATCCGCTGGTTATTAATTTTGTGGCCAATATTTCCTCAACTGTTCCCGGTTTATCATCGGCAGGTATCGGCACCGCTTCCAATTACATTACCTTCCAATTTATGCTCCTCTACAAATCAACGCCCCTTCCAAGCGGGTGGGCGCTTTTCAAAAAAAGCAGCGACCCCCTCTTTTGCATCGTGAGATTCATCAATGATTCGCTTTGCTTTGGCTGTTAAAGCCCAGCCTTGCTCATCATCGGCAGAGGCCAAGGCGTCGATAGCCTGTAGAGATTGCTGGACTGAAACTGGGGAGTTGGCAGTGATTTGTGCAGCCAGTGCTAGTGCTGTTTGTAGTGCCTCTCCCGGTTCACAGAGTTGGTTGATCATTCCGTGGCGGTGCCCCTCTGTAGGCGATAGTTCGGCACCGGTGAGCATCACTTGTTTGGCAATATTGAGCGGTAGTACGCGACTGGCGCGAAAGATAGCGCCGCTGGTGGCTACTAAGCCTCGTTTGACCTCGGGCAGGCCGAAGCGTGCATTCGTTGCGGCAACGATCATGTCGCAGGCCATGGCCACTTCAAAGCCACCGCCAAAGGCGACACCCTCAACAGCCGCAATTAAGGGTTTGGTACGAGTGCGGCCCACCACGCCATAAACACCACCGCGTTTGGTCGGTGTTCCTGAGGTGGCGGCCATGTCGGTGCCCGCACAAAACATCTCTGGTCCACCGGTAATAATAGCGGCCCACAGGTCTGACTCATCTTCGAGACGGTTGAGAGCCGCATCCAAAGCTAAGGTCATTTCCCCATCAATGGCATTGCGTTTAGAGGGACGAGTCATGGTGATGATCAGGACGTGGTCCTGCACTGCCAGTTGGGTTCGCTGTTCGGCCATAGGTGTTCCCCTGCAAGCGCTTTAGTTAAAAATGGGTTGAAGATGGATTAGATTCTTTAACCAGTGTAAAAATTCTAATCGCGTAAATCCAGATGATATTGCCAGCAAAGTTAACGCCGTGTCGGCAGATGCAATGTTCGTTACTATATGGCTACGCTAGAGATACGTTATAGATATGTTATAGCGGCGTTCAGTCGCTATTTTAACGCAGCATGGGCACAAAATGGCTTTCGTGCAAAGACCTCAATAAAGGATAAGCCCAAGGATTTCTCCCTTAGTCACGAACAACAAATGATTTACCACTATGGCGACAATCTACTGAAAGAGTTTGGTCGTGACTATTGGCTTGATTGTGCCGAGCACCGGACCTTTCCCACAGCGATGTACAAGCGAGTCGCAGAGGATGGCTTTGTCGGCATTATGGTGCCTGAGAGTGATGGCGGGGCCGGGCTAGGTATGCTCGAAATGGTGTTATTGTAAGAGGGCTTAGCCAATGCAGGTATTCCCCTGCAAAGTTTGGTGGTGGGTGCCACCATGTCACTTGGCCCGATTGGTAAATATGGTACGGCTGTGCAAAAGGAGAAATATTTACCCGCAGGTTGTGTTGGCGATATCCGCTTTTGCTTTGCTATTACCGAACCCGAACCCGAACCCGAACCCGAACCCGAACCCGAACCCGAACCCGAACCCGAACCCGAACCCGAACCCGAACCCGAACCCGAACCCGAACCCGAACCCGAACCCGAACCCGAACCCGAACCCGAACCCGA
>JBFJYH010000004.1:0-100526 GCA_041622675.1 Porticoccaceae bacterium
GCCATCACCTCACCACTGAGCAGGATGGCACCCTCTTCTTTGAGAATTTCCACCAACACGCCGCTGTGAGCGGCGACCACTTCGAGAACCACCTTATCGGTTTCTACATCCACCAACAAATCGTCCCGCTGTACACTGTCACCCACCTGTTTATGCCAGGTTGCAACCTCACCTTCCTGAACGGACTCGGGAAATGCAGGGACCTTAATATCGATTAGCATCGGCTATCTTCCTTCCTGATTGAAACAGACTACTCTAAGCTGTTTAGAACCCTAGTAATTGAGATCCAGGGCCTCGTTGATGAATTTCTTTTGCTCTTCTAAGTGGGTCGACATATACCCTCCTGCCGGTGCCGCCCTCGCAGGTCGTCCAACATAACGTAAATAAAGAAACTCGTTACAAGCGTGTATCGCCTTGCGAATATGGTGTTGGCCATTAAACCAAAGACCTTGATTGAGGGGCTCTTCCTGACACCACAAAATATCCTGTAAGTTTTTATAAGCCTTCAAAACTTCAGTCAAGGCCTTTTCATCAAAGGGATAGAGTTGCTCTATGCGTATCAGCGCCACATCATCCTGCTCGCGGAGCTCTCTCTCTTCCAGTAAATGGTAATAGACCTTGCCGCTACACAGAACAACGCGCTTAACTTTCTTATGGTCAAGTTCATCACCAAGAATGGTTTGAAAAGAACCTTGCGATAACTCCTCTAAAGAAGAGGTTGCCAGCTTATGACGTAAAATCCACTTGGGACTCATTACTATTAAGGGCTTGCGCATCGGCCGGATAGCTTGGCGTCGTAGCATATGAAAGAGTTGCGCGGGTGTGGTTGGGTTACAAATTTGAATGTTATGTTCGGCGGCCAGTTGTAAAAAACGTTCAAGCCGGGCCGACGAATGCTCGGGGCCCTGCCCTTCATAGCCGTGGGGTAGCAACATGGTGAGACCGCTTAAACGTCCCCACTTTTGCTCGCCGCTGGTAATAAATTGATCGATCACCACTTGGGCGCCATTGGCGAAATCGCCAAACTGTGCTTCCCAGATGACCAGCCCGTGGGGAGTGCCAGTACTGTAGCCGTACTCAAAGGCTAGTACTGCTTCTTCGGATAAGTAGGAGTCGTATAGCGAAAAAAGCGGCTGGTCTTCCTTAATATGCAGCAAGGGTGTATAGGGCTCACCGTCTTTTTGATTGTATGTCACTGCGTGACGGTGGGAAAAAGTGCCACGACCAGAGTCCTGCCCTGTCATGCGTATACTGTAGCCTTGCTCCAATAAAGTGCCATAGGCTAAAATTTCAGCCATGCCCCAATTCAGAGGCAAAGCACCGCCGCCCATCTTACGCCGATCGTCGTAAATTTTCTGTACCTGACGCTGGACTACAATACCCTCGGGAATATGGTTCGCTTTTTCGGCGACTTGCCTCAGCAGGGATAGGTCAATCGAGGTGTCAGCCTCTGCATCCCAGTCATGCCCCAAATAAGGCTCCCAATCGACAAACAAGTCTTCATTAGGCTCTGAAACGAGATTGCTGGCAACGTGTTCACCCCGGTCAAGCCTGTCGCGATAATCATCAAGCATTGCCTTCGATGCTTCTGCTGAGATCAGCGCTTCAGCAGCAAGAGTTTCAGCATAGAGCGTGCGGGTGGTTTTATGTTGACGAATTTTTTCGTACATCAAGGGCTGAGTCCCGGAGGGCTCATCCGTTTCATTATGACCACTGCGCCGGTAACAAACCAAGTCAATCACGACATCTTTATTAAATTGATAGCGATAATCCATAGCCAGTAATGTGGCGAACATCACGGCATCGGGGTCATCGCCATTAACGTGGATAATAGGTGCCTGTACCATTTTGGCGACGTCTGTGCAGTATTCCGTAGAGCGTGCATCCTCACGGCGACTTATGGTAAAGCCGACCTGATTGTTAAGTACCAGATGCACTGTGCCTCCGGTTTTATAACCGCGGGTCTGGGACATCTGGAAAGTCTCCATCACCACACCCTGGCCGGCAAAAGCCGCATCGCCATGGATAATAATCGGTACAACTTGCGCGCCTTCGGTATCGCCCCGCCTATCTTGGCGAGCGCGTGTTGAGCCCTCAATGACCGGAGCGGATATCTCAAGGTGGGACGGATTGAAGCCAAGCGCCAAGTGGAGTTCACCACCCGGTGTCATGACATTGGACGAAAAGCCCTGATGATATTTCACATCGCCCGAGGTATTGAGCAGCTTCTTGCCTTCAAATTCATCAAATAATTCTGCGGGGTTTTTACCCAGCACGTTGACTAATACATTCAAGCGACCGCGATGGGCCATGCCGAGAACGATCTCTCGCGCACCGTATTCACCAGCACGCTGAATTAAACCGTCAAGCATAGGAATCATGCTTTCGGCACCCTCAAGGCCAAAACGTTTGGTCCCCGGGTATTTGGAATCGAGATGCTTCTCTAGGCCTTCAGCTGCGGTCAAGCGCTGTAGCACAGCGATACGTGCCTCATCGCCATAAGTCGGACGCGACTGTACTGATTCAAAACGTTGCTGAAGCCACTGCTTTTCCTCCAGCGAGGTAATGTGCATAAACTCAGGACCAACTTGCCCACAGTAGGTCGCTTCCATGTGTTCGATAATTTCCCGCAGGGACGCTTCTTCTTTTCCAATGTAAAGCGGGCCTGTTTGATAGGTCGTATCGAGATCGGCGTCGGTTAAACCATGAAAACCAAGCTTTAAATCAGGAACGTCCTCTCTCTCCATCAAACCGAGAGGATCGAGGTTGGCCTTCTGATGACCACGCTCCCTATAGGAGGCGATAAGCTGTAATACTTTGACCTGTTTACGCTCGTGCTCGACATTGATACCACCGGAACCCGGAGCGGGTAATGGTCGAGAGCGCTTGCGTCCCAACAACTCAAAATGCGCCTGTATGGTCGCGTGGGAGGAGTCGGCACCAGCAAAGCCATTGATGTGGGGAAGAGAGTCAAAAAAGGCGCGCCATTCCTCTGGCACACCATTGGGATTATGTAAGTAAGTTTCGTACAGACCTTCAATATAGGCTGCATTGCCCCCTGAGAAATGGGACGAACTGAGAAACTGCTCCATGATGCTGTCTTGCATCTTTCTAGTCCTGACGTAGTAATTACCGAATTGAGGGCTTAAAAAGCAGGGGCTTAAGTTCCGTACCTGCCGTATTTTGCAAACTTATTTAGGTGCCACTGCTAAGTAACATACTGCGAATATGCCCAATTGCCTGTGTTGGGTTTAGACCCTTGGGGCAAACAGCCACACAGTTTTGAATGCCGTGACAACGGAAAACTGAAAAGGGGTCATCCAGTTCCGACAGGCGCTCTTCTGTCGCCGTATCACGTGTATCCGCTAAAAAGCGGTAAGCCTGTAACAGGCCAGCGGGACCGATAAACTTATCGGGATTCCACCAGAACGATGGACAGCTAGTTGAGCAGCAGGCACACAGTATGCACTCATATAAGCCGTCAAGTTTTTCCCGATCCTCTGGCGACTGCAGACGTTCAATCGCGGGCGCAGGGGTGTCGTTGATCAGGTAGGGTTGTACTTTTTCGTACTGGGCGTAGAACTGCGCCATGTCGATAACAAGGTCGCGAATTACGGGTAGCCCAGGTAGGGGGCGTAGAATTAAGGTGTCGTTTTTAACACATTCAGACAGAGGGGTGACACAAGCCAGACCGTTCTTGCCATTCATGTTGACACCATCTGAACCACAAACACCTTCACGGCATGAGCGACGGAAAACCAAGGTTGGATCCTCGGCTTTAAGTAGCTCGAGCACATCCAGCACCATGATATCTTTGCCTTGTGTATCAAGCTGAAAATCCTGCATATACGGGGCAGAATCTGTATCGGGGTTATAACGATAAATACTTACTTTGAGCATATCTTAGGCAGCCCTACGTAGATTAATAAACACGTGCTTTTGGAGCGAAGGCTTCACGCGTAACGGGCGCAAAGTTAACGTCACGTTTGGACACACGCTTATCAGCGGGAAAATAAATGGAGTGGCACAACCAGTTCTCGTCGTCGCGCTCTGTAAAGTCTTCACGGGCATGGGCACCGCGACTCTCTTTACGCTCTTCGGCGGCAATGGCTGTCGCTTCGGCAACTTCGAGCAGATTTTGTAATTCCAGTGCCTCGATGCGCGCTGTGTTATAAGCGGCCGATTTATCATCGAGTTTTACATTCTCGATACGTTGACGCAGGTCGGCCAACTTCTTCACGCCTTCCTGCATATAGTCACCACGGCGGAACACGCCGAAATGATTTTGCATAATGGTTTGCAGCTCTTTGCGCAGGTCCGCTGTCTTCTCGCCACTCTCGCTACCGTTTAAACGGTTGAGGCGAACACAAGCGGCCTCGATGTCAGCATCAGTAGCATCCGCTAAAGTAGAGCCTTCTCGTAGTGATTCCTCAATAAACAAACCAGCAGCGCGACCGAAGACAACTAAATCTAATAGTGAGTTACCACCCAGACGATTGGCACCATGCACCGACACACAGGCCACTTCGCCACAGGCAAAAAGACCGTCAATCACTTGCTCTTTGCCATCACTATCAAGGGTTAAAGCCTGGCCACTAACGTTAGTCGGAATACCACCCATCATATAGTGACAGGTTGGCACCACAGGAACCAAATCAGTCACCGGGTCAACGTGGGCAAAAGTTTCAGAGAGTTCACAAATACCTGGCAACTTGCTGTGTAGCACTTCTTCACCAAGGTGATCGAGCTTCAAGTGCACATGGTCACCATCGGGACCACAACCACGGCCTTCAAGGATTTCCAGTACCATCGAACGAGCCACAACGTCGCGGCCGGCGAGATCTTTGGCATTGGGTGCATAACGCTCCATAAAGCGCTCGCCATCTTTATTGACCAGATAACCACCTTCACCACGGCAGCCCTCGGTAACCAGAACACCAGCACCGTGAATACCGGTGGGATGGAACTGCCACATCTCGATATCTTGTACAGGGAAGCCCGCGCGCAGCGACATGCCTAGGCCATCACCCGTATTGATATGGGCATTGGTGGTCGAGGAATAAATACGACCTGCACCACCCGTGGCAAAGACGGTGGCCTTTGACTTAACGTAAACCGTCTCACCGGTTTCGATATCAATAGCGATAACACCAACCACGGCACCATCTTTGTTTTTCACCAGATCAATGGCAAACCACTCGTTCAGAAAAACCGTGTTGGCTTTAAGATTGGCTTGATAGAGCGTGTGTAATAAGGCGTGGCCGGTGCGATCTGCTGCTGCGCAAGTGCGCGCTGCCTGACCACCGTTGCCGTAATCTTTTGATTGCCCGCCAAAGGGACGCTGATAAATACGACCCTCTTCCGTACGAGAGAAAGGCAAACCCATATGCTCAAGCTCGAACACTGCTTCAGGGCCAACTTGACACATATATTCAATGGCATCTTGGTCGCCAATATAGTCAGAACCTTTCACCGTGTCATACATATGCCATTGCCACTGATCCTGTGGGTCATCGCTGGCAATAGCGCAAGTGATACCGCCCTGGGCAGATACTGTGTGGGATCGCGTTGGAAACACTTTGGTAATAACAGCGGTTTTGTAACCCGATTGCGCCAGCTGTAAAGAGGCGCGCATACCTGCACCGCCACCGCCAATAATGACACCGTCAAAAGAGATCGTTCTCATTTTACCCATTAACCTACTTCCCCCAGAGAATAGCGACAGTCCAGACCACATAGACAAAAATGACTGTGATCATGCCCAGCTGTAAAAACACCCTCAACGGGGTAGCTTTAGGTCCCATTAAACGAACCGTGACATAGTCAGTGAGCACCCCCCACATACCAATCCAAGCGTGGGCTGCCAATGACAAAACTGCGAGAACAGTCAGTAGACGAACACACAAACCACTGTGTAACTCTTTCCAGCTTGCATAATCAATTTCTGGGGTGAACAGTAAATAAGCGGCAATGACCAGTAGATAAACCGTTAGTACGACGCCGCTGGCACGTTGCACGACCCAGTCAGAGAGCCCGCTGCGCCCAAAACTTGTTACATTTGTTACAGCCATACCCAGGCTCCTGCGAAAATGATCAATAGTGCGGCGACAATAAGCACGAGTTTCGCACCCAATCTGCCGCCTTCCAGTGTTTCACCAATACCGAAATCCATAAACAGATGCCGAATACCGGCCACCAGGTGGTAGGCCAATGCCGCCAACATGCCCCACAACACAACCTTAACGAGAGGATGGGTGAGTAAACCCTGTAGAGACGCAAAGGTCTCTTCAGAAGTCAGGCTACGATCGAGCATCCAAATAAACAGTCCACTGATAACGAATAACGCGACACCAGAAATGCGATGAAGAATAGAAACATAAGCGGTAATTGGAAGCTGAATCGTTCCAATATCTAAATTGACAGGTCTTTTATCGTTCACAACTAGCTGTACCTCAAACCCATAAGGGCGTTATTTTTTGGTGCCAAATAAAAAAGTTGGATAAATATTAGCCGCTAGCAAAGCCCCACTTAGTGTCTGAACCCGAGCAACTTTTAACGCCGGGCAGTATAGGAGGATTGTCACCCAATTACAACGAATCAAGAATACAGGACACGCATAGCTGACCGGCCTAAAAGCCCTGTATAAAGGCCTGTCAGTACAATTTTGCCCCTTTATTGTGCGCGCCAGACCTCGCTCGCACCACAATAAGACCTTGGCGCTGTAAAGCTAAAAAAAGGCCGATGCAAATTGACAAACCTTGCTTCAGAAGGCTAGAGTCGCGGGCTTTGTAATACGGGCTGGCCATGTTGCCAACTTCCAAAATGCTTAACTAGGGGAACCCTATGACCGATAAGAAAGCTACTCTCAGCATTGAGGGCCGCGCCGACGCCATTGAACTGCCAATACGAACAGGCACTCTCGGCCCCGATGTGATCGATGTTGCCTCGCTGACCGGTAAGGGTGTGTTCACATTCGACCCAGGTTTTACATCGACCGCCTCCTGTGAATCTAAAATTACCTTTATTGATGGCGGCGAAGGGGTGTTATTGCACCGCGGCTATCCGATTAACGATCTTGCGGAAAATACTTCATACCTTGAGACCTGTTACCTGCTCCTCAATGGCGAGTTACCTAATGCCACACAGAAAGCGGACTTTGAAAACTTGATCAGTAAACACACTATGGTCAATCGCTCGATCGAGCAGTTTTTGTCCGGCTTTAGTTATGATGCGCACCCCATGTCTATCATGTGCGGTGTCGTTGCGGCTATGTCTTCTTTCTATCACGACTCTCTTGATATCGCCAATCCCCAGCACCGGATGATTACAGCTCATCGTCTAATTGCAAAAATGCCGACTTTGGCCGCTATGTGCTACAAACATTACATCGGCCAGCCCTATATGTACCCTAGAAATGATATGAGCTATGCTGAAAACTTCCTGCATATGATGTTTGGCACACCCTGTGAAGAGCCTGAGGTAAATCCCGTACTGGCCAAGGCAATGGATAAGCTCTTTATCCTGCACGCCGACCACGAGCAAAATGCTTCTACATCTACTGTGCGCCTTGCCGGCTCATCGGGTGCAAACCCCTTTTCCTGTATCGCAGCCGGCATTGCCGCTCTGTGGGGACCGTCCCACGGTGGGGCTAATCAGGCTGTACTCGAAATGCTCAACGAAATTGGCGATGAAAAAAATATCGACGCTTTTGTCAAGCGCGCCAAGGACAAAAATGACCCCTTCCGTTTGATGGGTTTCGGCCACCGCGTCTACAAAAACTTTGACCCCCGCGCCCAAGTCATGAAAGAAGCCTGTGACGAAGTGCTGGCTGAACTCGGTATGGAAAACGACCCTCTGTTGAAAATCGCCAAACGCCTTGAACAAATAGCCCTTGAAGATGACTATTTTGTCAGCAAAAAGCTCTACCCCAATGTCGATTTCTATTCGGGTATTATCATGAAAGCCATCGGTATTCCCACAGAAATGTTTACGGTTATTTTTGCCACTGGCCGTACTGTAGGCTGGATAGCCCACTGGGACGAAATGATTAGCAATAGTTATAAAATTGGTCGCCCACGCCAGTTGTATACAGGCCCCAGCGAACGTGCGGTGACCCCGATCGCCCAACGCTAGCCATTTTGTGTTGATGAGCAAAAAGCCCGGTTAAAACCGGGCTTTTTGCTGTCTGTACTCCTTAAACCTTAGGCTATGCACAAGCGTCTTTTGAGGAGTAGTGGGCTCACAGTCGCGATGGGAAGGTCTCAAGAGCGCGCCTTCTACCCCTAAAACTATCTCTTCAAAAACAAGATAATCCCTCCGACTAATAAAAATAATTTTAAGATTCGAATCAAAGTGGATGTAGGATTAATATCACAAACACAAAACCTGAAATCGACTAAATCTAAGGCCGTCAAGGTAGCCATATATACCGTCGATAACTGGTCGAGATTGAAAAAATGAGGCCTCTACAAGAAGATTAAATTGTGTGATTAGTCAGAGTATTTGGCGTCAAAAAAACATTACCATTGCATTAAATTGGTGCGTTAAACCCTGTTACGTTTAACAAATCTAGTGTTTTTGCCAAGGATGTGTAAATCTCGGGTGAAAAAATATCCAGACAATTACTTAATATCTCTGGAACACACCGCCCGATTGCTCAACCCCCCAGCTATCTAGGATTCAAATCAAATAGTTTGAGCGATAATAATGGAAAAAAAACAGCCTAACAAATATGGGCGTGTTAGAGGTGTGCCATATCGAACGCTTACTGCTTTCACAAAAGGGGAATTATTCTGGCATATCCAATGGATAAATTGAAACCCCGAGCGCTCGTTCCTGTAATAGCAGTGACAGGGCTAGACTTTTCCCCTATCTTGAAAGCTTCGTCAACCGACCGGTGTTAGTGTGCTAATGTCATATTTCTTCCCCTTTGGTTTTTTGACCCGTTTAAGAAACCACCCAATAAGTTAGAGCACTATTATGGCTAAATCATTGACAAGTGTGCTGATGAAAATCTTTGCCGACTAGTATTGAAGCCTCATAAGAACAGAATAAATAATGGGAACTTACCATGGTAAATAAAACAAGAACCGATAGCCTCTCTTTCACTCAAAGTGTCAACCATATGGCTGATCGAGCCTTTGATGTACTGAGCATAGATCCAGGGGTTGCTGCAGCTATCAAGGCATGTTCAGCCACTTTAGAGGTGAATTTTCCAGTTGAAATTAACGGTAAAATAGAGGTGTTTACTGGTTGGCGTTCAGTTCACAGTAGTCATCGGCTACCGTCAAAAGGCGGTATTCGTTACGCCACTATCGTTAATCAGGATGAGGTTGAAGCTCTTGCAGCACTGATGACGTACAAGTGCGCCATTGTTGATGTGCCTTTTGGTGGATCAAAGGGTGGTTTATTGATAGATCCAGCAAAATACAATCGCGAGGACATACAAAAAATCACTCGCCGTTTTGCCCGTGAGCTCATTCGTAAAGGCTTTCTTAGCCCAGCAACGAATGTTCCAGCTCCTGATATGGGAACTGGCGAGCGGGAAATGGCCTGGATTGCCGATACTTACAAGCACCTCCACCCGGAAGATGTGAACTACGTGGGCTGCGTTACCGGTAAACCGGTCGCCCACGGCGGTATTCGTGGCCGTGCCGAGGCCACAGGGCGCGGCGTGGTCTACGTTATGCGTGAGTTTTTTCGACACCTCGACTGTGTTATTGACGCAGGTTTTACAGGGGCACTCAGTGGTAAACGGGTGATTGTTCAGGGTCTTGGGAATGTCGGCTTTCATGCGGCTAAATTACTGCAAGAAGAGGATGGCTGCCTCATTACTGCTGTTATTGAGAAAGATGGAGCATTGTTTAAAGAGGATGGCCTCGATGTTCAGGCCGTTAACGACTATATCATCGAGCACAAAACTATTATTGGCTACCCTGGTGCCAATTTTGTGGCCGATGGTACAAGTCTACTGGAAATGGATTGCGACATTTTAATACCTGCCGCAATGGAGGGACAAATAACGCCCGCTAATGCTGAACGAGTGAAGGCGGCACTTATCGTTGAAGCCGCCAACGGCCCTATTACCTTTGAGGCGGACGAAATACTCCGCAAGCGCGGTATCACCATTCTCCCTGACGCCTACGTCAACGCGGGTGGCGTTACAGTTTCCTATTTTGAATGGGTGCGAAACCTCGCCCACATTCGATTTGGCCGCATGGAAAGGCGTTACGACGAAATGCGTGGCGGCCATATGCTCAGTGCTATTCAAAGTATGACCGAACAGCCTATTCCCGCGTGGATACAAAAAGAATTGGTGCACGGTGCTGACGAACTCGACCTTGTGCGCTCTGGTCTCGATGACACGATGCGTTTGTCATTTCAGCAAATTAAATCGGTGCTCGACAGTAACGACAAAGTGAGTGACTATCGTACGGCGTCTTATGTTGTGGCTATCGACAAAATCTCTCGCTCCTACCTCGATATTGGTGTGTATTAAGTAGCCGCCTTGGACCCAACCAGACAAATTTGAGCGATATTTCCTTAGCCCACTTTAAACTGTTTCCGAACCCCTCTATGCTGACCTTTAACACGAACATAAGAGGGCTAGCCATGTTTGCGAAAACATCTCCTTCAACTTTGCTCTGTCGTCAGCTTTTTGATCGCGATAGCTTCACCTACACTTATTTGCTTATTGACACGACAACACATGAAGGTGCTCTGATCGATCCGGTTCTGGAACAGTTTGAGCGAGATCTTCAATATGTTGAAGAACTTGGCATTGAGTTGCTTTATGTCTGCGAAACGCATGCTCATGCTGATCACATCACCTCTGCCGGTTTACTACGCCAGAAAACGGGTGCAAAAATTGTCTTTAGCAAAGACGCGGGTATTGAGGCCATTGATCTTGCACTGGAGGATGGTGATGAACTCCAGCTCGGCAACCACACTATTAAAGCTCTGGCCACACCAGTGGTTGCATGAGTTACCACATTCATAACAAAGTGTTTACTGGAGATACTTTACTAATTCGCGGCTGTGGCAGAACCGATTTTCAACAGGGCGATTCACAGCAGCTTTACGACAATGTGACTCATAAGTTATTTACTCTCCCCGATGACACCATTGTCTATCCTGCCCACGACTACAAAGGTCGAACAAGCTCCAGTATTGGCGAAGAAAAACGTTGGAACCCTCGTCTTGGTGGTGGACGAAGTGCCAGTGATTTCATTAGTATCATGGATAATCTCAATCTTGATATGCCAAAGAAGATTAACGAGGCTGTGCCCGCTAATGTTGCCGTCGGTATCGATTACAATCCGCGACGATATCTCCATAACGACTTTTCGATGAGTGATCTACACAACGTCTGGCGACAACTTGGCAAAAATGAGGTGATTGTCGACAACCGACGACCTGAGGAGTTTGCCGAAGGACATGTGCCAGGGAGTTGCAATATCCCCCTAGGGACGGAAGGAGAGCATGCTGAAGAACTAAAAACTTACAATAAAGTTATATGTATTGCCGCTCCGGACGACGGGCTCAAACAGCTCTGACCAATTTATCCCTAATTGGAGTAAACAACTTGGTCTGTGTTAGCCATACCGGCATGGCTAACTGGATCGCCGCAGGTTATCCAGTAGAGCAATAAGTAAAAGTAAAGTAATTACCTCTCAATAAAAAGAAAGTCATTAAAAAGGGCGCCAACTCGGGCGCCCTTTTTAATAAAGATTGTAGACTAACTTTCTAATTCGCCGGAAACACCGCTTGCCACTTCATCCTCCTTCTTCTCAGCCTCTGGATCACCGAGTAATTGCAAACGAATATTATCTTCAATTTCTGTTGCCACTTCAGGGTGTTCACGGAGGTAGGTGCAGGAGTTAGCTTTGCCCTGCCCAATTCTATCGCCTTTGTAGGAATACCAGGCACCTGCTTTATCGACAAACCCGCACTTGACACCCAGATCAATAATTTCCCCCGGACGATTAATGCCAATGCCGTAAAGGATTTGAAACTCGGTCTGGCGAAAAGGGGGCGCCACTTTGTTTTTAACAACCTTAACACGGGTTTCGTTACCAATAATTTCGTCACCATCTTTAACGGCACCAATGCGACGTATATCTAAGCGTACAGAGGAATAAAACTTCAGGGCATTACCGCCGGTGGTGGTTTCTGGGCTACCAAACATGACGCCAATCTTCATGCGAATCTGGTTGATGAAAATCACCAAGCAGTTAGAGTTTTTAATGTTGCCGGTCAATTTACGCAGGGCTTGAGACATTAAACGCGCCTGTAAACCCACATGGGTATCACCCATATCGCCTTCAATTTCTGCTTTGGGTGTCAAAGCAGCGACCGAGTCAACCACTAGCACATCAATGGCACCTGAGCGCACCAACATATCGGTCACTTCAAGGGCTTGCTCTCCGGTATCGGGCTGAGACAGCATCAAGTCATCAACATTAACGCCCAGCTTTTCGGCGTAAGTTGGGTCGAGCGCATGCTCAGCATCAATAAAAGCACAGGTGCCCCCCAACTTTTGCGCCTCGGCAATGACCGATAGCGTTAAGGTGGTTTTACCCGATGATTCAGGGCCGTAAATTTCAACTACACGACCCTGAGGTAAACCACCAATGCCGAGCGCAATATCGAGTCCCAGAGAACCTGTAGAAATCTTGGGAATGGCGACGTGCTCTTTATCACCCATACGCATTACAGTGCCCTTGCCAAATTGTCGTTCAATTTGGCTCAGTGCGGCCTGAAGTGCTTTTTCTTTATTGGGGTCCATCGACATCGTTTTATACCTCTTCAACCAGTGTCATGTGTGTGTTCATCTAGCTTAAGTTGCCATCGTAGCAGAGGCTCTGCCCCTCCTCCAATGTAGAGACATCAGCTTAAAGGAAAAGCAGATAACTGTATAGTCATACAGTAAAATATAATCAGGGCAAATAGTTGACCTCGTCTGCAACAGCGGATAGTTTAATAGTATGCACACTAACAAAAATACCAAACTAACAGTAGGCTCAACATGACCAACGATGCCATCAGGCCCTTCAATATTGCCGTAAGCGACGAAATCCTCGACGATTTAAAGCGCAGGCTAGCCAATACGCGTTGGCCCGAAAAAGAAACCGTTAACGACTGGACCCAGGGTATTCCTCTAGCGTATACCCAAGAAATCTGTAACTACTGGCTCAATAATTATGATTGGCGAGCGCGAGAGGCGTTACTCAATAAGCACCCTCAATTCATGACTGAACTCAATGGCCTCGACATCCATTTCATCCATGCACGCTCACCTCACCCAGAAGCTCGTCCATTGTTAATGACCCACGGCTGGCCAGGCTCTATCGTCGAGTTTCAGAAAGTGATCGGCCCCTTAATTGATCCGGTGGCCCATGGTGGCGATGCTGAAGACGCTTTTCATGTAGTGTGCCCTGCCCTGCCGGGCTATGGTTTTTCCGGCAAACCAATAAAGGCTGGATGGAGCGTTGAAAAAATAGCCGAGACCTGGAATCAGCTCATGCTCAGACTGGGCTACGACGCCTATTTCGCCCAAGGTGGTGACTGGGGGGCTGTCGTAACAGCTGCTATAGGCATGCAAAACCTAGGCAACTGTTTGGGAATTCATCTCAATATGGTGATTGTCGAACCCGACCCCACAACGTTCGACGATCTAACACTTCTTGAACAAAGTGCGCTGGCCGGCATGCAATATTATGACGATCACGACTCCGGCTACTCTAAGCAACAGAGTACTCGCCCACAAACACTTGGTTACGGCTTGAGTGACTCTCCTGTCGGGCAAATGGCCTGGATACTTGAAAAGTACTGGGCGTGGATGGACTGCGATGGCCATCCCGAAAATGTGCTGAGTAAGGATGAGTTACTGGACAATATTATGCTCTACTGGTGTAACGCTAGTGCAGCCTCCTCTGCTCGCCTCTACTGGGAGAGTTTTAACAACTTGTCAAGAGACGAAATTATGCTTGCCACTGGTTGTAGTGTTTATCCGAAAGAGATTTTCCGTTCCTCTCGGCGCTGGGCTGAGCGGCGCTTTAAATGCCTCATCCACTGGAATGAATTAGACAAGGGTGGCCATTTTGCAGCGTTTGAAGTACCAGAGACCTTCATTAAGGAAGTGCGTAACTGTTTCCGACAGTTGCGTTAGACCTGCTCTAGGGCGCTATTATTTGCATTCTTGCTTATATAAAAGCCCAGCCACCGACAAAATCGTGACTATGGCGGTGAATTTCGCTTCAGCCCCCCGTTGTTAAAGAAGGTAAACTCGGTGGTCCACAGTAAACTCATGGCGCGTCAATTCCTAGGCTGCATAAACGCGAATCTCCTTGCACAGTACACTGTAGCAGCCTAGTTCACCGGTGAATCAGTACGCTGAGCCATGGTCAGCCGATTCGCCTTGGATGCAGTGCGATCATCAGTGAGCCATAGCGGATCTTGGCTACACAATGTCTCACCAAGCCAGCTAATGAACAGATACTCTCTTACGGGGGAACTTTCCTTGATTCAACATCTGTGTAGCCGCAGATACCGCTTCGCGGGTTTAGATGCTAATTTGAAAACTCGAAAAATTGCACATCTAATCGAGGCCAGCTTGATTCGCTTCCGGAGACACTTTAATAACCCCTTGATGAGCTAGCCATCGGGGGGATGAAAAAAATTAAAATACTAAGCTATTTGCCGAAGCTATTATCCATAAAAATACTAGAATCCCGCTTTATTTAGCGCGTTAATTGATTAATTAAGGTTAATGGTGGATTGGATAGTTGATGTTCTAAATATTGTATTCTGAAAAATAACTATCTCATTTCCAAAAAGGAGAGGAAACGCCTTAACGATATAAGCCGTTGTTCGTGTTTATGAGTGCTATTTCTCTAGTACCTAGAGAAATAGCACTCTATTTTATTTTGGCTAATCACAATAATTAAGTGTCAGGCCACCAAGCTATGAATCAAGGTTTCACATTCGTTTTGGTCCATCATTTTTGGCACAGGCATTCCGGAGCCTTCTTTTACAGCTCTCGCGGCGATGGCAGTAATATCTGAAATTTTAATCGCCTCAAGGGTAGTACCGATACCGAAAGATTCGTTAAGCTGCACGATGGCTTCAATAAATCTATCCGCTTTTGTGCTAACAGAATCACTGGGTAAACTCAGGGCAAGCATATCAGCCAGCTCAGCCAGACGGTCTTCAACTTTATCTTTTGAGAAGCGAAGTACTTCTGGTAACACCACGGCATTTGCCCAACCATGAGGCGTGCTGTACCAGGCGCCAAATTGATGCGCAATGGCGTGTACATAACCAACCGCGCCAGTATTAATCGCGATACCGGCGTAGTAAGCGGCGACCGACACCTGCTCACGCGCTTCGAGATTGCCACCATTGGAGTAGGCGATAGGCAAATATTTGAAGAGCATTTCTATCGCTTGTTTAGCGTAACTATCACTACCGGAAGTAGCCCAGGTACTAATAAATGCCTCAATGGCATGGGTCAAAGCATCCATACCTGTAGCTGCTGTAATGGCAGGAGGTAGGCCAGTAATCAAATCGGGGTCAAGTGCAATCGCCTTGGGTGTAACTTTTGGGTCGGCGATAAAAAACTTTTCGTGAGTAACAGCATCAGAAACTACCGCACCAAAAGTGACTTCAGAGCCTGTACCCGATGTGGTTGGGATTGCAAACAGGGGAATCGGTTCTTTTTTAACTTTGTAGTAACCCACTACTTTTTGCGATTTACCACCGTTGGTTGCCGCAGCAGCGATAGTTTTCGCGGCATCGATTGAAGAACCACCACCAATGGCCAAAATAGCATCGCAACTATATTTTAACTGCATAGCCAGACCATCTTCAATCAGATCTAAGGTCGGGTCAGGCAACACGCCATCAAACAATATGACCTCAACCCCTTTCTGCTTAAAAACATCGGAGGCCTTAGCCACGATACCTAACTCAACCAAAGGCTTGTCTGTCACAATGAGGACCTTGGATACGTTGAGACCACTAATATGGGTACATAATTTCGCGGTACTACCCGACCCGACAAAGGTCAATGGGCCGGGGGCTGACGGAAGTACCCCCATGATGGATTTAAACGCTTTCATTTTCGCTTTATTGGCGACTAGGGCTAACACTTTTTCTTTTTCCATTTCTCTTCCTTAATAATAAAATTGTTAATAAATGATGTTTCGCCCTTGTGCTCCTCATAGACGTAAGACCTTTAATCATTGTCCTCTATCAACAGCACAATAGATTAAAACAGGGAAAGGTGGTGTGAAGAACGTTGGACGAGTCTAAAAAACGGACATTATTCTGCAGCCCTTGAAGAGCTAAGTAAATAGCATTACTGGTTATTTAGCTGAATCAATATTGGAATGGCTGAATGGAATAGCCAAATCTATTGGACTAATCCAATTCGCCGAATTTAGGCTCACATTAGTTTTTTATCATCAATCGACACTCTATTTAACGTATAGAGCTGTACCAATAAGCTGTTGGCGGTAATGTCTCAGGTGACTTTCATATGGCTGAGACATTGCTGGGAACCTATTTGAAGGCCCGAATAGTGCTCATTCGAGCCTTCAATTTTGGTAATCCACCAAAAATTAATAGGACTTGGGTAAACCCATCACGTGTTGGGCAATATAGTTCAGTACCATTTCACTATTTAGCGGTGCTGTTTTGAGCAAGCGCGCTACCGGGTAGAGATCAAAAATCCCGTATTCTTTGGTGAAACCATTGCCACCAAAACACTGTAACGAGGCATCAATAGCATGCATCGCGGCTTCTGCGGCCGAATACTTGGACATGTTGGCTTCGGCACCGCAGGATTCACCTTTGTCGAACAAACTCGCCGCTTTGAGGGTCATCAATGATGACATTTCAATTTCAGTTTTCGCCTTCGCGAGTGGGTGTTGCAAGGCTTGATAGGCACCGATAGGACCATTAAACACTACCCGGTCATTGGCGTATTCAACCGCGCGATCCATGGCATAGCGACCGAGACCATTGGCCACAGCCGCCAGGATAATACGCTCCGGGTTGAGTGATTCAAAGAGAATATCGAAGCCCCTACCCACTTCGCCAAGGACGTCTTCAGGGCCAATATCAACATCGTCAAAAAACACCTGATATTGCCATTCGGGAATGGGAATGCTGACATCAATCGGTTGTACTGAAACACCGGGGGCATTTCTATCAACGATTAAAAGAGTAAAACCGTCGGTCTTGCGATCGACTTCATCAAAGGCTTTATTACGGCTGACGACCAGCATGTAGTCAGAGCCACCGGCATCGGTAATAAATGTCTTGGCTCCATTTAATTTATAGCGACCATCACCAGTTTCTCTGATCATGGTATTGGTTTTCATCGTGTTGGTGCCGGCCGTTGGCTCGGTAATGGCAAAGCAAAAACGAATATCACCACGACAACCAGCGGGCAAATATTTTTGTTTTTGCTCTTCAGTACCGTGGTCGCCAATGGGTGAAAGCGACATGGTCGCACCAACAACCAAGCTTAAAAGAGGAATACCTTGGTTCGACAAACCCTCCTGAAAAAGGACCATTTCGGTCATGCCCAGACCCGCCCCACCATAGGCTTCGGGCACCATAAGACCAACAAAACCATCCTCGGCGACTTTTTGATACATGGCCGTGGGAAATTCGCGGCGCTCAGCGCAATCGGTCCAATATTTACGGTCGAAATCTTTAGCGAGATTCGTACCGTACTCGTAAATCATTTGCTGTTCTTCGCTGAGATTAAAGTCCATCATTTACTCCACTCTTTAGGGCTAATCTGGAGCACTGGCTCCAATTGAACGCCGCGGTTAACAGCGGCGTTATTGATAAGGTTGTTAATAGGAGCGCGGCAAACCGAGCACATATTCACCAATATAATTGAGTATCATTTCACTATTTAATGGCGCTGTTTTGAATAAGCGCACCATAGGATAGATGTCAAAGATACCGTACTCTTTGGTAAAGCCATTGCCGCCAAAACACTGTAATGAAGCATCGACAGCATGCAGGGCTGCCTCAGCAGCAGCGTATTTGGCCATATTAGATTCGCCGCCGCAGGCCTCACCTCGGTCAAACAACCAGGCCGCTTTGCGAGTCATTAATGAGGCCAGTTCAATTTCTGTCTTAGCTTTCGCGAGTGGATGTTGCAGCGCTTGATAGGCGCCAATAGGGCCATTAAAAACCACCCGGTCATTAGCGTATTCTACCGCTTTCTCCATTGCGTAACGGCCAATACCTGTACAAATGGAGCCGACCAACACGCGCTCGGGGTTGAGGGATTCAAAGAGAATATTAAAGCCTTTACCGACTTCCCCGAGTACGTGTTCCGGCCCTAAATCCACCTCGTCAAAGAAGACTTCATACTGTAGTTCAGGAATGGGAATACTTACCGGTATTCGATTAGCGGCTACGCCCTTAGCTTTGGTATCGACAATGAACAACGTAAACCCATCAGTTTTGCGCTCGACTTCAGTATGGGGTGTGGTGCGTGCGACAACTAAGGCGTAATCGGACTCAACAAAGTCAGTAATAAAGGTTTTATTACCACTGAGTTTAAAGCGGCCATCGGGAGTTTGCTTGGCAATGGTCGCTGCCTGGATGGTATTGGTACCAGCCCCCGATTCGGTAATAGCAAAGCAGAAGCGGGTTTTACCAGAACAGGCATCAGGCAGGTATTTCTGCTTTTGCTCTTCAGTCCCGTGATCACCAATCGGCGCCATCGACATCGTGGCGCCAATGACAAGGCTTAACAGTGGAATACCCTGGTTCGATAAACCCTCCAGGAACAGATCCATTTCAAGTAAGCCCAACCCCGCTCCGCCGTAGGCCTCTGGCACCATAGTGCCAACGAATCCGTCGGCGGCCACTTGCTTATACATTTCTTCTGGAAAACGTCCCGCGTCGGCACATTCCATCCAGTACTTGCGGTCGTAAGACTTGACCAAACTTTGGCCGTAGTCGTAGATCATGCTTTGTTCTTCGCTGAGGGAAAAATCCATAAAAACCTATCTCTTTGTTAGTCGCCTATATACGAATCAAAACGAAAACTGATTAATAAGAACGCGGCAAGCCCATCACGTGCTCGCCGATATAGTTGAGTACCATTTCGTTATTCAACGGTGCAGTTTTAAACAAACGTACCATCGGGTAAATATCGAAAATACCGTACTCCTTGGTAAAACCATTACCGCCAAAACATTGTAGAGAGGCATCGACAGCATGAATTGAAGCTTCTGCTGCCGCACACTTCGCCATATTGGCTTCAGCGCCACAATGTTCGTGTTTATCAAATAGCCAGGCCGCCTTACGGGTCATTAGCGAAGCCATTTCAATTTCAGTTTTAGCCTTCGCCAGTGGATGTTGTAGCGCTTGATAGGCACCAATGGGGCCATTAAACACTACTCGATCATTGGCGTACTCCACCGCTTTGTCCATGGCAAACCGGCCAAGGCCAGCGCCGATAGCACCCACCATAATGCGCTCTGGGTTGAGGCATTCAAAGAGGATTTCAAAACCTTTATCCACTTCACCCAGTACATCTTCGGGGCCGAGATCGACATCATCAAAAAAGACTTGATACTGCATTTCAGGCAACGCCACACTGACCGGAATCGGCTGAGCCTCTATGCCTTTGGCTTTGGTGTCGACAATAAACAAGGTAAAGCCTTCGGTTTTTTTGTTGGCATCAGCGAGGCTCGTGGTGCGTGTCACGACGAGTGCGTAGTCAGATTCAGCCCAATCGGTAATAAACGTTTTATTACCATTGAGCTTAAAGCGGCCGCCTGCTGTTTTACTCGCAAAGGTTTTTGCCTGCATCGTATTGGTACCGGCATCAGCCTCAGTAATGGCAAAACAAAAACGTGTTTTACCGGCGCAAGCATCGGGCAAATAGCGCTGTTTCTGCTCTTCAGTCCCGTGATCACCAATCGGGCCGAGGGACATAACCGAGCCCACAACATAGGTTAAAAGAGGAATGCCATTATTCGCTAGGCCTTCAGTAAACAACTCCATTTCGAGCATACCCAGGCCAGCGCCACCATAGGCTTCGGGGGCCATAGTGCCGACAAAACCATCGGCGGCAGACTGCTGATAAAGCTCTTTAGGAAAAGCACGACGTTCGGCACATTCCATCCAGTATTTACGGTCATAGGTTTTAGCAAGGCTATTACCGTACTCATAAATCATTTTATGTTCGTCGGATAAATTAAAATCCATTGGTCAGCTCTCCCATGTGATTTTGACGATCAATAGCTACGGGGTAAACCGAGCACATACTCGGCCACGTAGTTAAGTACCATTTCATTGTTTAGTGGAATTGTTTTAAGTAGACGCGCCAGTGGATAGAGATCGAAAATGCCGTATTCTTTGGTAAACCCATTGCCACCAAAGCATTGTAGTGAAGCATCAATAGCATGGCAGGCCGCCTCGGCTGCGGCAAACTTTGCCATATTGGATTCGCCACCACAGGGTTGACCTTGATCGAATAACCAAGCGGCTTTTTTTGCCATTAAGCTGGCCAGTTCAATTTCTGTTTTGGCTTTTGCCAAGGGGTGTTGTAACGCTTGGTAAGCACCAATGGGGCCATTGAATACCACACGCTCATTGGCGTACTCAACCGCACGGCCCATTGCGTAGCGACCCAGGCCCGCACAGATAAAACCAACCAAAATACGCTCGGGGTTTAAGGCGTCGAATAAGACTCTAAACCCCTTACCAACTTCGCCCAGCACATGCTCGGGGCCAACATCGACGTCATCGAAAAACACCTGATATTGAACTTCCGGTATTTTGATACTCACAGGAATCGGGTGCATTTCGACACCCTTAGCCTTGGTCGGCACAATAAACAAGGTAAAACCATCGGTACTACGTTCGACCTCTGTGTAGGGCGTGGTGCGCGTAACCAGCAACATGTAGTCTGACTCGGCAGCATCGGTAATAAAATACTTTGCACCATTAATTTTAAAGCGGCCATCGCTCGTCGCTTTGGCGATTGTGTTGGTTTTAATGGTGTTGGTACCGGCATTCGGTTCGGTAATAGCAAAACAAAAGCGCGTTTTACCACTGCATGCCTCGGGTAAGTATTGTTGTTTTTGTTCTTCTGTACCGAAGCTAGCTATCAGGCTCAAACCCATGGTCGCGCCAATCACCAAGCTGAGTAGTGGGATGCCCTGCTCCGCAAGCCCCTCATTTAACAACCCCATTTCCATCATGCCCAGGCCAGAGCCACCGTAGGCCTCGGGCACCATGACGCCAACAAAACCATCCTCGGCAACTTGTTGGTACATATCAGTGGGGAAACGCGCCTTGTCAGCGTATTCAAGCCAGTGTTTACGGTCAAAGGTTTTGGCCAGGTTAGCACCATAGCCATAAATCATTTGCTGCTCTTCGGTCAGGGAAAAGTCCATCGTTTACACTCCACTTAGTAGGTCGATATTGTTGGGGTTGTGCTCAAGAGTTAATACGAACGCGGCAAGTTCATCACGTGTTCGGCAATATAATTGTGGATCATTTCATTGTTAATGGGCGCGGTTTTAGTCAAACGCACCAATGGATAGAGGTCAAAAATACCGTATTCTTTAGTAAAACCATTACCACCAAAACATTGTAAGGAGGCATCTACAGCGTTAATGCCGGCCTCAGAAGCAGCAAGTTTTGCCATATTGGCCTCTGCGCCACAAGGCTTGTCCTGATCAAATAACCAAGCTGCCTTGCGTGCCATTAACGATGCCATTTCAACCTCAGCCTTGGCCTTTGCCAAGGGGTGTTGCAAGGCTTGATAAGCGCCAATCGGGCCATCAAATACCACGCGTTCATTGGCATAAGCTACGGCTTTATCCATGGCAAAGCGGCCGATCCCCGTACAAATAGCGCCGCCGAGAATTCGCTCAGGGTTTAGGGAGTCGAAAAGAATATTAAAGCCCTTGCCGATTTCGCCAAGGACATGTTGTGGTCCTAGCTCTACCTCATCAAAAAAAACTTGATACTGCCATTCTGGCAGGGCGATACTCACGGGTATGGGTTGCATCTCGACACCCTTCGCCTTGGTGGGCACAATAAATAGCGTAAAACCATCAGTCTTACGCTTGACCTCACTGGCGGGTGTCGTGCGTGCTACCACTAAGGCATAGTCAGACTCAGCGGCATCAGTAATAAAGGTTTTATTGCCACTGAGTTTAAAGCCGCCCTGCGCGGTTGGCCTCGCAAGAGTGCCAATATTAATAGTGTTGGTACCGGCGTCGGCCTCAGTGATGGCAAAACAAAAACGGATATCGCCCTTACAGGCGGTGGGTAAATAATGATTACGCTGTTCATCACTACCGTGTTCGGCGAGCACGGACATCGTCATACAGGCACCGACCACGAGACTTAACAACGGTATCCCTTCATTGGCTATGCCCTCCTGAAACAGAAGCATTTCGAGCATACCCAAACCGGCTCCACCATAGGCTTCGGGAACCATAGTCCCCAAAAAGCCATCATCCGCGATCTGTTGGTACATTTCTTCTGGAAAACGATGAATTGCCGCATTTTCCATCCAGTAAGTGCGGTCGTAGGCTTTACTTAGGTGACGGCCGTATTCGTGGATCATCTGCTGTTCTTCAGTTATTGTAAAATCCACGCTATCTCCTTTTTAAGTTCTAATATCTGGCTAGCTTTCATGTTTTTGATTAGTCCTAGTAGAGCCTGCTGAGTAGTAGCATGATTTTTCTTAAGCTCTAAGGTCTACTACGCACTTGTTGCAATAACAAGCAAAATCTTACTGGGGCGGAAGAATAAGTGTCCGGCCGGTAACACACAATGACTATTATTGACTTGTTAGTCATATTCTTCATGGAGTTCTGACCCTGACAATCAGCCCAATACGCGCAAGTTGATAAGTAAAATATTGTGTTGGCAATAATATGTCCGCTAAATACAGGGCTTTTTTACTTACAATACTGATTCATCATTATGCAGTTTTTCAATTCATTCAGACTATGAACAAGATGCTAGAATCACTTAACTCTAATTTTCCGGATAGAGAGATATAGACCAAGACTGCAATGAATTTTAATTTAATACCTGTGAAACGTCGCCTATTCCGGCTCGGTCTATCCGCAGCCCTGTTCTGCTTTTGTCTTGCCTTGAGCACGAGCCGCTCGGCAACAACGCTAGAGTCAGTGCTGGACGAAGGGGTGCTACGGGTAATTACGATGTTTGGGCCAACCACCTATTTCCACGATGCTAAGGGTGACAACGGTTTCGAATACCTATTAGCGAAACAATTTGCAAAACAGCTCAATGTCCAGTTAGAAGTACATGTAATGGACGACCTCGGCGCTATATTCAACGCTGTCGGTGGTCCAAAGGGGCACTTTGCCGCCGCAGGGCTTACCGCAACCAAGGAGCGCCAGCAGTTTGTCCGATTTACGCAGCCTTATAATAGCGTTCGCCAAACTATTGTTTACCGACTTGGGCACCGTCGGCCGAAAAGCTTAAATGATCTTAAGGGCGGGCGCCTGGTCGTACTACGCGACAGCTCACATATTGAACGTTTAAGAAAATTGAAAGCTAAAAGCTACCCAGACTTAGAATGGGAAATCGCTGCCAATAGTGACATGCTTGAATTAATGCAGATGGTTCACGATGGTGAGGCTGACTATGCAGTCATTGACTCCTCTGCCGTGACGATCAACCGCAGCCTCTACCCTCGGGCACGCCGAGCCTTTGATATATCAGAAGATCAACCCATTGCTTGGGTGTTTCCTGCACACGGTGATAAAAGTCTATTCACAGCTGCTAATCGTTTCCTTAAGGGCTATGCTGTGAGCGGTAAGCTACACGATTTAGAAAATCGTTTTTTTGGCCATACCGACAACTTCAGTGTTGGCGGTTCACAGCTTTTCCGTTATCGCATTAAGAGTCGGCTGGGTGGTTTTGAAACTATGTTTAAAAAGACAGCTGAACAATACCATATAGACTGGCAGCTCCTCGCCGCCATTGCTTACCAAGAGTCTCACTGGAACCCCGAGGCAAAATCGCCCACCGGCGTGCGCGGTCTGATGATGTTGACGCGAAACACGGCGAAGGAGATGGGCGTGAGTAATCGACTTGACCCTGAGCAAAGCTTACGCGGTGGAACAGAATATTTATTACAAGTGAAAAAGCGCTTGCCCAATGCTATCGTCGAACCGGACCGCACTTGGCTTGCCCTCGCTGCTTATAATATAGGGTTCGGTCATTTAAAAGATGCCCGAATACTCACTGAGCGACACGGAGATAACCCCAATCGCTGGCAAGATATCCGCAAATATCTACCTTTATTACAACAGAAAAAATACTATAACACTGTGCCCCATGGTTTTGCTCGAGGGCGAGAACCGGTGAGATACGTGCAAAATATTCGTCACTTTCACTCCATTTTGCGTTGGCATTACCTTGAAAAGGAGCGCATAGCCCAAGCTCAACGCAAGGCAATCCCCCAAACACTACCTAGTTCTTCAAGTTCAAGCCTGGCGCCTACTAGCTTGCCCTTGTCACTATAAAACCCATCACCTGCGAAGTATCGACAAGAAACTGGTTTTTTAATATTTACAAAGACAAAGAAGTCCTAAGCTATGCTAGAACCTAGTGCTAGAGCAGGAGAGGAAATTAGCAATGACGATATAGAGCGGCAACACTAGAAAAGGTGATGAATACAAGTTTAAGCTGTCGCCTGAGTTTGTATTGAGAAATGCTCTGGATACTCAAGCAGCTATGAGTGAAGTCCCCGGCACAAGCATTTCCGAGTTAATTTGGCTCGCAGCGGCTGAAGCACGGTGCGAACACCCATTAACTCATGCTTTACAAAGACAGTGATTGATGTAAGTGGAAAAACCAACATAAGCTTGAAAGAACTAGCCAAAAGACAACAAAAACTATTTTTTGCGCATATTACCGAGAAGCTGGTTGAGTAAATTGAGACTGTTCACCCTCTCCTCTTCTGTCATATGGCGTACGCTATCGTGGTAAAAACTTTTCACCTTAGGTTCGACCTTTTTGCAAACCTCTCGACCATAAGGTGTCAGACGAATTTGTCGCGAGCGCAAATCATCAGGGTTTACCACACGCTCTATATATCCGGACTCTTCCATACGTCGCAGCACACCATTGAGGCTTTGGCGGCTCACCATCAGATACTCAACCAAACCATTCACTGTCATACCATTCTCATAACCTGGGCGTGTTAGCGAATCGAGAATAGACCATTGCTGGGCGCTCATATCAAATTCACTGAGTACTTCGGCCGCTCTACGCAGTGAGATGTTCATTGCCTGATACAAGCGAAAAAACAACTTGAGAGGGATGTCTGAACTTAACTCGTCAGTGTCTACCATATATGCTTTCCGGATGAAATTTGATCACCGTGTTACTCTTATAACGCTTTGATTATACGCGATTCGAGTAAATGTTGACACTTATCGCTAGGAATGACTTTGATATAAGTTATCATTCAAAATAAGAATCAAGCAAGCCAATTAAAAATACCCCCAGAACCTGAAAAAACAAGGGTCTTCCGATGGATTTCGGCCTCAATGATTTTCAACAATCGCTCGTCAATAGTGCACGACGCTTTGCCGCAGATAAACTCGCCCCCGCTTATAAAGCAGGCGATAAAGCCAGCGCCTTTAATCGCAATCTGGTGTCAGAAATGGGTCAGCTTGGTTTCATCGCCCCTGAAGCACCCGCTGAATACGGCGGAAGTGGGCTCGACGCTCTCTCATCCGGCTTAATTACTGAGGCCATAGCTGAGGGCGATATGAATATTGCCTATGTCCCTATCAATGCTTCTCTCGTCGGCAACTGCATTCTCAAGCATGCCCAAACGGAAGTTATCGGAGAAGTTATGCCACGTATCTGTAGTGGTGAGGCTATTGCCTGTATTGGCCTCACAGAGCCTCGCGGCGGCTCAGATGCAGCGGGGGTTTCACTAAAAGCAACGCTCAATTCCAGTGAGAACGGTAATTTCTATCTGCTTAATGGCGAAAAAACCTCTATCTCAATGGCCCAACAAGCTGACCTTTGTCTCGTTTTTGCTCGCACCGGCACTGTAGAAGAAAAGGCCCACGGTGTTTCTGCCTTCCTAGTTGACCTCACCGCCCCCGGTATTACACGCACGCGCTTTGACGATATTGGTGAAAAATCCGTGGGCCGGGGCTCTCTGTTCTTTGACGATGTTCGCATCGATGAGAAATACCGCATTGGCGATCTTGGTAAAGGCTTTGTGCAGGTCATGCAGGGATTCGATTTCAGCCGCGCCCTTATCGGCCTACAATGCCTTGCGCTGGCGAGAAAATGCCTGGACGAGACTTGGGAGTATATTCAGCACCGCAAAACCTTTGGCAAAGTGCTCGCCGTGAACCAGGGGATCACCTTCCCGCTCGCCGAGGCTGAAACGCAACTCGAAGGCGCGCGTCTGGTTTGTTTGAAAGCCCTGTGGCTAAAAGCCCAGGGTAAAGACCACACAAAAGAAGCCGCAATGGCAAAATGGTGGGCTCCGAAACTGGCCTTCGATATCACCCAGCAGTGCCTGTTGACACACGGACACGGCGGATATAGTGACGAACTTCCATTTGAGCAGCGCTTGCGCGATGTGCTCGGCATGCAAATTGGCGACGGTACTGCACAAATTATGAAAATGGTTATAGCCCGCTCTTACGTAGGAAAATCCAGCTAAAAACCAACAAAAAATATCTACCTAACAATTAGTTAGGTCATTTTAATAAAGAGAAATATTATGCAACCAGTTATCGAACTCAGCCAGCAAGATGCTGTTGGCATCATCACCCTGAACCGCCCCGAGCAATTTAACTGCCTGTCGATGGCGCTGCACGAAGCACTATACGAAGCCATAGACCAGTTTGAAATTGATAGCACTATCCGCGCTGTACTGATTGCCGCCAATGGCAAACATTTCTGCACCGGAGCCGACCTCCAAGAGGTTAGCGGCTTTCGCGACAGCGATGAAGATATACGCGCTTTTTTGGAAACTGGACACGATACGCTGCGAAAACTGGAGACCTCTCCCCTGCCAGTGATTATTGCTCTGCAAGGACTGGCACTGGCTGGCGGGCTTGAGCTGATACTCGCGGGCGATGTGGTCTTTGCCGCGCAAAGCGCTCAGTTGGGTGACCAACACGCCCAATTTGGTCTAGTCCCAGGCTGGGGTGGCAGCCAGCGCTTAACGCGTTTAATAGGGCGTCGTCGCGCGATCGAACTCATGCTCAGCGCCCGCTGGTTAAATGCAGAGCAAGCACTTGATTTTGGCCTGGTTAACTATGTGGTAGAAGATGAGGGCTTATTTGACAGCGCCCTAGCCTATTGCCAACAGCTTTGCCAGCGCAGTTCTGCCGGATTAGCGCTGATGAAACAACTGAGCGATAGAGGGCTTGATATGCCCCTCGAGCAAGGGCTGGCTCTCGAACTCGATTTGGCCACACCCGCTTTACGCAGCGATGCTGTGAGCGAGGGTCTCAAAGCCTTTGTAGAAAAACGCGCACCCAAGTTCAGTTGAGTTTTGTGCAATATGGAAAACTCATAAAGACCACAATGAATTTTCCCTCGAGTCGTCAAATTCCCGCCGATACAATAAACTAAGCTCGTGACTGCTCACTGATCAGTCTGTGATGTAGTACGCCCACCTTAATACGCAGCGCATGAATAAATAAGAGGACATATGAATTATCAGGATATTATCTATCAAGTTAAAGGCGCAACTGCCTATATCACCATCAACCGCCCCGAGGTTTACAACGCCTTTCGCGGTGTTACCTGTGATGAGTTAATCCATGCTTTCCAGAAAGCTGGCTGGGATAACAGCATTGGCGTTATCGTTTTAGCGGGTATTGGCGAAAAAGCCTTTTGCACCGGTGGCGACCAGTCTTCCCACGATGGACAATATGATGGTCGCGGTACCATCGGCCTGCCCGTCGAAGAACTCCACACTGTTATTCGTGATGTGCCCAAGCCCGTGATTGCGAAAGTACAAGGTTACGCGATTGGAGGGGGTAACGTGCTGGCTACCATTTGCGATCTCACCATTGCTGGGGAAGACGCTCAGTTTGGCCAGGTTGGCCCCAAGATGGGCTCGATTGATCCCGGTTTTGGTACTGCCCTACTGGCACAAATTGTGGGCGACAAAAAAGCCAAGGAAATTTGGTATATGTGTCGCCGCTACAGCGCCCTTGAAGCTCTGGAGATGGGCCTGGTGAACAAGGTTGTGCCCAACGACCAACTCGATGCCGAAGTGGATGCCTGGTGTGCTGAGCTCGAAGAGCGCAGCCCTACAGCAATTTCTATTGGTAAACGTTCCTTCAACGCCGCCACCGAAAACATTCGCGGCATCGCTAGTCTTGGTCTTGAAGCCCTACGTCTCTATTACGACTCAGAAGAATCACGTGAAGGCGTTAATGCACTGGCAGAAAAGCGCAAGCCCAACTTCCGAAAATATCTAAAATAAATATTAGATTTATTCTTTAGTGAATTGATTTTTAAGGATTTTATTATGGATTTAGATTTAAACGCTCGATCGGTTATCGTCACTGGCGCCGCCTCTAACATTGGCCGCGCCATCGCACTAAAGTTCGCCGAAGAAGGGGCGAAAATCACCATTGCTGATCTCGATGTTGAAAGCGGCGAAAAAGTTGCCGCACTGGCAAAACAGGCAGGTGCCGCTGATGCCCAGGTCATCAAAACAGATATTACCGATTTAACCAGCGTTGAAAACCTCTTTGACACAGTTGCTAACACCTTTGGCACCGTTGAAGCCCTAGTCAACAACGTCGGTTGGGATGATTTGATGTTTTTCACTCAAACCACACCCGAGTTGTGGCAAAAACTGATCGCCATTAATTACGTTGGCCTGCTGAACTGCACGAAAGTCGCTTTGGCCCACATGGTGCCCAATGGTGGAGGCTCTATGGTTTCCATCAGCTCTGATGCCAGCCGCCAGGGTGAACCCCGCGAAGCGGTTTACGGTGGTTTAAAAGCCGCCACCAATAGCTTTATGAAAACTATCGCCAAGGAGAATGGTCGCTACAATATTCGCTGTAACTGCGTATGTCCCGGTGTCACCGTACCCGAGACCACTGAGGAAACTAGCGAAAACAGTATGTGGAAAGAGAAAGATGCAATGTTTACTGAAGACCAGTTTGCAGCCATCGCCAAAACTCTACCGCTCAAGCGCATCGGCAAGCCACAAGATGTTGCCAATGCCGTAGTATTTTTATCTTCAAACCATGTCGCGGGCTACATTACCGGCCAGGTACTGAGCGCCAGTGGTGGTTACAGCATGATTGGCTAAAAAGCCGAGTATTGTGACAACAATGCTCCGTCTCACCTCCCCTGTCGACGGAGCTTTTTTATCCTCTAGTCCCAGGGTCCCAACAGCTGTTTGTTTTTACCGGGCTAAATTAACTCAGCTTGGTAAACCCACCACTTAAGCCCACCACATTAAGAAATGGCGACGGACCGCTCTGTTTTGCGCCAGTAAATCAGCGCGATGATTAGCAAGACTAATATTGGCAAACTGATGAGTAACAAGGCTTGCCACCCTAGCGTGCTCAGTATCCACCCAGCGAGCAGGGCTCCTGCCGCCTGAATACCAAAGATAGTAAAGTCATTCAAAGCCTGTACCTTAAAGCGCTCTGATTCCCGATAACCCTCGGGCAGCAGCGTGGTGCCACCGACAAACAAGAAGTTCCAACCAACTCCCAGCAACACCAAAGACACCCAGTAGTTGATAAAAGTATAATCTGAAAAAACGACCACGACCATTATTAACAAAGCGACGATACCCAAGCTGATCAAGCCTTGAACGCCAATGCGGCGAATTATCCACGGTACAAAGAACGAAGGTAAAAACATCGCCACAATATGGCTTTGAATCACCCATTTGGTGTCGACAAGGCTGAAGTGATTTTCAAAATGCATGTGCAACGGGGTTGAGGTCATCACCAAACTCATTATGGCAAAACCTGCACAACCGGCGATAATCGCCACCAAAATAACGGGCTGGCCAATGATTTCCCGTAGCGCCCGGCCTTTAACTTCATTTTGTCGCTCATCCTTGGGCGCCTCATTGAAAAAAAGCAAGGCTAAAAAGACCGCAAGTATCACTATCATTAAAAGTGCAAAAGAACCCTGATAAGTCGTTGCCGTTAACTGCTCTCCCCAAACGGCCAGCTCAGGCCCTAAAAAGGCCGCACCAATACCACCCACTAATACCCAAGATGCTGCTCGTGGAGCGTCTTCTGGAGAAACACTCTCCATTGCTGCAAAGCGGTACTGCTGCCCAGCAGCTAGGCCAACTCCCAGTACGACAACGGATGTGATGTAAATAGCAAAACTTTGCAATACCAGTGCATACATTGCCAACAAACAACCCACACCAGCAATAGCCGCACAAAACAAGAACACGCGTTTACGGTTAAAGCGTCGCATGGCAAGAATAACCGGCAAAGTAGCGAGTGCTGAACCCACTATAAAAGCGGCAACCGGGAGGGTTGCAAGACTCGGATCGGGTGACAGTGTAGTACCAATAATACTGCCGACGAAAATGACAAACGACGGAATTGACATGGTCAAGGCCTGGCAGAGCATGAAGAGCCAGACGTTATTTTCTAGTTTCATCCTTCAAAGCCTTTGTTCAGAAGGCTCTAATATAGCACGCAGTACCCAATCAAATATGTATTTAAAAAACCTTCATCAATGCCAAACGGCGTTGTTGGTTGAGGAAAGATCAGCTCTAGTCACATAATACCATTGTTTATATTGGCAGCGAATCTCTACAAACGAGCAGCCTTCTGACAGTAAAAGGCTGGAAGTCTCAAGTTTTATCAGGAGCCTGTTAGAAAAACAAGCGCCTGCAAGGGTTATTGATTACTCAGAAAAACAACCGCCGTTAACACCACTAGTGAAATAACGGCGATTGCGGCAACGGCATCAACAAAACTATCACTTTTCGCAGCTTTATTCTGATTACTCATCGTATTGGCACCTCGGTAGACATGGCTACCCAATTAACATAAGAAATATAACTGAGCTTCTAAGCACCCAGCATTCAAAACGCGCTGCATTCTAACAGCGAAAAGAGCGCCTGTCCTCACCCTTACAACTCTGTCTTATTCCCTTTTTAGACGGGAATATGAAGAAAGGGTTTTTCACCTCAAGCCCACAGAAGGCTATTATTCACGCCGCTAGAAATACTCGAATTACTCGGGATTTCTGATAGTTAGGGAAGGAAGCGAATTTTTTATGTACATTTACGACCAATACGACAAAACTTTGATCGGCGAGCGCGTCGCACAATATCGTCGCCAGACCACGGATTACTTGGCTGGTAAAATTCCCGATGGGGTTTTCCTGCCTCTGCGCCTACAAAATGGTCTTTATATACAACGCCACGCACCTATGCTGCGTATTAACATTCCCTACGGCATGGTATCAGCGCACCAACTGCGTACATTAGCCCATATAACCCGTAAGTATGACAAGGGTTACGCACACTTTACTACGCGACAAAACATTCAGCTCAATTGGCCGCAACTTGAAGAAGTGCCGGATATCCTTGCCGAGTTGGCTGCTGTTGATATGCAAAGCATACAGAGTAGTGGCAGCTGTATTCGCAATGTCACCTCCGATGAATTCGCTGGCATTAACGCCGATGAAATCGAAGACCCCCGCCCATGGTGTGAAATCATCCGTCAGTGGTCGACCCTTCACCCTGAATTCGCCTTCTTACCCCGCAAATTTAAGATTGCCGTGACCGGTTCAGAAAGTGATCGCGCTGCGATTCAGGTTCACGATATTGGTTTGCAGGTACTTAAAAATGCCAGTGACGAGGTCGGTTTTAAAGTACTGGTCGGCGGCGGTCTTGGTCGTAGTCCTGCTATTGGTCAAGTCATCAAAGACTTTTTACCCGCTGAGCATCTATTAACTTATTTGGAAGCGATTTTGCGGGTTTACAATCGCTACGGTCGTCGCGACAACAAGTATAAGGCGCGTATTAAAATCCTCGTTAAAGCCTGGACGGCAGAGGTTTTCGCCGCGAAAGTAGAACAAGAGTGGCAACAGGAAATTGGCAGTTCCTCAACGCTAACCGATGAAGTCATCGAGAACGCCAAAGCCTTCTTCACCAGCCCGGCCTATGAAAACCTCAATGCCGAAAGCTGTGAGGAAAACCTGCAAACCTTTGCCGCCGAGAACGTAGCCTTCGGTAAATGGCGCGACAGAAATGTCGTTGCCCACAAAGTGGCCGGTTACTGTGCTGTGCACCTCTCCCTCAAACCCACAGGCGTAGCCCCTGGTGATGTCACAGACAGTCAGCTTGAGGCTATTGCCGATTTGGCCGACCGCTACTCCTTCTCTGAAGTGCGAGTTACCCACAATCAAAACCTAGTGTTAGGCGATGTGAAATTGAGTGACCTGCCCGAACTTTGGCAAGCGGCCAAACGACAAGGCTTCGCCACACCGAGCATTGGCACCTTGGTCGATATGATTTGCTGCCCGGGTGGTGATTTCTGCTCACTGGCTAATGCCAAGTCCATCCCTGTTGCCGAAGCGATTCAGCGCCGTTTCGACGATCTCGACTACCTCTACGATTTGGGTGATATCAAGCTTAATATATCGGGCTGCATGAATGCCTGCGGCCATCACCATGTGGGTAATATCGGGATTCTAGGCGTCGATAAAAAAGGAGAAGAGTTTTACCAAATTCAGCTTGGCGGCAGTGCCCTTGAGGATGCCTCTCTGGGCAAAGTGCTGGGCCCATCCTTCTATGCCCACGAAATACCCGATGTGCTGGAAAGAATTCTCAGTATCTATGTTGATCAGCGTATTGAGGGCGAAACTTTTCTCGACACCCACCGCCGTATTGGCACCGCGCCCTTCAAGGAGTTTATTTATGCCAAAGCTGCTTAAAGACAACCATCTTATCGACAATAGCTGGCAGGTACTGGCGAAAGATTTCACAGGCGCCCTGCCCAACTCTCCCTGCTTTGTGCCTCTCGATTACTGGTTAGCAAACAAAGACAAGCTGCAAAGCTCCGAGACTATTGGGGTATGGCTAGACTCTGAACAAGAGCCAGAAGAGATCGCTGGTGATCTTGAGAACCTTCAGTATTTGGCAATCAATTTCCCTACCTTTACTGACGGCCGTGGTTTTTCCATTGCCCGCTTGATTCGCGACCGCTACCAGTTTAAGGGTGAGTTGCGGGCCATTGGTGAAATTGTTCCAGATCAGCTGTTTTATTTATCCCGCTGTGGTTTCGATGCCTTTTGCCTTGACCCCTTAGAGTTAGAACAAGAAACCCGTTGTTTCGAAGACTACTTATCGTCCTTCAGCGTTACCTATCAGGCCTGCGCTAACGAGCGCCAACCCCTATTTCGCCGCCGACAGGAATAATACTTGCATGTACCCCCCTACCCAAGGGCAAAATAGCACAGGCAAAGGAAAGAGCAGTTTATGGGTAGTGAGGTATTTCATTCGTTTGTACTGATTTTCAGTGGTGCCGCTATTGTCGCATCGCTGGCCCTTTTCGGGCGCCAACCATTATTAGTCGCCTATATCGTGCTCGGTGCCATCCTCGGCCCCTATGGCACGGGCATGATTCCCGATGTCCATCTCATTGCTGAAATTTCCCAAATCGGCATCATTTTTCTACTCTTCCTGCTGGGGCTTGATATGCAGCCCCAGTCATTGTTTAACGTGCTGAAAAAAGTTACTCACGTCACCTTGATTAGCTCAATGATTTTTGCTGCCACTGGCTATACGATAGCCTATCTATTCGGCTTCACTCATCTCGAAAACTTAATCATCGGTGCAGCGATGATGTTTTCCAGCACTATTATCGGCATAAAGTTGTTGCCGACGACGATTCTTCACCATCGACATATCGGCGATATGATGGTCGGCATGCTACTCATGCAGGACTTTATCGCAATTTTTGTGTTGCTTATTTTACTCAGCGGTGAAAATGGACAAATTGATATTGGTCAGATTGGGATAACTCTTTTGGCCCTTCCCCTCCTCGTACTGGCCTGTATCGCCGCCGTGCGCTACCTGTTAATACCTTTGTTCACACGTTTTGATCGTATTGGCGAGTATGTATTTTTACTAGCTGTCGGCTGGTGTCTGGGCGTTTCTGCAATGGCCGAGCACTTGGGCCTATCGGCAGAAATCGGTGCCTTCCTCGCGGGTATCACCATTGCAAATAGTCCTATCGCCCAATATATTGCGCTCAGTCTGAAACCTCTTAGGGACTTCTTTTTGGTGATGTTTTTCTTTTCTCTAGGCGCTCAATTCAACCTTGGACTGCTGCCTGAAATCATTATCCCCGCGCTCGTGTTGGGCGGCGCGATGTTGATTATTAAGCCACTGAGCTTTCGCTATTTATTGCATCGCCAGAGTGAAAAGAATCGTTTTGCCTGGGACATTGGGTGCCGGCTTGGGCAAATTAGTGAATTCTCTCTATTAATTGCCTATGTGGCCTATAATGCTTCACTGATAGATGTGCTCGCCTCTCACCTAATCCAAGCGGCGGCAATTTTGACCTTCCTGTTATCGAGCTATATTGTGATTTTCAACTTCCCCAACCCCATCGCTATCAAAGACTCATTGCGAAGGGATTAACATCCCCTCCAACATCGCGAATAGACTTAAAAGCTAGACTCAGCTTGTCTGAGCCGGGCCCATTAAGCGGTGCAACCAGCGCATCAAAAAGCGGTCGCCACTATTTTCTAAAGCGAACCCAAACTTTTCGGGTAAACTTTTTTTATGGACGTAGCTAACGGCATAAATATTAGCATTGTCTAGCTGGCCTGTTAGATATTCATCACTGGTTTTGGTGTCGTCAACCAAGCCCTTTTTAATAGCCGGAGCACCATACCAAACTTCTCCTGTCGCTATCGCTTCTATATCAAGACCGGGGCGATGCTCTCCAACAAAAGCTTTAAAAAGATCATGGGTCTCTTCTAGCTCTTCACGAAATTTCTCTCGTCCTTCATTCGTATTTTCACCAATCATGGTTAATGTGCGTTTGTATTTGCCGGCGGTCATCAACTCAATATCGACATCGTGTTTTTTCAACAGGCGGTGAATATTAGGAATTTGAGCAACGACACCAATGGAACCGATAACAGCAAAGGGGGCAGAAAAAATCTGATCCGCCACACACGCCATCATATAACCACCGCTGGCAGCAACTTTATCAATACAAACTGTGAGCGGAATATTCTTCTTTTTGATACGATCGAGCTGGCTTGCGGCAAGACCGTAACTCGGCACCATTCCACCACCACTTTCTAGGCGAATGACCACCTCATCGTCAGTATTGGCTTGAGTCAGCACAGCGGTAATCTCTTCCCGTAAGCTATCCACTGCAGAAGCCCTCAGGTCGCCGTGAAAATCCAGCACGAAGACACGTTTTTTGGCAATCGATTCAGAGCTCTGTTTAAGTTTGAGTGCTTGTTTTTCGGCTTTTTGCTCGGCTTTCTGGGATTTTTTTCTAGCTTTTATAAGCGCTTTTCGGGCTTCGGCAGACTCCACAACATCGGCCAGTGTATCGCTCATGGTAGTGACTGTCTCATTAAGAGAAACCACCTCGATATGCCCTTTTTCGTATTTTTTACCCTTCTGCCCGAGGCTCGCTAAAATGCCGACAATCACCGCCAAAGCGATAATGACAGTGACAGACTTGGCCAGAAACAGGCCGTATTCACTAAAAAACTCCAAAAGGACACCCCTATCAATAGCAATAGTCGGCCTGTTGCCGACAAGATATTATCGTGGTTAAAAGCTGTAATTAGCCTAAAAAGCAATTCTAACTGATATCGACGATTACCACGCTGAAAATACAAAAAAACTTGTTGCTCTGAAATCTAAAGGAAAGGGAAAACAAGGAGAAAGTCACTTACTCTTAGCCAATTTTAACAATGTGAGTGACTAGCTATCCAAAGCTGACAGACACTCATTGGCCACATCCAGCGAGCGCTCATCGAGGTCATTGCCAACCATACAGCTATCGAGAAAATACTCCAGACAGACAATGGTATCAGCAAAAACTTCAATCGCGTGTTCGCTGTCACTATCAGCCTCCCGGAAAAGCACTTCTTTTGCAAGGGTTAAGCAGCGTTGAGCCAAGTCGGCAAAGCGTGTCATATTAAGTAGGCTGGCACTACCTTTGATCTCAGCAAATGCCAATTCCAGCTCTGGGATGACTTCAGCAGATACATAGCCAGCAGCCACATTATCAACGATTTGTTTAATTTGGCTGAGCTTTGTAGCTGATTCATTTATCACGGCAAGTTGAGCTGTTTTTAATAAGCTTTTTTGTAAAATGCTCATTAAGGGCTGACTTTCCCAGGCTTTAATTTGGTCTGGCTGAGGTTTTTCACTATAGAAGTCAGCCATTGCACATTCGACATGTAAGATGGCATCGGTAAATTCTGAAAGTATCTCTGGGGACAACTGAGCTTGCCTAGAAGGCTCTAGGCGCGCACAAAATTGTTTGTATTGTCGAGACAGGCCTCGAAATCCTGCAATCTCACATTCATCTGCCAGTGAACTGAAACCCATCTTGAAGCTTTCAAGTTTTTCACCACTGAGTAGAGGAACTACCCCATCCCCATCGTCGATTAGTGCTCGTAAGCCCGACACCGACAGCGCTATAGCTTCAAAAACATTTTCCTCCGTATCAAGTTCTCCTGTGATAGCGTTGCGCAACGAAGAAATCCTTGCGTCAGAAAATGTCAGGTCAGGGACGCCAATCTGTTTGGCACGTGGGTCGTTAGACATGTCTGTCATCGCTAACAAACTCACAAAGGCTCGCCACAAGCCTTCTGGATAAGGGTTTTGGCTACTCTCTCCATTCTCCGAGGCCAATAGACGAAGCTGTTTCTCGACTGCGGCGAGCAAGCGAATTCTCTCCGATTGAAGGCTCAGTTTTTTTTCAGCAAAACCTTTTATCGTAGCGGCAAAAACCCACCAATAATCACTTTCTCTAGTGGAAACAGCTATTTTTTGTAAACGCCCCGCGACGCGAAATAAATTATGCAGGGCCTTTTGACGATTGTTATTACGAATAACATCCAACAAGCCTAGTTGATAAAGATGATGTAGTCGCTTTAATCCGTCGGTTTGCGCGCTTAACATTTCATCGTGCAGGGTTAAACGAGGAAATGAAGGCCACTCAAAATCATCCAGCAAGTGATACTCATAAAGAGGAGTCGCTCCCCGGAAGCGACGAAGGGCGGTCATTTCAGGCAATGAAATACAAGGGTTTTCACTCTTATATTTAACAATGATATCAATTGAGCCGTCGGCCAGTAGCAGTGCTTGATGGAGTAATGGCTGCAAGTCATCAATGTTGTTTTCACCACACATTACACTATCTACCGCCGCGGCCATTTCTGTAAAAAGGCGTCTCATACCCGCCAACTGAGCAATTTGCGCCGCACCACGCAGCTCTACTAAGTGTTCATTAAACTCTTTTAAATGAGCGACTGTAAGTGACTGTAATAAATCATATGTAGATTGAACAACAGATTTATATTCACTGCCGATGAATCCAAGTATCTGAGGTTTTATATTTTGCATATCTCGCAAATCTATCTCGACAGAATTTTTGTAAAGCCCCGCAAGTCGGCAAATTGATAAGACAGACCAATTTGATAGGGCATGAGTTAACTAACTATAGCAAAATCGCATCATTCTACTCGGTTACCAGGTCGCACTTTTCAGTCATGCCCTGTGGGCGAAGAAAAGCACAAAGGATTAAAGGCAGAAGGAATAAGTTCTTTTAAATAAGTATGTTACAGATAAAACCTAATTCTGATTATTAAAATAATAGCAGCTACACTTCAAGTGTCAGCAAGGTTCCAGCGACACGGCTGCCCGCTCGCTTGATGAATTTCGTCAAGTTTTTTCTGATGCTGGGATACCTCGGTATCGCTAGCGCGAATAACTCTGAGAGCCTGGCGTTGAGGACTCAGGCGCCGAATGGCTGATACTGTTTCATCTTGCTTACCCTCGCCCTCATTATCACCAAGAACAAGATCGACCTGACCTCCAGTCATCAACAAATAAACGTCGGCCAGAATCTCCGCATCGAGTAGAGCTCCATGCAAAGTGCGTTGGGAATTATCCACGCCATAGCGCTTGCATAAAGCATCGAGGCTATTACGCTGCCCAGGATGCATTTGCCGTGCCATTGGGAGGGTATCGATGATGCTGCAATAGTTTGCGATAGGCTGATATTGCCCCGAGAGTTTATCTAACTCAGCATTCAGAAAACCGACATCAAATGGCGCGTTGTGAATAACCAGCTCTGCGCCCTTGATAAACTCAAGAAACTCATCGGCAATTTGAGAAAAGAGGGGCTTGTCCGCCAAATCCTCGTTACTGATACCGTGAATTTCCATGGCGCCAGCATCGATTTCTCGCTGCGGATTGATATAGCGATGAAAGTGGCGCCCGGTTAGTTTCCGGCTAACAATTTCAACGCAGCCGACTTCAATAATACGATGATCAAGAGCAACTTCAAGTCCCGTAGTTTCTGTATCCAGAACAACTTGTCTCACACTTTTTCCTCTAATTCATCAATGCCCTTGTTGGCGAGTTCATCAGCAATTTCATTTTCTCTATGACCACTATGACCCTTAACCCAATGCCAGCTGACCTGGTGTCGCTGGGCCTGTGCGTCGAGTAACTGCCATAAATCCTTGTTTTTCACCGGCTTTTTAGCAGACGTCTGCCAGCCCTTGGCTTTCCAGCCTTTCAGCCATTCAGTAATGCCTTTACGCACATATTGAGAGTCTGACGTAAGGTCAACTTGGCAGGCTTCGCTGACAGCCTCGAGGCCACGAATCGCAGCTAACAGCTCCATCCGATTGTTGGTCGTATGAGCTTCACCGCCGTATAGGTGTTTTTCCTTACCTTTGTAACGCAACAACACTCCCCAGCCGCCCGGCCCGGGATTACCTCGACAAGCCCCGTCGGTAAATATTTCTACAGATTTCATGCCTTTTTATCCTTTTTCGTGCAGCGCCGACCCCCTGCCTGCATAGGTTTGAGACCAGCCAAAGAGCCAACTTTTATAGGTGACCAAGAGCGCGCTTTAATGGGGCGCAGTGGAGTCACCATTTTTTGTGCAACAATTATATAAAAGGCACCTCTACTGACATCTTGCCCTGTCATCTTTTGTCGCCATTGCTCGAACTGAAACCCTGTTTTTTTATTATCGGCCAAAGGCTGTGGGCTTAACTGAAAACCCAGTAGCTGTAGCCAGTCAATAACCCGACTTTTGCGTAAACTATTGTGCCGCCAAACAGCTTTAGACGAACAAACTGCGCCCAACCATTTATAGAGGCCGAATACGCTCAACGGATTAAAGCCAATAATCACTATGTGCCCCCCCGCCTTAACCAGTCTGGCAGCCTCGATCAGGGCCCTGTGGGGATGACTAGAAAAATCGAGGACGTGGTGTAAAAGAACAACATCAATGGTATCTGATGGCAACGGCAATGACTCGAATTCACACTGACAGGAAGTGCTTTCGTAGGCTGGGGATAAAATGAATTTATGACTAGGTTGCAAGTTTTGCAAAAGACTGTGACGGGGGGATACGGTAAGTTGGGCGAGCCGATAACCGAAACAATGATTAAGATTTTGCGCACAAAACTCTTTTTGTCGATGATAAAGCTGTTGTCCAAACCCTTGATCAAACCAAGCCGCCAGCTGATCTTGTACCAAGGGCAAGGATGCCACGCGGTATTTTCGTTTGAGCAAATGTCGAAGACTTAAACGGTCTTTACCCAAAACGCTACCTCCCGGTAATGACTTGCGAAGCGATGCATCTTATCATGGGTAAAAATACTGTGAAAATACACTGAAAACACATCGGAGACCTGATCATGTCCCTTGTTATCCACATTATACCGGCATTCGAAGACAACTATTTCTGGTTGTTCCACCAGGCGAACAAACGAACTGCTTTTGTGGTCGACCCCGGCGATGCTCAACCGGTACTCAAGTATTTAAGTGAACATGACCTTCAGCTGGCCGGTATTCTCATTACCCATCATCACCCCGATCATACCGGTGGTATTAAAACTTTGCTTGCTAACCAGGATGTGCCGGTCTATGGCCCCGACTCAGTCAATATTCCACAAATAAGTCATCCTCTCTACGAGGGTGACCGCATCCATCTGGCTGGCACTAGTTTCTCGGTGCTCGAAATACCCGGCCATACCCTCGATCATATTGCCTTTACGGCCTCACCTGAGGGGCAAAGTCCGTTAGTGTTTTGTGGCGATACGCTATTTACAGCGGGCTGTGGCCGTATCTTTGAGGGTAGTGCAGAGCAAATGTATCAGTCACTGCAAAAATTAGCCGCACTACCCGACGCAACACGTATTTATTGTGCCCATGAATACACACTCAGTAACCTCGCATTCGCCACTGCCGTCGAGCCCACCAATCAAGTGCTACAAGACAAAATGACGACAGATGAGGAAAAACGCCAGCTCGGTCTTCCCACTGTGCCCTCCACATTGGCAATAGAGCGTGAAACCAACCCCTTCTTGCGCTGCCATTTATCTACGCTTGCACTAGCGGCAAGCCGGCACAGCGCTAGCGAAGTAACTGACCCTGTGGAAGTTTTGAGAGAAATTCGTCTCTGGAAAGACACCTTTTAACAGCTTGAGAGCTATCCCTGTTTAACACACTAAGGGTGGCTGTAGCCCCACCGTGCCTAAAATTACTGTTTACTCAAAATACCGCCCTTATTTTTAAATTTAGGTCTTTATGAAATCTTTATTATTACCACTGGCACTTAGTCTTATTTTATTGGCAGGTTGTGCTCAACAAAATGTGGCATATAAACCGGTCTTGGAACCAACCACTTCTCAACTCGGTGTTGACAGCAAAGCACGATCCGCAAGCCAAGCAGTGGTATCGAACGATACCACTAATGAAAAAAATCAACCTTTAGATGCCTCTTTAACGCCGGTATCAGCACTTAACGTCTGGCAAAAAATCGCAAGTACTCCCGGCTTCGCTAACAACATAAGTAATAATGAAATTGAAAAATACCGTAACTGGTATACAGGCAGACAGCCTTACTTTAACGACCCAGGTACTCGAGCTCGACTCTACCTGGCCCACATCATTGAAGAGTTTGAAAGTCACCAACTGCCGCTAGAGCTGGCATTATTGCCTTTTGTAGAAAGTGCCTTTAACCCCTTCGCCGTTTCACCTAGTGGTGCCGCGGGACTTTGGCAATTTATGCCCCCCACGGGAGACCATTTGGGCTTAAAACGCGATCAATGGTACGACGGGCGCCGCGACATCATTAGCTCAACCGATGCTGCAATACGTTATTTTAAATACTTAAATAAGCGCTTCGATGGCGATTGGCTACTGACATTAGCGGCCTACAATGCTGGAGAGGGCACTGTGAGTAAAGCCATAAGAGCAAATTTACGCCAGGGTAGCCCCGCTGATTTTTGGTCTCTGCGCCTACCGCGGCAGACAAAAGCTTATGTCCCTAAGCTAATTGCCCTAGCCCAGGTCATCGCCTCCCCCTCAGATCACCAACTGACACTCCCCAATATACCAACGCAAATCTACTTTGACGTTGTTGAGCTACCCCAGCAAATCGGCCTTTATCAGGTGAGCTTAATGGCCGAAATGAGTCTCGAAAATCTTTATCGCCTCAACCCAGGTTACCAGCAATCGATAACTCCACCTGAGGGTCCCCACCGAGTATTGATACCAAAACATAAAACACAGAGCTTTACTTTACGCCTCAGTGATAAGCCTAAAAATAACTGGCTTGACGTTTTCGAATACCAGGTTCAACCAGGTGATACCCTCGGTGAAATAGCCCAGCGTCACGGGCTTAAATCACAGTCGCTAATGACAAAGAATAATATGAAATCAAGTCATCTTCGAGTTGGTCAGACCTTGAAAATCCCCAGTACCCAATCAGCCAATATTCCCAGTTTCGCTAGGCCAACACAGTACTATCATGTTCGACGCGGTGATAGCCTATGGAAAATTGCCAAAACCTATCAGGTTAAAACCCATGATCTGGCACACTGGAATGATCTTAGAGTGAAAGCACCTTTAAGGATTGGTAGGCGCTTGGTAATACGTGCCCCAGCCCCTACTCGTACACAAAAGCGTAGAAGTTATACAATCAAAAAAGGCGATTCGCTATCGTTGATATCTAAGCAGTTCAACGTGAGTATCAGCGACATTGTTCGATGGAACAAAATCAACCCCCGAGGTACTATCAAAGCGGGACAAACCCTCAGGCTTTTCCCACGTTCATAGAAGGCTAAAAAAATAGAGTACCTGTGAAAGGATAGAAGCCAACGATAGAGAACACACAGAAGGTTTTAATGACCATTTTAGTCGTCATTTATCCATTTTTACTGTCATATCAGCCAAAATCAAGGATTCATAACCCTGATATTCACGCTGAGCCAATGTCCGGCTAGCAGACTGCGCTAAGCTTTCGCGACGTGTCTCTGACAAACCATCAAGCTTACCGAGCGCAATATCGGTCAATGAAACAATCACATAATCCCCGCTGGCTAACTGAACGCTGCTGATAATTGGTAAGGTACCATTCGTTGGCAGGTTAAAAACATGATCACGGATTGTCTCATCGACACGGTTATCAAAACGTGAGGTATCAAGACTAACCTGCCATGACAGATTTTCTTCTTGGGCAAGGACTTCGATACTTTTACCCTGGGCAATTTCCGCCTGTAATGTTGCGGCCTTATCAGCTAGCGACTGCTTTGCTGACTCGCGCTGTAACAAGCTGATAATGTCTGTCACCACGATTTTAAATGGCTGGTAACCTGCTGGGTAATGTTGGCGAACTTTCAACACCGCCACTCCGGCCTCTCCCAGCTCAATAATATCACTGGTATATCCCTGACTCAGCACATCTTCTGCGAAGGCCGCCTTAACAACAGCAGGATAGGCGGCAATACCAGAACCACCACTTCGCGAAAAAGGTTCAGTACTGGCAACATCGAGCCCCATTGCAGTGGCTGGCTCTACAAGACTCTCTGCGTTGTAAGATAACTCACGTAATTGCTCAATTTTTTCTGGTAACAGCTCGGTCGCCAATTGATATTTAAGTTCAGCTTCGATGGCAATTTTTTCATCATCAAAATCCAGTGCATCAATGACTTCTAGTTCCGTGAGACGAATGAGGTGGATACCATTATCGGTTTCCACAGGTGGTGAAACCTCACCTGAAGAGAGCCCAAGTACCGCAGTCTCAAATTCGGGTGGAAATGCACCGGTTTCGTAAAAGCCTAAATCACCACCCTGTTGCGCACTACCAAAATCATCACTGTATTCTTGCGCAAGCGCTGCAAAATCGCCGCCAGCAGCGAGTTTCGTTTGAATAGTTTCAAGCTCGGCAATATGGGTGCCATCATCCGTATTTTCAATCAAAATATGAGCCACACGCCGTCGAGCCGCGGTCTTAGCAGACTTCTCGCGGGTGTCAAAGATTTCCCGAATCATAGCGTCATCAATCTCAACCTGGTCAAGTAAATCGCTAGCTGAGAGTTGGATATAATCGATTTCAAGCTTTTCTTCGGTGCGAAATTCGTCTTTATGTTCTTCGTAATATGCTTCAGCGTCAGCTTCTGAAATGTTAATACCGGCCATCAATGGGGCTATTGGCACTGTGACATAATAATAATTACGGCGCTGTTCAAAGATTCTAGCCGCCAATTCTAAATCAGCTTCTGTTACAAAGCCGGTATCTATAACTCCACTGGCAAATTGGCTAAGTAATACGCCGTTACTCATATAACTGTGATGCTCTCGCGGGGTATATCCCATTTGACGAATTGCAAACTCGTACTTATCTCGATCAAACCGGCCCTCGGTTTGGTAGACCTCTACAGTCTGAAGTAAAGAAGCGATGGTGGCGGGTGACACTCCCATATTGCTGTCGAGTGCAGTCAACTCTGCCGCTTTTTCCTTGACCAAGCGCTGCCTAACTGGCCCTCGGAGCATGGCATCATCGAGTAGTGCGGGATCAATATCACTGAATTGTTGCAATAATCGCTGCTTGTGAATAGCCAAGGCACGATCGACGACTAGGCGGGAAATACTATGCCCATCGACCTCTAATTCTGCATCGCTAGCTGGACTATTTGAAAAAATTGAATCAATACCAACAAAAGCAAATGGCACGATAATCAAAATAACAATAAAAAAAGCGATGCCTTTCATGCCATCGCGGAAATCTTGTAGCATTGTAATTTCTTACCTTTTTTAATAGTCAAGCGGAACGGAAAAAATAAAGGCGCATCTAAGCGCCTTTATTTACTACTTTTTTTGTAAGATTAAAGTAGTGCGCTAATTAGCTGTTCACCGAATCTTTAAGTGCTTTACCCGCTTTAAAGCCCGGTACATTCGCGGCTTTGATCTGTATTTCATCACCTGTCTTTGGATTGCGCCCTTTTCTGGCTGGTCGGTGCTTAACAGCAAAAGTACCAAAGCCCACAAGCGAAACAGGATCTCCCTTTTGTAAAGATGCTGTAATCGCTTCTACAACTGCATCCAGTGCTCTGCCGGCAGACATTTTTGACAAGTCAGCTGATTCCGCAATTGCGTCGATAAGCTCTGATTTATTCACAGTAAACCCCTCTAAATTTGATTGAATATCCTGCAACGTATCCAGTGATACGCTGGGACGAGACTTTATACCAACCACCCCTAGAGCGGTCAAGCACGCATGCGGATATTTAGTGTGTACTTATACGCGATGCTGATTGTGTACCACCTTCACCTTCCCCCGAGAGGGATGACCCAGATGATTTACTGTACTCCTTGTCCGTTAAAGGTGTGGGCATTTCCTGTAAAGCGAGTTCTAGCACTTCGTCGACCCATTTCACAGGGTGAATAATTAAATCAGCTTTTATGTTGTCAGGAATTTCTTTTAAGTCCCGTTCATTCTCTTTGGGAATAATCACTTCAGTAATTCCCCCTCGGTGAGCAGCAAGTAATTTTTCCTTAAGGCCACCAATTTTTAGCACCTGGCCTCGTAGCGTAATTTCTCCCGTCATGGCCACGGCAGCTCGGACTGGAATGTCGGTCAATACTGAAACTAAAGCAGTACACATCGCAATACCAGCACTCGGTCCATCTTTGGGCGTAGCACCTTCGGGAACATGAATATGCAAATCAGAGCCTCGATGAAAGTCGCGCTGAATACCCAGTACCTGGGAACGGCTTCGCACAACCGTTAAAGCCGCTTGTATCGATTCCTGCATAACATCACCAAGTGAACCCGTTTTTACAATGGCTCCTTTACCAGGCACAGATGACGCTTCAATAGTGAGAAGTTCACCACCCACAGATGTCCACGCCAAACCAGTGACCTGCCCCACTTGGTTCTGATCTTCTGCACGACCAAAATCATACTTGCGTACACCCAGCATATCTTCAAGTTCACCAGGGCCTACACTTACAATTTGCTGATCGGGGTTTTTGGCATAGCCAGTCACAGCTTTGCGACAAATTTTAGCTATTTCGCGCTCCAAGCCACGCACACCCGCTTCGCGAGTATAGTAACGGACTATATCGAGAATCGCGGCTTCTTCGACGTTAAGTTCTCCGTCCTTTAAACCATTTGCTTTACGTTGCTTAGGCAGTAGGTATTTAGAGGCGATATTTGCTTTTTCTGCCTCGGTATAGCCCGGTATACGAATAACTTCCATCCGGTCGAGTAACGGGCCGGGGATGTTCATAGAGTTTGAAGTACAAATAAACATCACTTCTGACAAGTCGTAATCGACTTCAAGGTAGTGATCATTGAAGCTGTTGTTTTGCTCGGGATCGAGGACTTCGAGCAATGCCGAAGAGGGATCACCGCGGTGATCCATACCCAGCTTGTCTACTTCATCAAGTAGAAAGAGAGGGTTTTTGACGGTTGTTTTTGCTATTTTTTGAATCAATTTACCCGGTAAAGAGCCAATATAGGTACGCCTATGGCCCCTGATTTCAGCTTCATCACGAACGCCACCCAGAGACATGCGCACAAACTTTCGTCCAGTTGCTCGTGCAATTGATTCACCCAAGGAGGTTTTGCCAACACCCGGTGGCCCAACGAGGCACAGTACAGGACCCTTTAGTTTTTTCACTCGGCTCTGCACAGCGAGGAACTCGAGGATCCGCTCTTTGACTTCATCTAGGCCATAATGATCCTCATTGAGGATTTTTTCAGCCAATACAAGATCATGGCGTACTTTAGAGCGCTTTTTCCAGGGTACGCTGACCATCCAGTCGAGATAACTACGAACAACGGAAGCTTCCGCCGACATTGGCGACATCATTTTGAGTTTATTTAGCTCTGCTGTGGCCTTTTTCAAGGCGTCTTTGTGCATGCCTACGTCTTTAATACGACTTTCTAGTTGTTCGAGTTCGTTGGGCACATCATCAATGTCCCCTAACTCTTTCTGAATAGCCTTCATTTGCTCGTTAAGATAATACTCGCGCTGGCTCTTTTCCATCTGCTTTTTGACTCGCCCGCGGATGCGCTGTTCGATCTGAGCAATATCAAGTTCAGATTCCATCAACACCAACAGGTGCTCGATACGCAGCTTTTCGTCACTAATTTCTAGTACTTCTTGCTTCTGCTCAAGGCTTAATGTCATGTGAGTCGCGACAGTATCAGCGAGCCTCCCAGGTTCGTCGATACCAGCGACAGTTGTCACCACTTCTGAGGGAATTTTTTTATTTAAGCCCACGTACTCTTCAAAAGCATTTACTAGTGTACGTACTAGAGCATCCCGCTCACTCTCAGCCGCAACTTCACTTTCTGCTACTGAGTACTCAGCCATAAAGTAGCCATTATGCTCTTCAATAGCATTGATGTTAATTCGTTCAGAGCCTTCAACGAGCACCTTAACCGTGCCGTCAGGCAGCTTTAGCAATTGGAGGATAGTGGCTACAGTACCAATTTCATAAACCTCTTTAGGGCCGGGATCATCACAAGCGGCATCACGCTGAGCAACCAGCACGATTTTTTTTTGCTCGGCCATCGTGTCATCCAAAGCTAGGATGGAGCGTTCTCTACCCACAAACAACGGCACGACCATTTGAGGGAAAACCACAACGTCTCGCAAGGGCAGCATCGGCAAGCGAGTCGGTGATAAATCTTTGTCTGTTTCCTGTCCCATTCTTACCTCTTATTCCAGCTCAATGCTGGGTTCGGTTGATACACAGTGGTATGGGGCCTATTTCGATAAATACAAGCACCCATAAACAAAAACGAGCCTCAAAGGCCCGTTTTTGTTTATGATTCGTCAATCGCTGACTTTAGCTGCTCGGGATTGTCGTACACCAGCAAAGGCTCCGAGTCGCCATTAATAACTGAGGCGTCAACGACAACTTTGTGTACGTCTTTACTCGAGGGAATATCGTACATACTGTCTAACAAAGTATTTTCAATAATGGAGCGCAAACCTCGAGCCCCTGTTTTGCGAACTAGAGCTTTTTCAGCAATCGCCTCCAGAGCATCTTGGCGAATATCAAGTTCAACATCTTCCATTTCAAATAAAGCGGAATACTGTTTAACCAGCGAATTTTTAGGCTCTACTAGTATATTAATTAAAGCGTCTTTATCCAGTTCTTCGAGAGTTGCAATCACCGGCAGACGACCGACGAATTCAGGAATAAGACCAAAGCGAATAAGATCTTCTGGCTCAAGATCTTTTAAGATATCACCAATATTGCTCTCTTCATCTTTGCTGCTGACACTGGCAGAAAAACCTATTCCACCTTTCTCTGAGCGATCACGAATAATTTTTTCGAGACCCGCAAACGCCCCACCACAAATAAAGAGAATATTTGAAGTGTCAACCTGCAAAAACTCTTGCTGAGGGTGCTTGCGCCCACCTTGGGGTGGAACGGAGGCAACCGTACCTTCAATAAGCTTCAGTAGAGCTTGCTGAACACCCTCTCCCGAAACGTCGCGGGTAATTGAAGGGTTATCAGATTTGCGAGAAACCTTGTCGATTTCATCGATATAAACAATGCCCTGCTGAGCCTTTTCAACGTCGTAATCGCATTTCTGCAACAACTTCTGAATAATGTTTTCTACGTCTTCGCCAACATAGCCCGCTTCAGTCAAAGTGGTTGCATCAGCAATCGTAAAAGGAACATTTAGGAGGCGCGCAAGGGTCTCTGCAAGCAATGTTTTACCACTACCTGTTGGTCCAACCAGTAATATATTACTTTTACCAAGCTCAACGCCATCTTTGCCTGCTTTTGCACCTAACTGAAGCCGTTTATAATGGTTGTAAACAGCCACTGAAAGTACTTTTTTAGCGCGAAATTGATCTATGACGTATTCGTTAAGCGTATTGCTAATTTCGACTGGCGTTGGCAGCTTTTCAACAGTTTCGCTGGCTTTGGCCTCTTGCAGCTCTTCAGAAATAATATCGTTGCAGAGGTCAACACACTCATCACAAATAAATACTGATGGCCCTGCAATAAGTTTGCGAACTTCATGCTGGCTCTTGCCACAGAAGGAGCAATAGAGAAGTTTGTCGCCGTCTTTACCATCGCCACTTTTATCGCTCACTGCTTTCTCCTCGCGTCAAATAAGTGTTCAAAGATAGAAGCACTTATTGTTGATCTCACCAAAACTTAAAAAGGCTACAACGACTAGGCGCGCTTGTCCAACACTTCGTCAACCAAGCCGTAGGCTTTAGATTCTTGCGCACTCATAAAATTATCGCGCTCGGTGTCTGCCGCAATTTTCTCAACGGTCTGCCCGGTATGCCTAGCCATAGCTTCGTTTAATTGCTTCCGGATTTTAAGGATTTCTTGGGCTTGAATATGGATATCAGAGGCCTGACCCTGTGCTCCGCCACTGGGCTGATGAATCATACAGCGTGAATTGGGCAGTAAAAAACGCTTACCAGGGGTTCCGGCCGACAGCAGGAAGGCCCCCATGCTCGCGGCCTGACCAATGCACATAGTACTCACATCTGGCTTAATAAACTGCATAGTGTCGTAAATAGCCATACCGGCCGTGACTGAGCCCCCAGGGGAATTGATATAGAGATGAATATCTTTATCAGGGTTTTCTGACTCAAGAAAAAGCAGTTGTGCAACGACTAAGTTAGCCATGAAATCTTCAACTGGCCCAACGAGAAAGATCACCCTTTCTTTTAGCAGACGAGAATAAATATCGAAGGAACGCTCACCGCGGGCCGTTTGTTCGACGACCATTGGCACCAGTCCACCTGCAGCCCTGATCTCATCATTATATTTCGTACTATCATAGACCATAGTCAATCCCCGGATTCATCAGTAACAACTCGCCTAGCAATCAGCCTATATTGACATGTAGACAAAACTTTTTGCTATTGGCCAGATTTCAGTATTGCAACGCTATACCCTACACCAGGTAATTCAATCAGTCTGCGCTTTCACTTGCTTCATTTTCTACTTCAGGTGCTGGGTCTGGAGTAAGCGCACCTTTGTAATCTGTCGCCTCTTCGCTCACTGTCGCCACGCTCAAAACATGATCTACAACTTGCTCTTCCATTACCGCAGACTGCACGCTATTGAGCAACTCTTCGTTAGAGTAATGGTATTGGATCACTTGTTCAGGGTCATCGTAACCAGCCGCCCTGTCTTCAATAAATGCCTTAACTTTCTCGTTATCGACAGTAATTTCAGCAACTTTAACGATTTCTGACATTAGCAAACCCAGAGACACACGCTTACTGGCTTCGTCGGCAAATAGTTCATCCGGAAAAATAGACATGTCTATCTGCTGCCCGCCACCAAACTGACCTGCCATCTGTTGGCGAAGCGCTTGAATTTCGTTTGTCAGCAAAGCTTTGGGAATATCGACGCTATGCAAGTCTTGCAGTTGGTTAATTAAACGAGATTTAACTTTGTTTTTAACCGCAGCCTCGAGCTCTCGCTCCATATTGGAACGAATTTCTTCGAGAAATTTCTCTTTGCCACCCTCTTTTACGCCAAATTGCTCATAAAACTCATCGTTCAATTCTGGCAGCACTTGTTCGTTGACAGCATTGACTTTAACCGCAAATTCAACCGCAGCACCGCGCAGCTCTTCGGCATGGTAATCCTCGGGGAAAGTCAAGCTAATCGTCTTTTCTTCACCCGCAGACAAACCAATGACGCCATCTTCAAATCCCGGAATCATACGACCCGAACCTAACACCAAGTCAGAGGCATCAGCTGTACCACCGGGGAACTCTTCACCGTTTTGAGTGCCTTTATAGTCAATATTGACCTGGTCACCGTCTGCGGCCCCACGATCAACCTCATTCCAGCCAGCACGTTGGGACCGAAGGTTCTCGACCATATCGGTGAGATCGTCATCAGTAATGGTTGCCACCGGGCGGGCGATGCTGATTTGTGAGAAATCCTGTAGCTCAACCTCGGGATATATTTCAAACGTCGCTATATATTCAAGGTCCGCACCCTCTTCGTCCTTGACCGGCTCTATAGCAGGCTGTCCTGCCGGGCGCAGTTCTTCTTTACTAACGGCTTCATAAAAACTGCGACTCAGGGCTTCGCCTACCACTTCCTGACGGACACTGGGGCCAAAACGTTGTTTGATAACTTTAGCGGGAATTTTACCTTTGCGAAAACCATCAATGCGTACAGTTTGTGATGCTTTCTGCAGGCGTTGTGCTACCTCACTATCTATCTCTTCAGCGGGAACACCCACAGTCATACGCCTTTCGAGCCCGGAGGTTGTCTCTATAGAAACCTGCATGGATTATCCTCACAACAGTCATTGAATTTAATGAATTAAGTCTGAAGCACCCCACGTAAAGGAGTGTTCAATAAAAAGTTGGTGCGGAAGGGGGGACTTGAACCCCCACGCCTTGCGGCACTGGTACCTAAAACCAGCGTGTATACCAATTTCACCACTTCCGCTAAACCTGTTCGCAACCACTATCGCCGCGATTTTGTCCAGCTGTACTAACTAGGCTTGCCTGTACAACTCCCTCATTTGGCCGATGAACTTTGGGCTCATCTCGTCAAGGGGCGCAGATTTTGCCACAGCGTATGCTCGGGGGCAACAAGATACAGTCATATTCCTTCGTCACGACACACATAGTCGTTAAAAACTAAAAAGGCGTCAAAAATCAAACTTGATTGATCTAACAATTCATGCAGAAAGCAGGAAGACTAATTAAGTTAAATAGCCCCCAAAGGCTGGGATAGTAATACGATGCCTTGACCGGGACCACAATGTTGAACAAACGTAGTACAGTTGATGACCGGCAACAAGACGGCCTGTTCTGCATTTAGTCGCAAGCGATTAGCACCCACCTCGAACATTCCCGAGACGACAATTAACAACTGATAAGTTTTCGTCGATGGAATCTGCCAACAAACACCTTCATCCAAAGTAATACGCTGCACTTGAAAATCATCAAAACTGACGACCAGCTCCCGGCAGAGCCCTTCTTGTTGCTCAAGGATCGTCAGTTTCTGCTCAGCCTGAGAGCGCAAAGACATCAACCCCACCGCTTCTTGTGTATCCCAACGTTCCTGAGTTAGCACTTTCTGACCAAAGGCGAGAATCTTTCGCTCATAAACCGGTGTCTGAAACTCCACCGTGCGAACACCGTGCTGCAGCGCATGGGGAGTCAAGCAAGGTACTTTGACCACATCCCCCTCGCACAAGCCCTGCATGCGGGTAAAACGATTCATCGCCTCTCTCAAGAACAGTTCTTTTTTTTGCAACTCGGAAGCCAGTTTCCCGTGCCATGTCTTTAATAACTCCACATCGACTGGTTGATTTAAATCCAATCCAAGCTCACGACGCCGTTGATCAAAGATTTGGTCAATTTCGCGCCTTATCTGTTCATAATCTTGCACCGCTTGCAAGTAGGCTTGGCGAAAGGCATCGTCGTCATTAAATTCTTCACGAACACTCTGCTCAAAGCCAAAGCGAATGCCTCCCTCCCCTTCAGGCCAACTTTGTGAGTCAACGTGAGTAACGACATACACTTCTTGCTTTTCCTCGTGAAGCTCAAAATACAGATCGCCATAAACAGGTTCTGGTAGGGGGTCGAGAATTTTCAGCAAATTCAAATTGGCTTGCGCTGCACCGAGTAAACGTTTTGGCAGCAAGGCCAGTAACCAGGGGATGGGTACGCTAAAAACACCATCACTAAAGTTTGATTGACCTCGAGCCTCAATGCCCGTATACCAAATTTCCTGCCCCCAAGGTTTAGCAATAGCGATGGGTGAAAGCAGAAGCGCCTGATCCACGTTGAAAAAAGGAGCGGATAAACGCGTTGCCAATAAACGCAAATCATCACTCGTCAAAAGTGCTGGCATACTGTCTAGGGCCAGCTCGAGCTGAGACGACTTATCCGTTAGCAAGACACCCAAGCCATCGTCATCTTTAAAGAGTATTGCCAAGAGCTCAATCGACGGTGATGACGGCACATAATATTGCGCAAAGTCAAAACGCAAACTCGCCACCGTGTCGCTAGAGTGCAAAAATTCCTCAACGGCCTCTTCAGGATGAAGCCCATAGCCAAGCTGTTTTATCACTACGCCCCCATATCAACGACAATTCGTGAGAGTTTAACAAATGCTCGCTGTGGGGCTGCAATTTTTATAGGCCTATCAATAGAGCCACTCGGTGAGGTTTGATTCATACAAGCGAAAAAAAACATGAATAACAGTTGATCTTTCACTTGTTATCACTATAAATGCACATAAGCTGATGCACTCGGCATTAGATTTACAACTAAGGAGTTCCCTCAATGTCACTACTTAAGAAACCCACTGTTATAGCTGCGTTATTCAGCGCTGTTCTTGTTGGTTTATCCGCTTGTGGAGGAGATGAACCCGCCTCAGGTGCGGATAAAGCTGAAGAAATAAGAAGCGTAGTCAAAGACGTCTCTTCAAAAGCGAAGGAAACTGCATCTGAAGCGACCGCCAAAGCGAAAGAAACCGCATCTGATACTGTCCAAAGCATAGAAAATAAAATAAAGACCCCTGCTGTAGACGATGGGTCTGAATAATTGTGCTGAACGGCTCTGAGTAATTGTACTTTAGATAGTTGTCCCCCCGGCCTATCTTGTGCCGGGGGTTATACGATCGAGTCAGCGACTTAAGCCCCTGTGCGCTACTCGAGTGTTAGCACTACACCTACTCTAGAGAGATCCTCCTAACTAATCACAGGGAGCTCAACTAGCAAAACATTGATAAAAACGAATCTGCTTGACGCTTTCCAATTCGCCCAAATCAGGTTCCGTTACGGCCCTTACTTGATCACACAAAAAAAAGCCTTCTTCGGTAAAATTTTTCACTCGCGAATCAGCTACCACCACCTCATCGGCGACAGCACGAAAGCGCTGCACAAGGGGCCTGTTAGCGGGGTCGTAAAGCACATCTGATGCAAACAGGATATCGACTTTTTCTTCGAAGATGAAAAAATCGTCAAGAAACTCTAGCTCAACGCCATTCTCACTCGCATTTAAAGCACTCGCTTTCAACGCTAACGGATCAATGTCACAGGCAATCACCCTTGCCGCCCCAGCTAATGCAGCGGCGATACCAACCACCGAAGAACCACAGCCGAAATCTAGCACCGTTTTACCCTTGATAGCCTGTATACCATTCAGTAAACGCTCGGCTGTTGCCAAACCACTGCCCCAGCAAAAGCTCCAATAAGGAGGGTCTGCAAAAACAGCACTGACCTCTTCCTCGCTTAAAGGGGCGTCCATTCCAACGGGGTCAAGCAACCACAGCTTCAACTCACGATGCCCTACATCTTCGAAGTGTAGATGTGAAAGCTTTAAGTGGGCAGCCGGCAATAAGCTTTGAAGATGGCTCACTAATTCGTTGTAAAAGGGATGATACTCAGCGCTCAAGGTGCGTCTTCCTGATTTATCGTCGCCCTCAATTGGGCCTTACCAGAGCCGAGCATGATACCAATCCAGGCGGTATCGGGATCACTTTCCAAAGCAATTTTAACCAGTATTGTCAGGGGAATAGACAACAGCATGCCCACAGGCCCAAGTACCCATCCCCAGAAAACTAGAGACAGAAAAACGACGAGGGGTGAGAGGTTTAAGCCTTTACCCATCCAGCGCGGTTCAATGACATTGCCAATGACCAGATTGATTGTGACATAGGCAAAAGCGAGAAAACCAGCCTGACCCGGTCCAAGTTGAATCAAAGCCAATAAAACCGCAGGTATAGCCGCCAAAAAAGAGCCCACCGTCGGTACAAAATTGAGAAGAAAAGCCAGTAAAGCCCACATCACTGGATAATCTACACCTTGTGCCCACAACACCAGCAAGACAAGAAGCCCCGTCGCTAGGCTAAGCAAGGTTTTAATCGCGAGGTAGCGATTAACACTGCCACTAAAGTTTTTTAGGCTTTCTAGCGAACTCTCACTAGCACCCCGTGCATTGAGTAACTTTTCCCGGAAACCTACCTCTTCAGCAAAAATAAAGATTACTGTAAGTAATATTAAAAAAGCATTCGTCATCACATTGCCAAACGATGCCAGGGTATTTCCCGCTAGCTGCATCACGACATTAGGGTTGAAACTTTGTTGCCAAACAGCAGGATCCAGATTGACGCCTTTGCCCGCCAGCCATCCCTGCACCTCACTACTTATTAACAACAAGCGTGCCTGATATTCAGGTAAATCGGCACGAAACTCCCTTATAGAAGAACCCACTACAGCACCGACTATCGCCCCTAGGCAAACCACCCCCAACACAATCAGCAAAATAGCTAAACCACTGGGTACGCGTCTGGATTTGAGCCAAACCAATAACGGCGAACAAATTAAGGCAATAAAAATTGAAAGCAAAAATGGCACTAGCAAGGGTTCGGCCGCTTTGAGCCCGGCGATGACAACGACGAAGGCTGCCCCAAAAAGGATAAACCGCGCCACTGTAGACATGTCATTCATTAATCGAAATCCTGATGTTTAAGCTCTTCAAGAATTTGTTGGAGGGCCTGAGTACCTTCCTCTGTAAATAACGTAGCACTACTCTCACCCACATATTCAGTCTCACCGAGATCTGAGCAACGCTGTTGAATGGCCTGTAAACGCTCACAATGGCGCAGCGGTATACCTATAAAAACGTGCCAGTCATTTTCCGTGGCATTGCCAGCGAGTACAAGCTCTAAAAGGGTAATGACATTGTTCTTGTTAGGACGGTAAACAGGTGCACCCAAGCGTAGAAATACCCACAGCGCTATCGAGACAATGAGAAACGTTAATAGTAATGTCAGTACAAAGCTCATAACATCTTTACCGCCAATCGCGAAACCCTCCTTACTGTCACTTAATGGTCCATGCATTATGATCCATTGCGTTTAAACGGTGCACGCTCTTAGCCCCGCCTCGCCGAACCCTACAGCAAACCATTGAGTCTCGCGATTAAATACCCACGATTTGCACCAAGAATAGCGCAGGTAAAAATAAGGCGTAGCATGACAAGAATAGCGTTTATCAAACACGTCTCCCCATAAAGCGCCGTCGCTAGAGGCGAAATAGCTAAGGCCGCGCCCCCCGAAGCTGAGCTTTACGCCACAAATAATAAACTGCAGGTAATACCAATAAAACCAGTAACAACGCACTAAACATACCACCAACCATAGGCGCTGCGATGCGGCTCATAACTTCTGAGCCGGTACCGTCCCCTAACAAAATGGGTAATAATCCGCCAATAGTCGCCGCAACGGTCATCGTCACTGGCCGTACTCGCAGTCCAGCCCCACTTACAACAGCTTCCCTGAGTTTATCATCGTCAATGCTCTGCCCTTCCTGTTCACAGACTGTGACTGTTTCGTCCCAGGCCTGGTTAAGATAGACCAGCATAATCACACCGATCTCCACGGCCACACCCGCCAATGCAATAAAGCCAACCCCAACCGCAACAGAGAAGTTGTAACCGGCGAGATACATTAGCCATAAGCCACCGGCCACTGCCATCGGCAAAGTCCCCATTATAATGGCCACCTCCGTCATACTTCGAAAATTAGCGTACAGCAGTAAAATAATGACCATAAGGGTTAAAGGTACCACATAGGTGAGCTTTTCCTGGGCCCGCAACATGTATTCGTACTGACCTGACCAGGTTAGAGAATAGCCTGGAGGCAAGTTGATTTGCGCATTCACCGTCTGCTGCGCGTCTTGCACGTAGCTACCAATATCCACACCTTTAAGATCGATAAATGTCCAACCATTGATCCGCGCATTTTCACTTTTAATGCCGGATGGACCATCTTCAATATACACGCGCGCCACATCCGCGAGGGCTATACGTTGACCGCGTGTCGTGACAATGGGCAACAGTGCCAATTGCTCGACGGAATCTCGATACGCCTGGGGATAACGAATATTGACCGGGTAACGTTCCAAGCCTTCAACAGTTTGAGTAATGTTAACCCCACCAATGGCTGTAGCAATCACTTGCTGTACATCGGCAATGGTCAGCCCATAGCGTGCCGCACGCTCTCGATCAATATCCACCTTTATATAGCGCCCACCGGCAACACGTTCAGAATACACCGAGGCAGTACCCGGAACCGTTTTAAGAATAGACTCAAGTTGTAAACCAATCGCCTGTATTTCTTTTAATTGAGGTCCAGAAATTTTAACCCCCACAGGGGTTTTAATACCGGTGGCGAGCATGTCGATGCGGGTTTTAATGGGCATTACCCAGGCGTTGGTAATACCAGGGAATTGCAAACGCTCATCCAGCTCCTGACGGATTTTTTCTGCTGTCATGCCCTCGCGCCATTGATCGCGGTCTTTAAATTGAATAAACGTTTCTATCATCGTTAAAGGTGCAGGGTCAGTTGCACTCTCGGCCCGACCCATTTTGCCAAACACTGTTTTCACCTCTGGCACCGTGCGAATAAGCTTATCCGTTTGTTGCAGAAACTCTCTCGCTTTACCAATGGAAATACCAGGATAAGTGCTGGGCATATACATCAAATCACCCTCATCCAGTGGCGGAATAAATTCGCTACCAATTTGACTGGCTGGCCATAAAGCCAGAAGCGTCAAGAAAAGGGCTGTCAATATTGTGATTTTTGGGGCACGCAGTACCTGCCTTAAAGCCGGCATATAGAGCTTCGTTAAGTAACGATTGAGAGGGTTTTTATACGCAGCTCGCACTTTGCCACGTACAAAATAGCCAAGTAACACGGGCACAAGGGTAATCGCCAACACCGCAGATGCCGCCATCGCATAGGTTTTGGTGTAGGCAAGAGGGGCAAACATTCGTCCCTCCTGGGCCTCAAGAGCAAAAACAGGGAGAAAACTGACGGTAATAATCAGCAAACTGAAAAACAATGATGGCCCAACTTCACTGGCCGAGGTCGCAACAATTTGCCAACGATTTTGATCAGTGAGAGCTTTGCCTTCCATCTGCTTGTGCATATTTTCGATCATCACAATAGCGCCATCAATCATCACGCCAATGGCAATCGCAATACCGCCCAGCGACATAATATTGGCATTAATACCCTGTAAGTACATGATGATAAACGCCGTTAAAATACCCACCGGCAAACTGATAATTGCAACTAAAGAAGAGCGAATATGGAATAAGAAAACCATACAGACCACTGCCACCATGGCAAACTCTTCGAGTAATTTATGCCAAAGATTATCCACCGCCCTGCCAATAAGACCGGAGCGATCGTAAACAGTGATAATGTCAACGCCCTCTGGTAGGCCAAGCCTTAGCTCTTCCAGCTTGTTTTTAACGCCATTAATCGTCTGTTGCGCATTGTCACCATAGCGCATCACCACAATACCACCGACCACTTCTCCCTCGCCGTTGAGTTCCGCAATACCCCGGCGCATCTGTGGCCCCAGATTAATATCGGCAATATCTCGCAGCAATAAAGGCGTTCCTTTGACATTCATACCCAGGGGAATGCTTTCAAGATCAGCACGGTTTTTTAAATAACCACTGACGCTAACCATGTATTCCGCCTCGCCCATTTCAACCACCGAGGCACCAATTTCCTGGTTACTGCGCTGCACCGCCTGTTGAATATGGCTGAGAGGAATACCAAAGGCGCGGAGTTTCTCCGGGTCCACCTTGACCTGATATTGTTTGACCATGCCCCCGACCGCTGCGACTTCAGAGACACCAGGCACAGTCTGTAATTCATACTTTAAAAACCAGTCCTGTAGGCTACGTAACTGGCTAATATCGTGTTTGCCGGTTTTATCCATCAGGGCGTAAATATAAATCCAGCCTACTCCGGTGGCATCTGGCCCTAATTGGGGCTTGGCCGTCGTTGGTAACGTCGGTGCTACCTGACTCAAATACTCAAGTACCCGGCTGCGGGCCCAGTACAAATCAGTATCGTCATCAAAAATCACATAAATATAAGAATCACCAAAAAAAGAGTAACCCCTCACCGTTTTTGCGCCGGGCACAGATAGCATCGCCGTGGTCAGTGGGTAAGTCACCTGGTCTTCTACCACCTGAGGAGCCTGACCAGGGTAGGCGGTTTTAATAATGACCTGTACATCGGAGAGATCGGGTATCGCATCAATCGGCGTATTTTTAAGGGAAAACAAGCCTGCACCTGCTAATACCAGCGCACCGATCACCACGAACAAACGATTATTAATAGACCATCGAATAATTTTTTCTATCATTCTCTGTATCCTCAGTCTCTAGCCATACGCTGAAAATCGGACTCAATACTGGATTCAGAATCCAGCAGAAAATGCGCTGAGGTCACGACCTTGTCACCTTCTTCAATACCTTTGAGGATTTCTGCCTCGCCGCGACCTATGCGTCCCAGGGTTACTGTCACAGATTTAAAACGACCCTCCCCCAGAGCCAGGACCACCCGGTTTTGACTGCCTGTGCGAATTAACGCTTGCCGGGGAACTTGCAGAGTCGGGGTCGATTCACCGCTGTGAATAATTACCTGGGCAAACATATTGGGTTTGAGCAGACCACCCATATTGGCAAAGCGTAAACGCACTCGCACCGTTCGAGTTTCGTTATCGAGAATGGGGTAAATATAATCGACCTGCCCCTGCCACTCTTCCCCCGGCAAATAATCCAGTGACATCGTCACCGCATTACCTACAGCTAGAGCGCCGGCTTGTCGCTCAAAAACTTCGGCGGTGACCCATACTTCATCGAGAGCCCCAACTGACATTAGCGCCGTACCGGGTTTAACAAACATGCCTTCTCTCACACCCAGATTCGAGATAACCCCCTCCTGGGGTGAATACACAATGATGGTTTTTGACGGCAGGCGAGTTTTTTTTAAGGCATCAATTTGCGCCTGCGCTACTTGTAAAGTCTGCAAGCGCTCTTCTCCAGCGCGAATCAAGCGTTGATTACCCCGTTGCAAGGCAAGGACAAACTCTTCCTGAGCCGACACCAGTTTTGGTGAGTACATGGCATATAAGGGTTGTCCAGCCTGCACTGACTCGCCCTCTGACTTGACATAAAGTTTCTCTAACCAGCCTTCAACCCGAGGGTGAATATGAATCAAACGATCCTCATCAAACCCCACATAGCCGACTGTATTAATCGCCATATTAAAAGGTTTAAATTGAACCGCCGCCGTGCGCACACCCAGGTTATTTTCAACCTCTGGGGATATTGTCACTGCGCCAGCGCTTCCTTTCGTCTGCTCTGCATAGACAGGCACTAATTCCATGCCCATCGGTGATAAACCCGGCTCATCGCGCCGGTAGTTGGCGTCCATTGGTGCTTGCCAATAAAGAGGCTCATTGGACTGGCGTGCCGTTTCATCAGGTTTGGCCACCTGCCAATTAAAATAATTCGCACCAACAATAAAGCCGCCAACAACACCAAGCGATAAGGTAATGAAAAAAATCCCGCTATTTTTCATTCTAATTCTCCCTCCAATAAATCAACTACACTGTTAGGCACAATAAAATATTGCATTTTTGCCAGTGCTTTTTGACGTTCGACCTTGAGCTGCAAAGCCATAATCCGAGTATTTAACTCAGCAATGCGGGCGCGTATCACTTCGGCAAAATCACCACCGTCAGAAGTGTAAGCCGCCAGGATAGCGTCGGCCTGATCGTGTACCTGCGGCAACAAGTCATCCTGGTAACGTGTTAAACGTTCATCTAAGCGTCGTAATTCTGCGGTTGCTTGTTCGAAGCCCGCCATCAATTCGCGCAATAGTAGATCCCGTTTCGTTTGGGCAGCCGCTCGTCGATCACTGGCTGCTGAAACGCGACGATCTTGCCGATTGGCCGTAAATAGTGGCAAGTCAACGGTAAAAGCCATGGAAACAAAATCTGTGCGATCATCTCCCCCCGGTTCATCTTCACGATAGGCATAGGCCGCATTGACACCCCACTCCGGTTTATATTGCTGACGGGCCAGTTCTATTCCGGTGGTAATAACGGCGATATCGCGGTCAAGTGCCTGCACTCGGGGGTGTTTGACAATATGCGCCTGCGTCTGGTGTTTATCGTCAAAATCGTTGGGCATCAAGACATTGGTTTGAAGATTGTCGGGTAAGCCTCTCTTCAAAAGTGCTGTAGGCAACCACTCACCGAGTGCCTGTTGCGCAACATCGTGATCTTGCCAAAGTCTACTCAGCCGATCATCAAGTCTGCCCAGTTCGAATTCAGCGCGAATCACATCTCGCTGGCGAGTCGAACCCGATGTACTCGTGTAATTGGCGTGGGCGACATCAACCAACTGCTCAAATAAATGCCGATTGTTTTCAATTAAGGCCACGCTCTGGCGAGCCAGAAAAGCGTCAAACCAGAGCAAACTAACTTGCAAGATGACCCGCGCTTTTCTATCTGCGCGCAAAAACGGATAAGCAGAGCTTTGTTGACGTTTCTGTTGACGCTTTAATTGCAAGGTATCGCCACGGGGAAAACCTTGCGCAAGCGCCACTCTAAACTGACTCATTGGCTCCTGATCAAAATTAAACGTATCCGTCGCCAAATTAAGCAATCCAACACTTAAGCTCGGATCAGGTAATTCACCATCGGCAATACTTTCTGCCAGCAAGGCCCGTTCGTTAAGCTCACTGCCCTTTATCCAGGGGTCGTTGTTAACGGCATGGTGGATGGCTTGCTGTAGACTCAGTGTAGGCTGAGGGGAAATAGCCGGCTCTGCCCAGCCCTTGCTAATAAGACCTAGCGATATTAGCGCCAAACCCATAACTACATTTTTCATTTCTACTCTCGATATTACTTTTATTAACCACTACGCCACCCAAAGAAGTGAGTAAACAGCTAATAATTTGATGCGACCGCCAAGTAGCGGTTGACATAATCAGGAGCGAAATAACAGCTCCCACTATCCAGTAGCACCTATGCGCAGGCGCAACTATCTTGCCTTAGTGGGAAATGGGGGGCGAAACAGGGGGCTACGAGTGGCAACGGTGCTTTGAAAGGCCGACTCAGCCAAAGCAGCGTTAGAGGTAAAAAAGGTTGATGACGTCAAGTTATTCGGCAAATAGACAGAGCACAAACCCGGGCAGCAATCACACTCTGCTTGGCAATCTTCTGCCGAACTACTAGTGGTTTTATCGAGACTGGTTTTATCCATAGCCATTACATGGCGTGGACTGGTTTCACCTACCAGCATGACACTATGATCGGTGTCTTTCTTCACTTTAGAGGTAGGAGCAGTCGAGTCACTGCTAGCAATGTTGGTATCCATGACATCGTGACGCACAGCCATCCCAGCCTGAACTGGATTAAGAGAGACAAAGACAAATAATAGTGCCAGTCCATACGACAAGAAATGCTTGATAGACGGCAAATTGGCGCCCTTCGATTGATGATTAGATGTATTGTCTTGGGTCATGTCAGATAAGTAGAGCACAGTCATAAACAAGGATTCAAGGCCGTCATCATCAGTTCTCTAAAAATCAATTATTTGTCACTATAGCCAAAGTTTTGACTCCCAACAGCTGAACTCGAATCCCACACCGGCAACCAAAATGAAGAATGATGGGCATACCCCTCTTCTCTAACCCTCTCAAAGTGCTTACGCCATCAGCGCCTTATAGCTAAAAGATTGAAAAAAAACGTATCACCACTATTTATGGCATTAACACCCATCCGAGCTACTTCTAATAAACACACAAGCATGACTTGCGGCGAGCTCGTGCCATCCACTTAGCACTAAAGCGCTCTCTATTAGATCAATAACGTATACCGCCGGGTTATTTGATAAATTATAAACACATCTTTAAAACAGCCCATAACCCAACACTTCGAAATAGCACACTGATCAATGACGGATTGTCGATAAACCCCGCCCTTTCCGTCGAATATCGACAAGCCACCATCACGTTGCCTATTTTCCTGCTCATAAAACCCCAAAAATTCAGTTTGTAGCCGCAGTTATCGCTCAAAGTTCAGGTTTATTCTTCCGCTCGAGACGATCTCTAACAGTGTGTCCCATGAATACGAAGTTGTTTAAAGTTAATACTAATTTGGTCTAAACATTGACGGGATATTCATTTCGTTTAACACCTTTGTCTGCCTCATCTTTTAGTCATCTATGCTCAACAAGGCCTAAACTCCAGTCACAGTGGCGTTTTTGGGATAACTGGGTCAATGCCACTTGGGACTTGACTGTCAGAGTCGACCTGTAAACACCCAGAGCTAACAACATTTATGTTGCTAATACCTCGACTAGTACCGAGATTTTCAAGCTTCCTCGACCTATGGTAAATAAAAACGGTCTGATTAAGTTGCACAGTAATAAATATTCATATACGCAGGATGCAATTATGAAAAGTACAACGACACCCATTTCTGGCAACCCCCGAATTAACCCCTTGATTACAGGTCAACAATGGGGCGTTAATTTCGGTGAAGGTGTTATCTTGAGCTATAGTATCCCCCAAGGGAGCGCCTATTGGGTTGCCGATTATGCAGGAGGGGAACCCGACAGCTGGAGTGCACTCAACACCTCGCAAATTAATTCATTCCATCAAACTTTGGACGCTTGGGCAGAAGTAGCCGACATTACATTTAATCAGGTTGAAGATGCCGAAACCTATGGTGTTATCCGCGTGGCATTTAGCCAAGTGGTAACTGATAACCCCACGGCCGCAGCTTGGGCCTATATACCAGGCGAACCTGAAGAGTCAGGGGATATCTGGCTAGATCGCTTTTCAGGAGGCACTTATCAGCCCGGCTCATTCGGTTACACCACCTTGCTCCATGAAATTGGTCACGCCTTAGGCCTAGCGCACCCTTTTGAAAGTAAAAAAAATAATGACAGCCTTTTAAGTGATGAGGAGGACTCCACACAATACACCGTTATGAGTAATACCGACTACGAAGGTGCAGGCTATACTTTCACTCAAACTGGCGAGAACTCCTATAGCTGGTATACCGTACAACCTACAACGCCAATGTTATACGATTTACTAGCCATGCAGTATTTATACGGCCCCAATCTCACCACCCGAACTGGCGACGACACTTATGTGTTCAGCAATAGTCAAGCAGAATTACGAACCATCTGGGATGCCGGCGGCATTGACACCCTTGATCTTTCGAACCAGAGTACCGACCTACAAGTCGACCTAAATGACGGTAGGTTTAGCTCCATTGGCATCAAGGAAACTTGGGACAGCAAGCAAGGTGTTGTCGTTTCAAGTGCGGCCGATAATATAGCTATTGCCTACGACACTTTTATTGAGAATATTATCGGCGGTTCGGGGAACGACAGACTTACAGGTAATGAGTTTAATAATCAGCTTAGAGGGGGGCTGGGCAATAATATTCTAATTGGCGGTCAGGGCACCGATACCGCTATTTTCGACGGTAATTTTTCAGAACACTCAATTGCCAATAAAGGCCTTGGCCAGCTCGACGTAAACACACTTGCTACAGGGGATACGAATACCCTACATGAAATCGAATGGCTGCAATTTAATGATCAACTCATTGCGGCCTCTCAGTTTAACGGCAATGTCCCACAAAACCCAGGTGAGGTCGATGTAAGCCCCCAAGAAGGCAGTGGGAACCACATCAACTACTTCTTATTATTTATTCCCGAAACTCTAAGTACTAATGCCACCGTTAATTATCGGACCCTAGACGGCAGTGCAATTGCCGGGGAGGACTATATAGCCGCGAGCGGCATCGCCCTTATTGAGGCCGGCAAAACGAGCACTCTTATTGGTGTTGAAATAATAGCGGATAGTATTCAAGAGGATGACGAAACTTTTTTCCTTGAGGTCAGCAATCCGGTCGGCGGATCTTTCCCCAATAATGAAATTGTCCTCACCGCAATGCGAACTATTGTTAATGATGATTTTGTCTAGGGGGTATGAATAGAAAAGATTTGAACAGTCCACAATATAGCGCTGGTGTCTACTACTCGACTAGGCCCTTTAACACAATACCAGCACCATAGGCCAATACAGCGGCAACACCGCCAATACCAATAGTCTCAAGTGCACCAATAATTCGAGATTGGTTAACAAAGCGAGCTTTCACTGCACCCACCCAAAGGAAAGCGGCGCCCGTCAAGCTCGAACTCCAGAAAAAAGTGCTCACTACAGTGCCAGGACTTATCCAATTGAGGAGATAGGGCAATAGTGGAATCAGCCCAACTAGGGAAAACGCAACGAAGGTCGCGAAGCCCGCTTTGCCAGGATGATGATCCTGCAAACTCATACCGTGTTCTTCCAGTAACATGGTATCGATCCAGCGCTCATGGTCATCGGTAATCACCTCGACAACCTGGTCGAGCAACTCACCCTCGAATCCCTTCAAAGCATAAATTTGCCGCACTTCTTCCCTCTCACCCTCCGGCCATTTGTGAATTTCATCTTGCTCTCGTTTGCGTGTCTCGGCGCGAAATTGATTCTCCGCGCGCGTACCCAGATAATTACTAACAGCCATACTAAAGCCGTCGGCCAATAAATTGGCAAAACCCAAAACAATAATGACCCCGGCTGACATGCCTGCACCGGCCACACCTGCAACAACCGCGAATGTGGTTACCGCTCCGTCGACAGCACCGTAGACAAAATCCTTGAGATAGACCGAACTCGGGCCGTCTTGCAAACGGTCGGCAATTTTCTCAGGCGTGTGGGTAGCCTTATAGGTCGCTTTATCTTCGTGTTTAGTCTGGTTCATATTTAGATGTAATTCTCCAATTGAACGACACTTAGCTGTTGCGAACAGCAAAAATAATTTAACGCTGACAATACGCTATCTATCTCAAGCGTTCTTGCCATCGACCACCATGCTCAAATGCGCAGGCCTCTTCGCTATCAAAACAAATTTGCCGCGACATATCCTTCATCGAAATACCAACAGCACTTAACTTTTCACGAATGACACTTCGTAAAAAATCATCTTGTTGAGCAAGCAATGCACTGGCTAACTCACTCTTTGTATCAAAGATACATACCACCGACAGGGAGTCGGGAAAGCGATTGTAATTCACCTGATGAGTCAGCCACTGAAAGCCAGGCACTTCATTTAGCGCAATATCACAGGCCTCGGTCAACGCTTCTCTAATGGCCTTTTCATATTTTTTATCGCTTTTTTTCACGCCGATTTACTCGAGGTCTGGAGACATTATTTATTATTTGCTAACGACGTACTTTAGTATTTCGACCACTTGCTCGGGTGTTGTCGCCCACGCCATTGCCGAAGCATCGACCTCTTTGAGTGGGTGGACGACATTCTCATCATGCAGCGTAATATAGGGCGTGCCCAGAGCCGCACAATAGCCCGCATCAAAAGCCGCATTCCATTGTTTATATTTGTCGCCAAAGCGCACAATCGCCAGATCACAGCTTTCAATGAGGTTTTTTGTGCGTATGGCATTGATTTTTGCTGACTTGTGATCGCGCCAAAAGCCGCTCTGCTCTGCACCCAGTACATCGCCCGCACTGTCGCTGGCTTCGTGATTGGTAACGGCAGAAGTGAATTCAACCGGCAAATTGTGTACTTCACAACCCTGCTTTAATTGTTCGCGCCAGTCAGTGTGTATTTCACCGGAGAGGTAGATAGTCCAGATCATATTATTCCTTTGTAACGTGAAAGCTAAAATTTCTGCAACATAAGCATTTCAGGGCAAACGCCGATTAATTTCCAAATTCAACGGCTCAGCCAATTGCTCGGCACTCAGCGGCCCCAAGCGCCCCTCTAAATCACCACTACTCGATTGTCGATTACCCGACATGGCAATGCGCGCCACAGCTTCAATCTGACCAATACTACTGGGCAAGCGTTCGGGCGATAGCGCCATGGTGTCATCAAATTTAATCGTTAGCGGCAAGTCGGCCACGCGCACACGCTGTGCAACTAACGGCATGGGCATACCCTGCCACTCTCGCAAATAGATAAATACGGTGGCATCCCTCGGAGCAACCATAGGCGCCGGTAGTGAAACCTTGAGACTTATCGACCAGTCGCTCACTGCTTCACCCAACAAGGCCTTAGCACGGCTAATCCCAGAGCGCAGGGCTTCGGCGCTACCCGACATGGGGGGTGTATTATTTAAGGCCGCTTGCCAATAGGTGCTCGCCCCACTGTAGTCTTCACGGGCAAAGGCGGCGATGCCCAACAAGCCGAGCGCACTGGCATTAGTTGGGTCTGACGCCAAGGCTTTATGGGCATGGGTTTGCATCTCGTCTGTCGGTATATTGTTCGCCAAAGAAAATAAAACTTGTGCCAGTTCGGCATGAATATCGGCATCGTTCGGGGCGACGACTAAAGCACTTTTATAGGCTGCTGCAGCCGCATTAAAGTCATTACGCTCTTGCTCCATTCGCGCTAGCATCACCCAGTAATAAAGATTATCGGGGCTTTTATTAGTGCCCTTTATTAAAGCAGTGTGCAATTGTTCCGCTATGGCGCTTGCCGAATCTTGCCCTACAGCTTGCTGGCTTTGACTGAGTTTAAGTAGCTTAGCGATCTCCATATCTGTAGCCGCACCGAGTTTGCCATAGAGAAACAGCGAAAAAGCCAGCAGAACAAAGGCTCCGCTAATCAGCAACCAGCTGCCGCTATTAGTACTGGCCCTTTGTGCGGATGCGGTGCTATTTTTATCGCTGAGCTTCACATCCTGTAGCAAGCGCCTTTGCGTATCGGCAAGTAATTCTTTGTATTCACCTTCATCCAGAGTGCCGCTATCGCGCTGGTTGTCGAGATTGGCTTTCTGCTCGTAAAAAAGGCCAATGTTTAATTGTTGCTGTTGATCCCCCTTTTGTTGAACCGCCACGTTTGAAAGATCAGCTCTATTACGACGTCGTTTAACGCCGGGCAAAAAACCGTAGAGCACAAAGCTCAGCGCCATAACTAAAAAGGCACTTACCACTAACCAGAAACTCACTCTACTTCCGCCTTATTTGAACTTTTGCTTTTGTTTTGCTGGTTTTCCACATCGCTTAACAAAGTTTGTAATGCCGCTTGCTCTGCCCCACTCAGTGCAGCCTGAGCTGTACTAGTAGCACGTTTTTGTCGGCGAATAATAAAAACAATAACCAACAAACCTAGTAACAGTAATACGGCTGGAGCCAGCCAAAGCAAATAGGTACTTGCCTGAACCCGGGGGCGGTAGAGAATAAATTCACCGTAGCGAGCCACCAGATAATCGCTAATTTGCGCATCACTGGCGCCCTCTTCGAGAAGGCGGCGAATTTCGTTGCGCAGATCGATGGAAATGGGCGAGTTAGACTCCGCCAAATTTTGATTCTGACATTTGGGACAGCGGTATTCGGCCACTAGCTGCTGATAGCGTTCGGTCAACTCAGGACTTGAGAGCCTGTCGACCTCGATGACACTCCAGGCTGGCAGGCATAACAGACTCAATAGCAAAAGTGAAGCCCGTAAACAAACTAAGCTTTTTTTTATGACAAGCCACTGTATTGAATGAAAAGCGAAGCCCTGATAGTCATCAACTGTCATTTTTTTTCTCGGTTAAGGCATCGCGCAGCTGTTGATACTTTGGTTGAAGTGTCGTTCGCCAAACTCTGTCATCGACCACACCCACATGCTTGTAGTGAATCACCCCGAGGTGATCGACAAGGTAGGTTTCGGGCGCGCCAAAAACACCAAGATCGAGGCCCATACCTCCTGTGGTGTCTGAAATAGTATGTGCATAGGGGTCGCCATATTTTGCCAACCACTGCTGAGCAGCACCCACTTCGTCTTTGTAATTGAGGCCGATAATACGCACGCCCGTCTCGGAGATGTCCATTAAATAAGGATGTTCAACACGACAGGACACACACCAGGTTGCCCACACATTTAATAATGACACTTGACCGAGAAATAGAGACTCATCGAGTATTTCAGCTTGCTCTGCAACCACCTGGTTGTCATCTTCAGTGGATGCTAATTGCCCCAACGCGGGTAATTGAAAGGCTGGAACAGGACGGCTGATTAACGCAGAGGGCATGGCATTGGGATCGCGCCCCAGGCCCCAGTAGAGAATGGCAGCCAGCACGACAAAAATAATTAAGGGAATAAATAATTTAATTCTGCCCACAGTTTAATTTCCTTTTTTGGCATGTGCCAAGGCTGGTTTTGGAGCACCCTTTTGCTCAGACGATGGCTGCGTTACATTGCCCCGCGTAACATTAACCGGCGTTTTACGATAACGCTTATCAAGTACCGCGATCACGCCACCCAGCGCTATCATAAATGCTCCCAGCCAAATCCAGCGTATAAACGGTTTCACATAAACCCGTACAGACCAGGCGCCATCGCCCAGAGGCTCGCCGAGCGCCACATAAAGATCGCGAAACAGCCCACCGTCAATATCCGCTTCGGTCATCACATTACCGGTCGCCAGGTAGCGCCTTTTCTCGGGTTTCAAGGTCGTAAAGGGTTTAACGTCGTCGCCGTCTGCATTAGTAAAAACATCAAAGCTACCCTGTTGCGCAATGTAGTTTGGACCGCGGACTTGCTCGACCCCTTTAAACAAAAAGGTGTAACCTGCAACCTGTATACGCTCGTTGGTGGCCAGTCGTACATCCCGCTGGTCACTGTAATTACTGGTTAAAGTAATGCCGATAGCAAGCACGGCAATACCCAGGTGGGCAATGACCATACCCCAGTAACTCGGTTTCAAGCGACCCAGGCCGGTGCGACGCCCCTGAGAGTGATCGGATTTTTTCCAGATATCTTGCAGCGTGAAAAGAATCAACCACAAGGCTGCTGCTAAGCCAAGTAACGAGGCGATCTTCAAGCTCCACCCCGCTAGCAAGAGCCAAAGCACAGCTAGCACAGGGCTAGCCAGTAATGGGGCTTTTAACAGCCGCTGTAAACTACCGCTGGCTTGGCGCTTCCATTGCAAACTGGCGCCGACCCCCATTGCCAGTACAAGTAGTAATCCGAGGGGTACGAAGAAAAAATTGAAATACGGGGGACCGACTGAAATCTTTCCCCAACCGAGGACATCCGCTACCAGCGGATAGAGCGTGCCCAGCAAGATCATCGCCAACATCACCACTAACAGCACATTGTTAAGCAGGAGGCCCGCTTCGCGAGACAACCAATTAAAGCTAGCCGTCGCACCAAGACTTGAACTACGCAGGGCAAAAAGCAATAACGAACCACCAATCACTACGCCGAGAAAGGCCAGAATAAACACACCACGGGTAGGGTCTGTCGCAAAGGCATGTACGGAGGTCAAAACCCCTGAGCGCACCAAAAACGTACCCAACAAACTCAGGGAAAAGGCAAGTATTGCCAGTAGCAGGGTCCAACTGCGAAACAGGCCGCGTTTTTCCGATACTGCGAGGCTGTGCATTAATGCGGTGCCGGCAAGCCAGGGCATCAGCGAGGCGTTTTCAACCGGATCCCAAAACCACCAGCCTCCCCAGCCCAGTTCGTAGTAGGCCCACCAACTACCCAGGAAAATGCCCACGGTCAAAAAGGACCAAGCGGCATTGGTCCAGGGGCGAGTCCAGCGTGCCCAGGCCGAGTCCATACGCCCTGCCAACAATGCCGCAACTGCAAAGGCGAAAGCTACCGAAAAACCGACATAACCCATGTACAGCATTGGCGGATGAATAATCAAGCCAACATCCTGCAGTAGTGGATTGAGATCTTTACCGTCCATGGGCGGAAACGGTAAAAGGCGCTCGAAGGGATTAGAGGTGAGCAACATGAACAAATAAAAGCCGACGGCAATCATACCCATCACTGACAGCACTCGGGCCACCATGTCATCTGGCAAAGCACGACTCATCATCGCGACAGCCAATGTCCAGCCGGCGAGGATCAGGGTCCATAGTAAAAGCGAGCCCTCGTGCGCTCCCCAGACAGCACTGACTTTATAATAAGGGGGCAACAGCGAGTTTGAGTTATTAGCGACATAGGCAACGGAAAAGTCATCCTGCAAAAACACTGCCACCAGGCAAGCGAAACTAATGGCGACAAAAACAAACTGTCCACAACTCAAAGGCCTAGCCGTAGCTATCCATAAAGGCTTTTCGGCGATTGTTCCAGCCAGTGGGATCAATGCCTGAGAAAACGCCAAGCCGAGTGCCAATATGAGAGCAAAGTGACCCAGTTCAGCAATCATTAGTAGGTGGCCTCTGGCGTGTTCAGTACTTTACCTCCCTCTTGCTTAGCCCCACTGATTTTTGCTTTTGCTTTTTTATCAATGGCCTGCTGCATGGCATCGGCAACTTCGGGCGGGGTGTATTCTTCATCGTGTTTGGCCAATACTTGTTGAGCGAGAAATACCCCGTCCTCACCCAATATTCCGGTCGCAACAGCGGCCTCGTCCTCAGCAAAGAGGTCGGGCAAAATACCGGAATAATGCACTAATAAGTTGGCCGAACCATCACTGACAAGAAAAGTGTTGTCGAGAGAGTCCTTTGCCCGTTGAAAGCTACCAATCACCACCATGCCGCCAACGCGAATTTGTTGATTCGTGGGCGCTTCGCCTGCCGCAACCTGAGATGGGGTATAAAATAAATTGATGTTTTCCCGAAGGGCATAACTCAAGAGGCCAACCACAAGTCCCGCAACCACTAAGATAAACACCACGACTAATAGACGCTGCTTGCGCTCGGGTTTCATGACCCTTCGTTCCTCTCGCCTTGCATACGCCGGTCTTTTGCTTGTAGACGCTGGTGTAGTTTCGTAAGAAGTACCCGCTGACGACGTAGTGGCGCCAACGCTAACCAACCCATAATTACTAGGCTAAGACCGTAAGAGCCCCAAACATAGGGGCCGTGCCCCCCCATCGACATAAAGGCATCAAGATTTTCAAATTGAAACATTGGTTGTCTTCTCGTTGTTTTTCGAACATTTACTAGCATAAAACTACTTCGGTTGAGCAAGATCTTTCACCCAGTTGGTACGGCCTTCTCGCAAAAGAACTTCTGTACGTGTATTGAGTAATAAGACCAGCACATAAAAACAGTAAAAACCGAGAATCATCACCAGCAGTGGTTTAAACATATCGGGGTGCATCGATGGCGCGCCGCTCAACTTGATCGTCGCGGGCTGGTGTAAGGTATGCCACCAGTCTACCGACTTATAAATAATGGGGATATTCACAGTCCCCACGAGTGCTAAAATGGCACAAGCCCTTGCGGAGCTCTCTCGAGTACTAAAAGAATGTGACAGAGCAATGATGCCAATATAAAGGAATAACAGCACCAACATCGAAGTGATTCTTGCATCCCAAATCCAGTAGGTGCCCCAAGTTGGCTTTCCCCAAACTGCCCCCGTGAACAACGCGATAAACGTTAACGCGGCACCCAATGGTGCAGCAGCAACCATCACCATATCGGCCAATTTTATTTTCCAAATCATGCCAACAGCACCCGCCGCAGCCATCACATAGTAACCAGCAAGGGCAAGAAAGGAGGCAGGCACATGGATGTAAATAATGCGGAAACTATTGCCCTGTCGCGCATCCTCAGGGGCGAAGGCTAGACCCCAAACCGCACCAGTAACAATTAGTACCACCGAAGCTAGGGCCAACCAAGGCAGAAATTTACCGCTGATTTGATAAAACCAGCGCGGCGAACCCAGTTTGTGAAACCACTGCCACATATTTACTATCCTGCTCTAACAATTCGACAAAATGCCGATTACCCGTTAATACCCACTTTGAGTGCACCAGCTGCTGCAAAGGGCGCTACTAATAAGGTAAATCCAGAAGCTGCCGCCAACAGAGCCATGACGCCGCCGTAGCTCATACCATCAATCGCTCGTTGGACTGCACTGGTGCCAAAAATCAGTACAGGCACATAGAGAGGCATCACCAGTAATGACAGCAAGGCGCTGCCCTTATGTAAAGCCACTGTCAATGCTGCGCCAACTGCACCCAGCAAGCTAAAGACAGACGTACCCAGCACCAGGCCCAGTAACAACGGCAAAAAACCCTCTTTTGGCAGTGACAGCATCAGGCCAAGTAAAGGAGAAAATAAAACCACGGGGAAACCAGTCACCAACCAGTGAGCGATTATCTTTGCTAACACCAACAACCACAAGGGCTGAGGGCTGAGCACCAGCTGCACTAGCGAACCATCGGCAAAATCAGCCTGAAATAAATCATCTAGCGCCAACAACGTTGCCAGTAGGGCACTAATCCAGATCATTCCTGGCGCCATTGCCGCCAGACGGGCTGACTCGGGGCTAATACCCAAGGGTACTAAGGTGGCAACGATGAGGAAAAAAAACAGAGGATTGAGGAGGTCACCCCGATGGCGCAAAGCAACCGACAAATCGCGTAAAATAAGACCGAAGAAAGCGCCCTTTAGAGTCGTCATTTTATAGCTCGGCCTCTGGCATAATATCTAGCGCGAGTGTGCGTACAAGCGGGTTTGTCAAAGGTTGGTGACTACTCAATACCACCGCACCGCCCTTTGTTACATGCTCGAGCAATAACGTTTCAAGATTCGCGATACCCTCAACATCCAGCGCTGTGAGGGGCTCATCGAGCAGCCAGAGACTGGCTTGTGTCATGTGCAAAGTTGCCAGAGCCACACGGCGCAACTGTCCGGCTGAGAGCGTAGCACAAGGCACATCTTCGAACCCAGCCAACCCAATACGAAACAGAGCTTCAGCACTAGCACACCTAGTCATGGAATGCATTTTAGCCAACCACAGCAGGTTCTCTCGGGGTGTTAGGGATAACTTAAGAGCCGGTTTATGCCCGATAAATGCCATCGCTGCGAGGTATTGCTGGCGACACTGGGAGATATCTTTACCTTGCCAATATAAAACACCCCGATTAACAGGCTGAATTGTCGCGAGAATATGTAACAGCGTTGTCTTACCGCAACCATTAGGTCCGGTTATCTGGAGAATATCACCAGCCCTAACTATGCCGGACAAATTGGTGAACAGGGGCCAGTCATCCCGTTCAAAAGTCAGCGCTTGAAATTCCAGCAGCGGTTGCGATAACAAACGCTAAGCCCCCCATAAAAGAAGGCCGCATTATGCCCCAAAAGCGCTATGAGTGTAGACTAGTTAGAATCTATAAACTTGGGTCATCAATAGATCACTGCACTCAATCGAATTCATAATCAGCAATTTGGCGCTCAAGACGGCGCTGTTCTAACACCTCCTCTAGCCGACGCCGTTGGTCGCCAGAATGATTATTCATTTGCTTGTCCTCACGAGGTGTGTCAAACCCTCCAAGTGGCTCAGTATAAGACTCTTCGAGCCCGTCAAAATCATCGTCACCCATACCGAAATCTCCCAACTCCGATACCAAAAATAGAAACGTATTTTGCGACGCCGGTGCATGTCAAAAGTCCCTGTAAAACAAAGCCGAACCAAGAAAAATACGCCAACTACTAGCGCAAGAATTGTCGGTAGTACAACGCAAGCCCAGTTGAGCGAAAAATAGTCCTATAAATCGCAGCCGTCAAGGAAGTTAAATCTATAAAGGAGGCCTCTATATATAAGTTATGGTTGCAAGGCTGATAATAAGTCGAGATGTACAAGGTCCTCAGGGCGATCAATATCGTTTAGTACTGGCAGTTCAAAGCACGACAAATTCAGTGCTCGCAACTTAGCTCGAGTTTGCTGCAAAACACGGGATGTACTCCAATCAACACCCGAAAACACCTGTCGCTCAGCCTTTTTCATCCCAATCAGCACATAGCCTCCGTCTGAGGCAGGCCCGAGGACACAATCAAATCTTTGTAGAGCACACAACGCTGCGTGTAAATAACCGCGGCTGATATCGGGGCAATCACTGCCAATCAAAACCACTGAACTTTTGTGGCCTAATCCGGCTGCAATGGCCAAAAGCATGCGTTCACCGAGATCACTGCCGTGTTGGAATTTAATTTCAGGGCGAGGTTTAAGTTCTTGGAAAACGCCGTCGTCCGCACCACTAATCCAAAGCTGGCTGTGACAGAGCGCTTGGGTATGGAGGGTTCGATGCGTCCATTGCACCAACTGCCGGTGTAGATCTAAACTTTGCTCAACACTCAGGACCGGCTGCATACGCGTTTTCACCCGCCCCAGCTGTGGGGCTTTGGCAAACTGAATAAGTAGAGCGTCGGGAAAGTCGTAGTTCAAAACAGCCCTTAGATCATATCCAACTCAAGTACAGCGCTAAAATCAAGGCTTTTCAGGGGGGTAGTAACGCTGCTCGAGAGCCTTTGGTGAGGCTCCAAAAAAATAGGCTAAGCGCAGACGCCACATTAAAAATATAGTTGGCCAAATACCGTATCGCTGCCACTTACGACCAGAAGTCTCCACCCTGGTATTAACGAAGAGTGGCCGAGAGTGTTTCTTCAGTCGCTTACTGAGCTCAATATCTTCCATCAAAGGTATATCGGCAAAACCACCTATTTGTTCAAACACCTCGCGTTTTACAAATTGACATTGGTCGCCCGTACCAATACGCGTCAAAAAGGAGCGACGATTCATAAACCACTGCACAATCCGCAGTAGCGCTGGTGCGCCCTTTACTTTAATACCAAAAAAGCCCCACACTGCGGGACTAAAGCCCCAAGCGATCATAATGTCAGGTAAATTAGCAGGCAATCGCGTATCGGCGTGTAGAAAGAGTAACCACTCACGATCTGCTAACGCGGCACCAGCATTCATTTGCCGGGCCCGCCCTTTTTCGCTACTAATCACCTGATCTGCCAAGGGTGTTGCTACCGCAATGGTGTCATCATCACTGCCACCATCGACGACTATCACCTGGGCGCCTTTTTTTCTGAGCGCCTGAAGTTGCCGTAGACAGGGGTATATTTCTTCTGCCTCATTAAGCACTGGAATAATAATCGACAGAGGCAGCGCATTATTTTGTATAGCTGAGACAGTTCTTGTAGAGGACACATCTTTTGTCATTCGTTTATTTCTCATCTAAAGAGCCCCCACAACTACTGCCCTGCCCTGCTGTACAAGCGTAACAGTGTTCACCGACGACGATAGGCTGGGCCGAAAAATCCGTCTCAAGTAAATCCCGCAAATGGGGGCGCGGTTTGTCAGATCCGATCAAAGTCTGCTTTTTTATCACGTTATTTCCTGTGTTAATTGGCAAATCTAGCATTTGATTAAAATCGCAATCATAAATAAAACCCTGCCAGTCGACACTCAGCAAACGCCGGCACATCAATGTATCGATAGTCTCTGCATTATAGTTATTTTTTAATAATTGCATGTAGTTGTGATACTCGCCTTTCGCTAGCAACATAGCGCCATAACGCTTAATTGGCATATTGGTTATGGTAAAAAGATGGTCAAATTGCAGACCAAAATCTTGCTGTAAATGAACCTTGTACTCTTGTTCAAGAGCCACCTGGGCGGGTGGTAAAAATAGGCCATTGGGATTGTACACAAGATTGAGTTGTAGCCCTTCGCCCTGCCCGTAACCTAGAGCATTCAATTTTTTCAGCGCTGTAATACTGGTTTCAAAAATACCTTTACCCCGTTGCGCGGCGACATTTTGCTCGGAGTAACATGGTAGCGAGGCAACAATTTCAACATTCTGAGCGGCGAGAAATTCTGCCAGGTCGTCATAGCCCGGTTCTTCTAAAATAGTCAAATTACAGCGATCTATGACCGTCACGCCAAGTCTTCGCGCTTGTTCAACCAAATAGCGAAAGTGGGGATTCATCTCCGGTGCGCCACCGGTTAAATCGAGCGTTTTTAATTGTCGCCTCTGTAGCACTTCTAACACCAGGTCAATCTGCTCCCGGGCCATTAACTCCTTGCGCTTGGGACCAGCATTGACATGGCAATGGGTACAACTCAAATTACAGAGATAACCGAGATTAACCTGCAATACCTCTGGCAACTTTCGATGTAGAACCGGGAAGTCACTAGCTAATAAAAGGGGACGAGTGTCAAGCACAGTATTCACATTCCAAAAGATTACGCAAAAATATAGCTTACGAAAGAGGCGTCAGTGTAAACACCAAGCTAGTACCGACGGCGAGCGTTAACGGCGGCTTTCCCTCACCGGCCGAAAAGACTGCCGGTGTACAGGGCATGGGCCCAATGACTGTAAAGCAGCCAGATGGTGAGCTGTACCGTAACCTTTATGTGCGGCAAAGCCATAGCCTGGATAAAGCCTATCTAGTTCCGTCAGCTCAGTATCACGCGTGACCTTTGCAATAATAGATGCTGCACTGATTGCCGCTACTCGCCCATCACCGCCGACCACCGCCTGCGCTTTATAACTCCATTGGGGTAGCCGATTGCCGTCAACCAAGGTCAATTCTGGAGTCACCCCTAAATTGTCAACTGCTCTGACCATGGCGAGCATGGTGGCCTGCAAAATATTAATGTCATCAATCTCTGCCACACTTGCCCTGCCTAAGCTCCAGTGTAGTGCCTTTTCTTTAATCTCGTGATAGAGACTTTGACGCCGTTTCTCACTGAGTTTCTTTGAATCTGCCAGGCCAGCAATGGGGCACTTCGGGTCGAGTATGACCGCAGCAGTGACCACGTCCCCCGCTAAAGGACCGCGACCCACTTCATCAACACCCGCCAGGAGGCGAATTGCGTCCCATTGCGGGTCAATTTGTAACTTTGTGGCACGCTTCGCCATTAGCGCCGCTCTCCCTGTTTTTCAATCACCGAAAGCACAGCCTCAGCTGCTGTATTGTTACCGTTACATTTTATTTGCTGGTGTATTTGTGTGAAGTTGCTACGTAGCTTAATAGCTAGAGCCGTGTCACCTAAACGGGCCAATAAAAGCTTGGCAAGTCTTTCTGCGCTGGCCTCATCCTGCAGGATCTCGGGTACCAGCTCACGACCGGCAAGTAGATTGGGCAGAGAGACATAGGGTACTTTCAGCATTCTTGAAATAATTGCGTGTGTCAGCCAACCGGTTTTATAACTCACAACCATGGGTTTTTTCAGCAGCATGGCTTCAAGGGCAGTGGTGCCAGACGCGAGCAATACAACATCAGCTGCCTCCATCACCAAATGCGATTGACCATCGAACACTGTTACAGGCAAGTCCTCAGCCTCGGCGAGCATCGCATCAATCTGTTGGCGCCGTGCAGGGTTAGCTGTTGGCAGAACGAATGATAGTTCGGGCCTTTCTTTTAAACACAAACGTGCCGTATCAAGAAACAATTGTCCCAGCAATGCCACTTCTGACTGCCGACTTCCCGGTAACAGCGCGATAATCGGCGATTCACCCGGCAAATTCAGTTGAGCACGGGCACCCTGCATATCTGGCTGCAACGGCAATTCGTCTGCCAAGTGGTGTCCAACAAAAGTGACCGGCACATTGTGACGTTGATAAAAATCAGCCTCAAAGGGCAACAAGGTCAGCATATGGGACACAGCACGAGCAATTTTTTTAATCCGTCCCTGACGCCAGGCCCAGACTGAAGGACTCACGTAATGCACAGTGGGAATGCCGGCTTTTTTAAGGCGCAGCTCAATGCCAAGGTTAAAATCGGGGGCGTCAATGCCAATAAAAACATCGGGGGGCTGGGCGACGAAGTGGTCAACTAGACCACGGCGCATACACAATAAAGCCGGTAAGCGCTTAAGTGGTTCAACCAACCCCATAACGGAGAGGGTTTCCATGGGATAAAGGGACTGGCAGCCTAGAGCCTGCATTTTTGGGCCAGCCACACCTTCAAAAATCACATCGGGGTGTTTTTCTTGCAAGGCTGATATCAAACCTGCGCCAAGCTGGTCACCTGAGGCCTCGCCGACGACAAGTCCGATGCGTAAAGGGCGATTAATCACGACTAACGAATAATGCCGCGCTCGGTGTTATTTATAGAGTCGATAAAGGGTTGTAACACATCGCGGTGCTCTTCGTTGGCCAGTATTCGTGTCATTGCCTCATCCAGCTTTAGGCCTTGGCGATAAAGTATTTTATAGGCTTTGTTAATCGCCGAAATTTGTGCTTTATCGAAACCTCTTCGCTCCAAACCAACTTTGTTAATCGTACGCGGTATCGCCGGGTGCCCTGCAGCCATCACATAGGCGGGCAAATCTTGATTGAGATAGGCGCCGGCACCCAAAAAAGCGTGTGAACCAATTTTTACGAACTGGTGAATCAAGGTGTAGCCTGAGAGAAAGACCCAATCCCCGAGATGAATATGACCTGATATAGAGGCGTTATTCACAAGAATATTGTGATTTCCGACCACACAATCATGGCCAACATGGACGTAGGCCATGAACAAATTATCAGAGCCAATACGAGTTTCAGCGTTATCTTGTACTGTACCCCTATGGACCGTAACACCCTCGCGGAAAATATTATTATCACCAACGATGAGATGGGTTTCCTCACCTCGAAACTTCATGTCTGGAGTGTCTTCGCCAAGGGTAGCAAACTGGAAAATTTTGTTATTTTTGCCAATCACTGTTGGGCCTTTCAGCACCACATGGGAATGAATAACGCAATTGTCACCGATCTCGACATTGGCACCAATCTGGGTCCACGGGCCGACCTCGACATTCTCACCAATTTTTGCGCTTGGGTCTATAATCGCTGCAGGGTGTATCTTCGTCATAAGGGCCATTCACAACATAAAAGTGCAAGTGGAATATTAGTGTACAGTATCATTTCGCGTTATCACCCTGTAGCGCACAAAGAATCGTTGCACGACAAACCAGCTGCCCGTCGACATTAGCACTGCATTTAAAACGCCAAAGGTTGCGCTTATTGGAATCAATTTCAGCTTCTAGCATTAAGCGATCACCGGGCACAACCGGACGTTTGAACCGGACGTCATCTGCACCGGCAAATAAATACAAGGAGTTGTCACCTTCTTGTTTATTGACCGAGGCAAAACCGAGCAAACCTGCGGCTTGAGCCATAGCTTCGATAATCATCACCCCAGGAAAGATTTGTCGCTCTGGAAAATGCCCGTTAAAAACCTCTTCATTGGCACTGATATTTTTGTAGGCAAGAATTCGCTGGCCTAGCTCTATCTCTACAACACGGTCAACCAGTAAGAACGGGTAGCGGTGAGGTAGTAATTTCTTTATTTGATCAATGTCCATGAAGTTCCTTAACTAAAATGAGATTTACGCTTGGCTGTCTTGTTCAAGTTTTTTTAGGCGCCGCGCCATATCGTCAAGCTGACCAAAGCGCACAGCGTTTCTACGCCACTGTCGCGTTTCATCCATTAACAGCCCTGAAGAATAGGAACCCGCTTTAGTAGTTGATTTAGATATCGTACAGCGCGCCATCGCCACCACACCATCAGCCACGGTAATATGGCCCACAGCACCGGCCTGCCCGGCAAAAACACAGTTCTTGCCGATGTTCGTGCTACCAGCAATTCCGGAAAAAGCCGCCATTGCAGTATTTTCGCCAATGCGCACATTGTGAGCAATTTGTACGTGGTTATCGATAATCACGCCGTCTTCAATCACTGTATTACCCAGAGCCCCGCGATCAATCGTTGTGCAGGCACCAATTTCAACATTATTGCCAATTTCAACGCCACCAAGCTGGTGAATTTTCACCCACCGACCATTGTCATTGGCAAAGCCAAAACCATCAGCACCAATGACACTGTTGGCGTGAATGGTTGTATTACAACCGATACTAACGCCGTGATAAATGCTGACATTACTGAACAGACGAGAACCGCTGCCAACCCGGCAGTCATCTCCAATTGTCACACCGGGGCCAATGCTAGATCCGCTATCCAATCTCACCCGTTCACCAACAGTGGTATGTGGACCGATGCAAACATCCTCAGCAACCACCGCAGAGGCAGCAATAACCGCAGTGGGGTGGACACCGCTTTGCGCTGATGGCGTGTCATCGAACCAGGCACTAATTCGGGCATAAGCAACATAGGGGTTGTCGACAACAAGGGCATTGCCAGCGAATATTTCAACAAAACGTGGTTCTAATAACACCGCACTGGCCTGTGTCTGGCCTAAAAACTGTTCGTAGGCTTTACTGGCGAGGAAGCTGAGTTCTCCCTCCCCTGCCAGCTCCAGTGTATTTAAACTTTGTATGCAGCAGTTCGGATCACCTTTTAGCTCTGCGCCAAGGTGGTCTGCTATCTCCTGCAGGGTGTAAGGTGAACTCATTGAAGCGCTTCTTATTGGGTTTTTTTATTCATTCTATCAATTAATTTACCGGTCAAGTCTTTATCAGGGGTGGCGGAAATCACAGCCTCTCGTTGTAGCAGCAAAGTGATCTTGCCCTCTTCTACCAATTCTTTGATGGACTCAAGTGCTTTCGGTTGTAGTTCCTGCATAACACGGTTTTGCAATTCTTTAACTTCAGCCTGTAGTTTACGTGATACAAGCTCCATATCAGCGCGCAGATACTCCATTTTTTTCTTATAATCAGCCGCCTGTTCCTGGGACAAGGTCATTGCCTTCCCCTCTACCTCTTTCTGTAAGGCCTTCATGTCGGCGCCGATATTGTCGTACTTAGCCTGCAATGAAGCAAAGGCCGGAGCACTTTGCATTTCTTCCTGACGCTGTTTGGCTATATCTGTACTGAAAATAGCGCGGGCAACATCAATAACGGCAATATTTTCTTCGGCTAAGGCACTAAAACTAAATAAACAAACCAACACAACTAACAAACGTTTCACGCTATACACATCCAATCTCCAATATTTACATTACTGTTCGTTGAAAAAACACTCTCTCTTATTAAGAACTTTTTAGCTAGAAGCCTTGACCCAGTGAAAACTGGAAAAACTCTGTATCATCAAATTCACCATCATTCATACCTCTTGCCAGGGATACCGTAATTGGGCCAAAACTACTCAACCATGTACCACCAATACCAAGGGAATAACGCAATTCTCCGAGTTCCGGTTTAAAGCAATTGGTTTGGGTTTGATTACAGTCGGTATCAAAAATATTGCCCCCATCCAAGAAAAAAGCTGCTTGTACGCTGCGGTTATCTTTCATAAACGGAACAGGGAAAAGCACCTCGACTGTACCGGCAATCTTAACATTACCTCCAAAGGCATCAGAGTCCTGACCATAGAGAGGGTTTGGTGTATCCTGAGGACCAAGACTGTTGCGCTCAAATCCACGTACTGTCCCTAGACCGCCACCGTAATAGTTTTTGAAAAAGGGCAGACGATCAGTGTCACCTAAACCAATACCATAACCAAGATCAGATTTTAGATGCAGAGTTAAGCTTTTGGTTAGTGGATGATAATATTGTGCCGAATAACTGAATTTCAAAAATTCCATATCACCCAGCGGTGTGGAGTATTCAACTCCGATTCGCTGTGAGGCTCCGCGTGTTGCCAATATTCCTCGGTTCAATGTCGACTGCGACCAACTGAGGCTAGTGGTAAACATTTTATAAGTGTCACCGTTTTCATTAAGAAACTGCAAAATCTCCAGTGTTGGGAAGACGCCGACATCGATTTCTAGCTGTTCATACCCAAAACCAATATTGACACGCGAGGTTTCCGAAAGAGGATAGCCAAAATTGACGCTAGTACTTAAACTATCTGTGGTGTAATCAGCTACATCGTATTCACCATAATCAGTAGAGGTGAACGCAATTCGATAACCAGCACTAATGCCATCTTTTGTAAAGTAGGGATTGTTAAAAGAAAGAGAGGCGCTATCACGGTATGTACTACTACTGAGTCCTAAACTAACAGAATTACCGGTCCCAAAAAAATTGCTCTCCGAAACATTACCGCCAAGAATAATTCCCGAACCCTGGGCGACACCAAGACTGGCGCCAAGACTTCCCGATGGCTGTTCCTCGACAGTGTAAAAAACATCAAGCTGGTCATCAGTCCCAGGGACTTCTCGGGTTTCCATCGTGACTTCTTTAAAGAAACTCAACCGTTCTAGCCTGACTTTGGAGCGCTCGAGTAAAGTGTTTGATGCTGAAGCCGCTTCCATTTGACGCATTTCACGGCGCAGCACCTCATCGTCCGTTTTCGTATTGCCACGAAACTCGATACGCCTGACATAAGAGCGTTTACCAGGCTTAACAAAATAGGTGATTTTGGCTGTTTTTTCTTCTTCATTAAGCTCAGGGTAGGCCTCAACGTCAGCAAAAGTGTAGCCATCGGCTCCCAAGCGGCGAATCATCACATCGGTACTCGCAGTCATTAATGTCTGAGAGAAAGTCATGCCCGGACGCGTTAAAATTAACACGCGCATAAACTTTTCAGGAAGGATCAGTTCACCTGCAAGCTCTATCTCACTGATAGTATAGATATCGCCTTCATTGATATTGACAGTGACGAACACCGCATCACGATCGGGGCTAATGGTGACTTGCGTGGAGTCGATAGCAAACTGCAAATAACCCCGGTCGAGATACCACGACTCCAGACGTTCGAGATCTCCCGAGAGTTTTTCACGGGAGTACTTGTCATCGTTCATGATCCAAGACAAGGCCCCCGACTTCTTCAACTCAAAAAGACCCAACAGCTCCTCATCATTGAACGCCTTATTACCGACAATATTCATGTGCTTGATTGAAGCGACCTGACCCTCATCAATATTCAGGTTTACAGCTACCCTGTTGCGTGGCAATGCTTCAATATCAGATACCACAGAGGCGCCGTAACGCCCTTGGCTAACATATTGACGCCGCAACTCCTGACTCATGCCTTCTAACACGGCCTGTCTAAATATTTGCCCCTCGGCTAGACCTGAATCGCGCAGGGCATTTAATAAATCAGGCGTCTCAATAGCTTTGTTACCTTCAATATTAATCTCAGCGACAGCTGGCCGCTCTTTAAGGCTGAGAACCAGTACATCTCCTTGTCGTGACACTCTGATGTCATCGAAGTAACCTGTTTTGAACAACGCCCGCACAGCAATGCGTATTCCCTCTTCGTCTATCAGCTCTCCGGCTTGAACCGGCAGTGAGGCAAAGACCGTTCCGGCCGAGACCCTCTGGAGGCCATCAAGGCGGATATCCTCAATTTGAAAAACCTCAGCGGAGGCGAACGCGGAACATAAGGAAAATAACAACGGCAAAAAAAGTCGTTTCATGGAGGTGTAAGATAACTCTTGTTGTTAGTTTAGTTGATCGACTTAAAGCCGCAGAAGGTCATTGTATAGTGCCAGCACCATCAAACCAATAATTAAGAACAATCCTATTTGTTGACCGACTTGCTGAACACCCAGTGAGACAGGACTGCCCTTAATCGCCTCGACAAAATAATAGAGTAAATGACCGCCATCGAGTACAGGCACAGGTAATAAATTAAGGACTCCCAGACTAATACTTAGCAGCGCCATAAACTGCAAGAAGGCCACTAAACCGTAATCAGCTGAGCTACTTGCCACCTTAGCAATAGTGATTGGCCCACTTAAATGCTCGACCGAGAGTACGCCTGTCAACATTTTGCCAATAGAATTGAAGATCATCTTAGTAGTCGACCCCGTTTGCGATAGGCTTTTCATAAACGCACCACCCGGGCCATAGCGCGTTTCACGAAAGAAATCCTCAGGCCATTCCGACGCAGCCACACTCATGCCCACCTGCCCAAAGACTTCGCCATCCCTCTCAACACGGTCTGGCCTCACGCCCAACTCAAAAGTCTGGCCAGCTCGCTCAACAATCACGGCAATCATTTTACCCGGGCGGGCTCTCACATACTCAACCCAGGCATACCAATCAACCATCGCAATGCCATCAGCAGACAGTACTAGGTCACCGTTGAGAAACCCCGCTTGATCTGCTGGACTCTTTGGGGTGATGACATCAACCAACGGGGGCACTTTGGGTCGATACAATTCGATACCTAAACTGCCTATTGGGTCAGGATCTTGAGCATCAATCTGCCAGCCGGCAAGAGAAGCGACGCTCTCGTATTGCAAGTTGGAGTCAGCGTAAGAGACTGTAAACCGAATATCACCTTTATCGCCAATACGATGCACTAGACGCTCGCCAAGGATTTGCCAAGTGGGTGTTGGCTCACCATCAACGGCAAGAATTTCCTGGCCACTGTCAAGACCCGCGGCCTCGGCAACAGAGTGAGCCTTAACCCCTCCAATCACCGGCGCTACACCCTGCACACCAAGCATATAAATCACCCAGTAGAGCAGTACAGCGAGAATAAAGTTGGCGATTGGCCCCGCTGCTACCGTCGCCATCCTCTGCCAAACAGATTTGCGATTGAAGGCGTAAGGCAAGTCTTCTTTACTCACATTACCTTCACGCTCGTCAACCATTTTTACATAGCCACCGAGGGGCAAGAGTGCAATAACAAACTCAGTACCTTGGCTATCGCACCAGCGAAATAAGGGGGTACCAAAACCAATCGAAAAACGAACTACTTTTATACCGCAGCGCCGCGCCACCCAGAAATGACCAAATTCATGGAAGGTTACCAGCACACCGAGAACAATCAGTGTGTAAAAAACCATTTGTAGAAATGCCATATCGCGGTTTCTCGTCTTGTTTTACTTTGCCTAAATATCCAGCCGCTACAATTTATGTTTGCAGGCTAATCGCCTGGGCGGCCATCGCCCGAGCTCGTTGATCCGCCTCTTGGACTGCACCAAGCTCCCGAGGTTCACCTAAGGACCACATCTGCATCACTCGGTCAGCAATTTCGGCGATGCGGGTAAAACCAATAGTTTCATTCAAAAAAGCCTCGACCGCCACTTCATTGGCAGCATTCAGTGCCGCCGGGGCATCGCCGCGAGTCTCGGCAGCAGAGCGAGCCAGAGCCAGAGCAGGAAATCGCTGCTCATCAGGGGCTTCAAAATTGAGACTGGCTATCGCGATTAAATCGAGTGAGCTAACACCAGAGTGAATTCTTTCAGGCCAGGCGAGTGCGTGGGCAATCGGGGTACGCATATCCGGATTCCCTAGCTGGGCCAACACGGAGCCGTCGATATATTCCACTAACGAATGAATAATACTCTGTGGATGGATGACAATGTCGATATCGCCAGCATCCACGGCAAACAGCCAGCTTGCCTCAATCAGCTCCAAGCCTTTATTCATCATAGTTGCAGAATCTACAGAGATTTTTCGCCCCATGCTCCAATTGGGATGCGCGCAAGCTTGATTTGGGGTCATCGCCCCCAGATCCGCCAACGGTGTGGTGCGAAAAGGCCCCCCTGAGGCCGACAACAATAAACGCCGCACACCCGCCTGCTCGCAACTAGAGTAGTCTACGGGCAGGCATTGAAAGATCGCGTTGTGTTCACTGTCGATAGGCAGTAGTGTCGCCTTAGATTCGCAAACCACGTCCATAAATAGCTGACCTGCCATCACCAGTGCTTCCTTGTTTGCCAGCAGCACTTTTTTACCTGCTTTTACGGCAGCTAAAGTGGGCATTAGTCCGGCCGCACCGACGATGGCCGCCATTACCGTATCGACCATGCTGTGGGCTGCGACTATAGCCAGCCCCTCCTCTCCCCACAGGACTTCCACATCACGACTCACCAATTTTCGTAATTTCTCTGCAGCCACTGCTGTCCCGATCACCGCATAACGAGGGTGGAATTGCTGACATTGTTGAGCCAGCTCAGCAACCCGTTGATTAGCAGTTAGCGCAAAAACCTGGTACTGCCGGGGATGTCTGGCGACAACATCGAGGGTGCTAACGCCAATTGAGCCGGTCGAACCAAGAATAGTGATATTTTGTTGTTGGAGCGTCATAACAATTTTTTGACCGGTTGAGTAATACTAAGCCTAATTCACTGATAAACAGCCCGCTTAGTGACGACAGTATATAAAGGGGTTATTCAGCCAAGGTTATTAAAATGACTATACAGTAGCGAAAAGATCAGACTGAATACGGGCAGTGCCGCTGTTAGACCATCAATTCTATCCAGCACTCCACCATGACCCGGTAAAATGGTACCGCTATCTTTAACACCGCGATGACGCTTAAGCATACTTTCAAAAAGATCACCCAGCACCGAAGCAAACCCTGTGACCATCGCCAAAACCAGCCATAAAGCAATATGCGAGGTTTCAAAGTCGAGAAGCCAACCTCCTGTCACGACGGCAATCGCGATAGCCAACTGGCCGCCCAAAAGGCCCTCCCACGTTTTACCAGGACTAACCTTGGGCGCCAACTTGGTTCGCCCAAAAGCACGCCCCATAAAGTATCCGCCGGTATCAGCGAGGGCAACTACCAACACGACCACAAGAACTAGCGAAGGGCCATCGGCAAGTGATATTAAACACGCAAAAGCGAGCCACATTGGCAATAAAACAAAGGCCCCCATTAACCCACAAACCCAGCGCCGACCCCATAGAATTGCGCTACTGGGATAACTTTGAACCCAAAGCACCGCTATCGCCCACCAGGTACAGGCCACGAGAAAGAGGGAGCGAGCTTCTTCCGTTAATAACACATCCTGCTCGAAGCCAAGGTAAATACCCAAGCCAATAGCTATGGCGACAACAGCCAAGGTATAAAGCCCGCGTCCTAAGATACTCGTTAGACTTGCTAAATCACTCCACTCCCATGCGGCAAGGGCAAGCACTACCGTAATTAATCCAATAAAACCGTAGGTGGGGAGAAAAAATAAAGCGAGGAGGAAACTGACGCCGAGAACAAGCCCGGTAATAACCCGTTGTTTTAGCATGAAACCTTTACTCGCGCTTCAGCGGACACTGGCGTTTGTTCGACGCTGGTATCAGCCACTTGCTCCTGCCTTAAACCAAAGCGGCGCTGGCGCTGATCATACGCTGTAACAGCGGCGTCGAAGGCTGGAGCATCGAAGTCGGGCCAGTAACAATCGGCAAAATACAGCTCGCTATATGCCAGCTGCCACAGAAGAAAATTGCTAATTCTTTGCTCTCCTGCCGTTCTAATACACAGATCCGGCTTCGGTAAATCAGCAAGGCACAGATTCTTATCAAGTAGATCTTCATTGATGTCTTCAACTGCCAGTAAGCCATCAACAGCCTGTCGTGCCAACTTGCGGCTCGCCCTTGCTATGTCCCAACGGCCTCCGTAATCGACGGCTAGGATTAAGGTCATCGCCGTATTGTCCGCTGTTAAAGCCTCTGCATCGGCAATACGTTGTTGTAAGCGAGCACTAAAACGCTTGCGCTCACCAATGACTCGCAGACAGATTCCACGTTCGTGGAGGGCTTTTGCCTCCTTCTTTATATACGTAGAAAACAGCGTCATTAGCGCGTTGACTTCAAGGGCTGGTCGCTGCCAGTTCTCGCTGCTAAAAGCAAATAAAGAAACTATTTCAACTTTGTGTCGCTGGCAGCTTTCTATCATATCGCGAACGCGTTCAACCCCAGCGCGATGGCCCTCATGACCAGACAACCCATGAGCTTTTGCCCAGCGATTATTGCCATCCATAATTACTGCGACATGTCTGAGTGGCTGAGTACTATTATGGGTACTATTAGCCGCAGAAGGCTCTACCATGCTTTGGTTCCTGAGGTTATTTTTGCCGAGCGTCCATGCCTGGCTTGGCACACATTCTCACCAGTTTTTTACAGTTTAAAAACTGACTGGTTGACTAGATTTCCATGAGGTCTTTTTCTTTATCGACCAGCATCTCGTCCATCTGCTTGATAAAGCTATCTGTAATTTTCTGCACATCTTCTTGAGCACGACGTTCTTCGTCCTCTGAAATGTCCTTCTCCTTCAACAACTCTTTTATATCTGATAGCACATCGCGGCGGATATTGCGGGCTGAAATGCGGGAGGTCTCGACTTCTTTACGAGCCTGACGGATATAGCCCTTGCGGGTTTCTTCTGTCAGGGCTGGCATAGGAATACGAATCACTTCACCCGCGCTAGAAGGGTTAAGCCCGAGATCCGCATTCATAATAGCGCGCTCAACATCCTGAACAATATTTTTTTCCCACGGTGTGACCGTCAGAGTACGCGCATCGGCAACAGAAATATTTGCCACTTGGCTCAACGGCGTTTCACTACCATAGTAGGAAACTCTGACCCCTTCGAGAATACTCGGGTGAGCGCGACCCGTGCGCACTTTATTCAAGGCATGGCCCAGTGCTTCAACCGTTTTACTCATACGCTGGCGAGCATCTTCTTTTAGTTCATTAATCATACTCTGGTTCTCTTCTTTTATCTGTTTCACTGTATATCGTTCGAGCGCAGTTTAGCGATAAAACGCGCTCACAGATCAGTGAGTTTGAGATCATGCTTCCTCGATCAATGTTCCTTCATCACCACCCACTACGACGCTCAACAGAGCACCAGGCTTGGACATTCTAAAAACCCGCACCGGCATGCGATGCTCACGACACAAGCAAATGGCGGTAAGATCCATCACTTCCAGTTTATTATCCAGTACTTCATCGTAACTCAAACTTGTATAGAGCGTAGCATCGGACACTTTCATCGGATCTGCAGAATAGACGCCGTCGACCTTTGTTGCTTTCAATACTATCTCGGCATTAATTTCGATGCCACGCAGACAGGCCGCCGAATCAGTGGTAAAGAAAGGATTCCCCGTGCCGGCACTAAAGATGACCACATCACCAGATGCCAGATAACGCAACGCTCGGCGACGATCATAGTGTTCAACGACCCCACTCATCGGAATAGCCGACATCACTCGCGCCGAAATATTGTTGCGATCAAGAGCATCGCGCATCGCTAAACCATTCATCACGGTGGCTAACATACCCATGTGATCCCCGGTCACTCGCTCCATGCCTGCCGCACTCAATGCAGCGCCACGAAACAAATTGCCGCCACCAATCACCAAGCCGACCTGGACACCTATGCCCACTAACTGACCAATTTCCAGCGCCATGCGGTCGAGAACCTTTGGGTCGATGCCAAAGTCACCATCACCCATTAGCTCTTCGCCACTTAGCTTGAGGAGAATGCGCTTGTACTTCTTATCTGTACCTTGATTGCTCATCGGCATTGATCCTTCGGTATTGGCCCTTTGCTATTGGCCGTAGATATTAAGTCGTCATATTAAGACTAGGTGCTACATCATTGTTTTCAGTCTGTCAAAAACCACCGGTGCTGCTAGGCCCCGGTGGTAAATCGATCATTTAGTAGCATTCACCTGAGCGGCCACTTCAGCAGCAAAATCGAGCTCCTCAACAGCAATACCTTCACCCACCTCATAACGGGTGAAACCAATAACACTGGCACCTGCATCGGCTAGCATCTTGCCCACTTTAACATCGGGATCACGCACGAAAGGTTGTTCAACAAGGCTGCTTTCGGCGAGAAACTTCTTCAAACGACCGACGACCATTTTTTCAGCAATCTCGGGAGGCTTGCCACTTTCGATAGCCTGGGAAACATAAATTTCTTTTTCCTTGGCCACCACGTCGGCGGGCATTTCATCGGGAGTCGCAACTTGGGGGTTAACGGCTGCGACGTGCATTGCCACATCTTTAGCGAGCTCGGTGGTGCCACCTTCAAGGGTGACCAACACGCCAATTCGGTTGTTACTGTGCACATAGGCACCCACTACGGGAGCTTCGGCTAATTCCACACGACGCACGTTAACGTTTTCACCACATTTTTGTACCAAGGCTTGACGAGCATCTTCAACAGCGTCGGCAAGTTTTTCTACATTGTTTTCTTTGTCAGCAAAGGCTTTATCGACAACGGTGCTAACAAAGGCTTTAAAACCTTCGTCTTTCGTGACGAAGTCAGTTTCAGAGTTAACTTCAACCAATACTGCAAAGGAAGCATCATCGGCCACTTTTACAGCCACGACGCCGTCGGCTGCCGTACGGCCCGCTTTTTTAGCCGCTTTCATACCACTGGACTTGCGTAGGTTTTCGATTGCCGTATCTATATTGCCATCAGCCGCAGCAAGTGCTTTTTTGCACTCCATCATGCCGAGACCAGTGCGATCACGTAGTTCTTTTACCTGGGAAGCAGAAATCGCTGCCATGGGAAATCCTCTCAATATATTGGGTTTACACCGGCATCAAACCAGTAAACCTGCTGTAAATAATTAATAGAAAAAAGGGGGCTGCGCCCCCTTTTTTGTCGCAAACCAAACTGTAAATAAGCAGTTTAAGTTTATGCCTCAGTCGTCGGCGCCACGGTTTCTTCAGTAGCTTCAGACTCAACCGCTTCTGTCGCCACAGCATCAGCTTGGGCTTCCGTCACTTCGACAAACTCATCCTTCTCAGAGGCGACAGCGCCACCGGCTTTACCTTCGAGCACAGCATCTGCCATAGCCATTGTGTAAAGTTTAACGGCACGAATCGCATCGTCATTAGCGGGAATAACCATATCCACGCCATCGGGGTTACTGTTAGTGTCGACGATACCAATAACGGGGATACCCAGCTTGTTCGCTTCCTGTACTGCAATACGTTCATGATCCACATCGATCACAAACAAAGCATCGGGCAGACCGCCCATATCTTTAATACCACCAATAGAGCGCTCGAGCTTCTCTTTCAAGCGCAAGCGCATCAGACCTTCTTTCTTAGTCAGTTTCTCGAAAGTACCGTCAGTGCTCTGTGCTTCGAGATCACGATAGCGTTTAATAGAAGCGCGAATCGTTTTGTAATTGGTCAACATACCACCCAACCAACGGTGGCAAACATAAGGCATACCTGCACGTTCCGCCTCTTCTTTAATAGCTTTTTGGGCCGCGCGTTTGGTGCCAACAAAGAGGACCTTATTGCCACTGGCGCTGAGTTGACGAACTTGTTCAAGAGCATCGTTAAATGCTGGCACAGTGTGCTCTAAGTTGATGACGTGAATTTTATTCCGTGCACCGAAAATATATTGATTCATTTTCGGGTTCCAGTAACGAGTTTGGTGGCCAAAATGGACCCCCGCCTGGAGCATATCGCGCATACTAACCATAGTCATAATTCAAGATTCCTGTTGGGTTAAGCCTCCACCACCCCATTGTCTAACCCACTCTTCAAGTTAGCGGGCACCCAAGCCAATGTGTCGGTAAGTGTGAGTCGTTAAAGTTAACCCCGACAGCCATTCCATCGGGGGGCGCTTTATACCACAATCCAGTAAGCATTAGAAGAACTGACAACAACATTCAAGCGCATCCAGATACAACTCTCACACCCACTTCACCTATTAAAAAGTAGCCAATCAAGAGAATCGCGAATAAAAACACCTCAAGGGCACAATCCCCCATTACGAACGGTAAATTGGTTACAATGGAGCCCTTATTCACTACCGCCGCTTGAAGCCATGCCCGTTACCATTAAAACACCTGAAGAAATCGAAAAAATGCGTATTGCCGGCAAACTTGCCGCCGATGTTCTGGAAATGATTGCCCCCCATGTACAGGCTGGCATTAGCACTCTTGAGCTCGACACGCTTTGCCATGACTTTATGGTCAATGAGCAACAAGCCATTCCCGCCTGTCTAAATTACCGAGGCTTTCCAAAGTCGATCTGCACCTCCGTGAATCAGGTCATTTGTCACGGCATTCCCTCGGCAAATAAAGTGCTTAAAAATGGTGATATCGTCAATCTCGATATCACCGTCATTAAAGACGGTTATTTTGGCGATACCAGCATGATGTTCGGCATTGGCAAAACACCCAGCCATGCGGATCGATTAATGAAGGTCGCTCAGGAATGTCTATATCTAGGTATCGAGCAAGTAAAACCCGGTAATCGCCTTGGCGATATCGGCCAAGTGGTGCAAAAGCACGCCGAGGGCATGCACTACTCTGTGGTTCGCGAATATTGCGGCCATGGCATTGGCAGTGAATTCCATGAAGACCCCCAAGTACTGCACTATGGCAAAGCCGGCACTGGACTGGTGCTTGAGGAAGGCATGACCTTTACCATTGAGCCCATGGTCAATGCTGGCAAGCACCATACTAAACTAAAGCCCGATGGCTGGACGGTAGAAACCCGCGACGGCCGCCTATCAGCGCAATGGGAGCATACACTATTGGTCACTGCGACGGGTGTTGATGTACTCACAGCTCGCCCCGGCGAGTCTTTTTAAAAGCCGGGTTTCATACTTCAGCCCTGATATCGATGCTACTTTAATTAGAGCGGCACAGATTTCAACCAACTGTTTGCTCAAAAGTGCACCGGCCTTCGATAAACGCGATAACACAAGTATCAACGACACGCCATGAATCTAGCCATCGAAGCTCTGCCCATTCCCCTATTTTTTGACGAGAAGCGCTTTCTCGCCAACCTCAATACGGGCAATGCTCAAACGGTTTTTCGCGATGCCATTCGCGCCGCGGACACCTTCCTTAACAACCGTTTCGAACAAGGCGAAGACACAGAAACTCTGGTACATGAACGCGCTGCATTTATTGATCGCATTCTCTTGCACGCCTGGCATCGCTTTAGTTGGGATAAAGACATTAGCTTACTTGCGGTCGGTGGTTATGGGCGCGGCGAACTACATCCCCACTCAGATATCGATCTGCTCCTATTGAGCCGGCATCAAAATCACAAGCCCTATAAAACAAATATCGAAGGCTTCCTCACTTTTCTCTGGGACATTCAGCTTAATATTGGCCACAGCGTGCGTTCACTTTCCCATTGTGTTGAAGAGGCGAAAGCCGATATCACCGTCGCCACCAACCTCATGGAATCTCGTTCTATCGCAGGCAATATCGAACTCCGCCTGAAAATGGAAACACAAACTGGTCCCGATAATATCTGGCCAGCTAACAAATTTTTCCGTGCCAAATACGACGAGCAAAACGAGCGGCACGAAAAACACGGTAACACCGAGTACAACCTAGAGCCGAATATTAAAGAGGCACCTGGAGGCTTGAGAGATATCCAGACTATTGGCTGGGTGGCAAAACGATATTTTCACAAACGCAGTTTAGTCGAATTGGCCAACACCCATTTTCTCGCCGCAGAAGAATACGAATTGCTGCGCAAAGGTCAGGCCTTCCTGTGGCGAGTGCGCTATGGATTGCACCTGATTGCCGGACGCCCCGAAGAACGCTTACTCTTCGATTCCCAACGTAAACTGGCACAAATGTTTGGCTACGTGGACACCAAAGAACGACTGGCTGTCGAACAATTCATGCAACGCTACTACCGGGTAGTACTGGCGATGCGTGAACAGAATGACATGCTGCTACAGTATTTAGACGAAGCCATTAACAAAAGTCAGAAACAGAACGTCATTCGCGTGATCAACCCACGTTTCCAAGTGCGTGACGATTATATTGAGGTCGTTAACGATACAGTCTTCCTCAAGCACCCCTCAGCCCTACTCGAGATCTTTGTCTTACTCGGTGAAGACTCTTCAATCCAAGGAGTTCGCTCGACAACCATTCGACAAATCCGCCAATATCGCCACCAAATCGACGAGGCCTTCCGCAACGATCCAGCAAATCGGGAGCTATTTATGCGCCTGTTCCGCTGCAATGGGCGGCTTACAACGCAACTTCAGCGCATGGTTCGCTATGGCATACTCGGCAAGTACCTGCCCGAATTCGATCGCATTATCGGTCTCATGCAACACGACCTTTTCCATATTTATCCGGTCGACGCTCACACCATTCAATTGATTCGCAACATTCGCCGTCTGGGTAACGCCGAAGAGGAAGAGAAGTTTCCGGTTGCATCTCATGTGCTAAAGAATCTACCCAAGCCTGAGTTACTCCTTATCGCTGGGCTCTATCACGATATTGCCAAGGGACGCGGTGGCGACCACTCAAAACTGGGAGCTGTCGACGTCATCGACTTTGCGCAGCGGCATGGTTTTTCCGAACAAGAGACACATCTCGTCAGCTGGCTTGTCGAAAGTCATCTATTAATGTCGAGTATTTCCCAGCGCGAAGATATCTCTGATCCCGATGTTATCCATAAATTTGCTCTATTGGTTGGCGATCAAATCCACCTCGACCATTTGTTTACCTTGACCATCGCCGATATGAATGCCACCAATCCGACCCTGTGGAACAACTGGAAAGGGGCATTAATGCGTCAGCTTTATTTCCAAACTCGCGATGCTCTGCGACGCGGCCTAGAAAACCCGGTGAACAAGAGAAAATGGATTGAAAACACACACAACGATACCCTCGCCCTGCTCGAAAAAGAAGGTATTACACGAGAGCAAAGCACCGCGCTCTGGCAGGATATGGACGACGAATTATTCTTGCGCGAAAGCGCCAGTGTTATTGCCCGTGGCGTTAAAGCGGTACTGACAGCGGACGACCCCAGCCTGCCGGTAATTTTGATCGAAGACGTGGGAATGGAAGACGACAGCGTGACCCGTATTCTTATTCACACCAAAGGCCTTGCCAATGTCTTTCCAATTACCGCCGCCACTCTGGACTCACTGCGCTTGGATATACACGACGCCCGACTCTACACCGGCAAAGATAATCACACCTACGATATTTTTTATGTGCTCGACGGTCGGGGCCGGGCCTTTGCCCAGCGTCACGACAAAGTCGCCAAGGTGATCCGCAAAATAACGACAGCACTGCTGGCCAATGACAAAAATGATATCGAGGTCAAGCGCCACACACCGCGACAACTGAAACAACTGACCATTGGCACTTCCGCCCATATTGACCATGACCATGACTCCCGCACCACCTACCTCGAGGTCATTACGCCCGACCGCCCCGGTTTACTGGCCCAGCTCGGGCAGATATTCATGCGCTTCAATCTACACTTACATAGCGCTAAAATTGCCACCCTTGGCGAGCGAGTAGAAGATGTTTTTTATCTCACTGGCGAAAACCATGAAGCGATTACAGACCTCGACTTATGCCGCCAGATAGAACAAACCATTTGCCGCGAGCTAGACTCCCGCAATCGAGAAGATGAAAGCCCAGGTAACAACGTAGAATTACTGCAAACACGCCATTAACCAACGCCTAAAACGACATTGCCCCTAGTCATTATTAAGCCAGCGGGCTGCTAAGAGAGCACCATGAACCCCCAACTACAAAGCCTCCAGCCCTACCCATTCGAGAAACTAAAACACCTGCTCGCCGACACGGTGGTACCTCAGACACTGCCGGCCATCAGCCTCTCGGTAGGAGAACCCAAGCATGCCGCACCGCAATTGGTGATAGATACCTTGGTGCAACAAATCGACGGCATAGCACAAAGCAGTGGTCTCAATGCCTATCCGGGCACCAAGGGTATTCCCGAGCTGCGCCAGGCCATTGCCGCATGGCTGGCCCGACGCTTTCAGCTGCCGGTAATACCCGACCCCGAACGACATATTTTGCCGGTCAATGGCACGCGCGAAGCCCTCTTCGCTTTTGCGCAGGCGATCATTGACCCCAGCACAAACCCCTCAGTCATCATGCCCAACCCCTTCTACCAAATTTACGAGGGTGCGGCTTTGCTCGCCGGTGCCTGCCCAGTGCTTCTCAACTGTACAAAAGAGAACAACTTTACACCGGATTTCTCCAGCCTGAGTGACGCTGACTGGCAACGCTGCCAGCTGGTTTACCTTTGTTCACCGGGCAACCCCACCGGCTCTGTACTGGGGCTCGATACGCTGAAAAAATTGATCGCGCTAGCTGATCGCCACGACTTTGTGATTGCCAGCGACGAGTGTTACTCAGAGATTTACGCCGATGAAAACCAGCCGCCTGCGGGTTTATTGCAGGCCTGCGCCGAACTGGGCAGGCACGATTTTAAACGCTGCATGGTGTTTCATAGCCTGTCAAAGCGTTCCAACCTGCCCGGCCTGCGCTCGGGATTTGTCGCAGGTGATGCTGACATCCTGCAACAGTTTTTGCTCTACCGCACCTACCATGGCTGCGCCATGCCCCTACAACACCAGTGGGCCAGCGTGACAGCCTGGAATGATGAAGAGCACGTGCTCGACAATCGCCGACAGTACCGAGAAAAATTCAGCGCCGTCACTGAAATTCTCAGCCCTGTCATGACGTTTAGTCAACCCGATGCTGGCTTCTATTTGTGGCCTGAAACCCCAATTGCCGACGACATCTTCACCCGCGAACTACTCGCCACACAAAACATCGCCGTGGTACCGGGGCGCTACTTGGCGCGGGATACGGCAACTGGGAACCCGGGTGAGCAGCGTATCCGCATGGCTTTAGTTGCCCCCCTGGCACAATGTAAAGAGGCCGCCCAGCGCATCAAAGCGTATATAGAGACACTGTAGATGCGAAAACAAGAGAGGGCCGACTATATTCGCGCCACCCTGGCACGACTCTATCCAAGCCAGCCCATTCCCCTCGACCATAGCAATCATTACACCTTGCTCGTCGCCGTACTGCTCTCAGCCCAATGTACCGACGCTCGGGTCAATACGGTAACACCCGCTTTATTTGCGCTGGCCGATAATGCCGCGGACATGTGCACTGTGCCGGTCGACACGATTCTCAGTATTATTCGCCCCTGCGGCCTGTCACCTCGCAAATCGAAAGCGATTGCCGAGCTCTCACAAATTTTGGTGAGCCAATATAACGGCGAAGTGCCCGAAGACATGGAGGCATTAGAAACTCTACCCGGTGTCGGCCACAAAACTGCTAGCGTGGTCATGTCTCAAGGCTTTGGGCACCCCGCCTTTCCCGTTGATACCCATATACATCGACTGGCACAACGCTGGGGGCTCACCAGCGGCAAAAATGTCGTGCAAACTGAAAAAGATTTGAAACGGCTGTTTCCAAAAGAAAGTTGGAACGCCCTTCATCTGCAAATTATTTACTACGGTCGCGAATACTGTAGCGCCAGAGGGTGCGATGGCACCGTGTGTGAGATTTGCACCACCTGCTACCCGCGACGAAAAAAGGCCGTCGTTACTCAGAAAGCCTAAGCGAGATAGTGCCGACAACGGCAGATAAACCGAATGTGCTCGTGAGTCTCTTTTGCTATCCTAGCCAGCGTTTTTCAACAGGCATTTTTTAAACGACGGAGATGAAAAATTGTGACTGTACTTTTCGGCATTAAAAATTGTGACACCGTCAGGAAGGCGCGCCGTTGGCTTGAGGAACACGATGTTGACTTCAACTTTCACGATGTTCGCAGCGATGGCTTAACGCAAGAACAGGTCGCCAAATGGATAGACGCTCTGGGTTGGGAAGTGGTGCTCAACAAGCGCAGTACCAGCTGGAAAACAATCGACCCATCAAGGCGGGAAAACCTTGACGCAGACAGCGTTAACACCTTGCTTGTCGAGCTGCCAACGCTGGTCAAACGCCCCGTGCTCGAATACGACGGAGCAGTGTATGTCGGCTTTAAGGCGGACACCTACCGCGCCATTTTTCAATGAACACACAACCCGACAAGCACTGTAACTATCACCCCAAACAACGCGATCAAGTAATAAAAGAGGTATAACAAATGACCAAGCTCTATAGCATCGGCATCGGTGTCGGCACGCAAAATCAAAAAGGCGAATGGCTCGAAGTTTTTTACCCCGCTCCCCTGCTCAATCCTGACGCCGCTATTACCACTGCGCTGAGTGAGGCGTTGGGCTACAGTGAAGGCAATACTGTGATAAACCTCGATGACAGCAAACTGCAAAGCCTCGCAGATACACTGGACAAACAGCAGCAAAGTGCCCAGGCAGATGCCACACGCTCACTGCTCAACAGTTCTCGGCCCTGTGTAGCAACAATTCTCGCCAGTGACGACGAGCCCGCTTCGGTGCCCGAAGCCTATTTGAAACTACAATTAATTTCCCACCGTTTGGTCAAGCCCCACGGCATTAACCTGAGTGGTATTTTTGGCTCCCTGCCCAATGTCGCATGGACTAACGAAGGTGCTATCGACCTCGCCGAGCTCCCTGCGCGACAGGTACAGGCACGCATTAAAGGTCAAAACCTGAGCATCGACAGCGTCGATAAATTCCCAAAAATGACAGACTACGTTGTGCCCGCTGGTGTGCGTATTGCCGATACCCGCCGCGTGCGTCTCGGCGCCTACATTGGAGAGGGCACAACAATTATGCACGAGGGTTTCGTCAACTTTAACGCCGGTGCCGAAGGGCCCAATATGATTGAAGGCCGCATTTCTGCCGGTGTTTTTGTCGGCGCGGGTTCAGATCTCGGCGGCAGTAGTTCAACCATGGGCACCTTGTCGGGTGGCGGCAACATCATCATTTCGGTCGGCAAAGAATGTCTACTGGGCGCCAATGCCGGTATCGGCATTCCCCTTGGCGATCGCTGCATTGTCGAAGCGGGGCTATATATCACCGCTGGAACAAAAGTATTGATGCTCGACGACAGCAAACACGTCGTAGGCGAAACCAAAGCCCGGGAATTAGCCGGTAAGTCCGACTTATTATTCCGCCGCAACTCTGTGAGTGGCGCCATAGAGTGCTTAACCAACCAAACAGCTGTTGAACTTAACGAGGCCTTACACGCCCATAACTGATCCTTGCTGGACGCACTTAAGCCGGCCGAAATACACGTCGGCTTAAGTTGCAACCAATGTCAGTATGACGCCTGCCACGCGCTATCGAAAAACGATGAAAGAAACAATATGACGCAAAAAAACGAGACACTATCCCCTACCCTTCAGTTGGCCTGCGATCTTATTAGCAGACCATCGGTCACGCCCCTTGACGGTGGTTGCCAGGAGGTAATGATTGCTCGTTTGCAGGCTCTCGGGTTTGCGATCCAGCGCCTACCCTTTGCCGATGTTGACAATTTTTGGGCTGTGAAAGGCGAGTCCGGCCCAATACTGTGTTTTGCGGGGCACACCGATGTGGTGCCGACGGGTAGTCTCGACGATTGGCAGCACCCTCCTTTTGAACCGTTCATTCTCGACGATATTTTATACGGCCGCGGTGCTGCCGATATGAAAGGAGCGCTAGCGGCAATGGTGACCGCCTGCGAGCGTTTTGTTGAGCAACACCCCGACCACAACGGGCGCATTGCGTTTCTAATTACCAGTGATGAAGAAGGCCCTGCCGTCAACGGTACTATTAAAGTGGTCGATTGGTTACAAGAACAGAAGATCATTCCCAACTGGTGTGTTATTGGTGAGCCATCCAGCCACCAACAACTCGGCGATATGGTGAAAAATGGCCGTCGCGGCTCACTCAATGCCACACTTACTATCAAGGGCACACAAGGCCATATTGCCTATCCCCAGTTGGCTGACAATCCGATTCACCGCGCCGCACCCGCCCTTGCTGAATTAATGGCCCAACAGTGGGACGAAGGCAATGAATTTTTCCCAGCCACCAGTTTTCAGGTATCCAATATCAATAGCGGTACCGGTGCGACCAATGTGATCCCCGGTGAAGTGAACGTCGTTTTTAACTTTCGCTTTTCGACTCAGGTCACCGCCCCACTATTACAAACACGGGTTGAGACCATTCTCAAGTACCACCAGCTGGATTATGACATTGTGTGGAATTTGAGCGGCGAGCCTTTTATTACAGAACCGGGGGATCTTGTTTCAGCCGTAGTAGACAGCATTAAAATGGAAACCGGCATTGCCACTGAACTGTCGACTAGCGGCGGCACCTCCGATGGCCGCTTTATCGCCAAGCTCGGCACTCAAGTGATTGAACTCGGCACCCTTAACGCGACCATTCACAAAGTCGACGAGCAGATTGTCGCCAGCGACCTCGACAAACTGAGCAATATTTACCAGAATATTTTAAACAAGCTACTCTGTTAATTATTTATTCCCTGTAACACAATGTGTGACGATCATCAGTGGGACAAACTTTGCAGGTATTTTTATTATTTAGCGCCACGGTAATCATTTGGGGTTCCACTTGGATCGCGGTCAAACTCCATCTCGGCGTCGTCGACCCCAGTGTCTCGGCTTTTTATCGCAACGCCATTGCCGCGCTCGTTATGTTTGTTTGGTGTCGCGCTAAGAGCCTTCCCCTCACTTTTCCTCTACGCGATCATTTGAGTTTTTTATTGCTCGGGTTTTTCCTGTTTTCTGCTAACTATTATCTGGTTTATCAAGCTACCGGCATGCTCACCAGCGGTTTGGTAGCGGTCGTTTTTTCAACTATTGTCTTTATTAATATTTTTACTGCACGCCTTATTCTCGGTAACAAAACCAGCCTCCCCGCTTTGCTTGGCGCACTGGTTGGGGTCGCCGGCATCGCCCTGGTTTTTTCAGCAGAATTGACAGGTATATCCCTCGCGAACGACAGTGTTCGCGGCTTGTTACTGGCCTTACTGGCGACCTTA
>JBFJYH010000005.1:0-92617 GCA_041622675.1 Porticoccaceae bacterium
CCGCGAAATGGCATTTTGCACGGGGTTTTCACAGTCGGGGTCTTCCATTTCACTGGCAATGGCACGCTCTAACTGGGTGACTAGAAACTGCACATTCTTCATGCGTTTTTCGGCCACCGCGCCACTGCTGGCGTTTTGGTGGAGCCAGCTCTCGTAATCGATATCGTCGATCATTTCGCGCACCGCTTTAATCGGGTCGTCGCGCTCACAGTGCTCGCCAATTTTTTCCATCCAGTGCTTAAAGCGTTGGAGTTTTTCAAGGTGCTGGCCATTGAGTTCTGACTGTAGGCCGATTTCATCAATTGCCGCAAACAGCGAGATTTCGCGGCGGTTGGCGTAGGTGCCAAGCTTTTCAAGGGTTGAGGGGCCAATTTGGCGGCGCGGGGTATTGATCACCCGCAGTAGGGCATTGTTATCGTCCGGGTTCGCCAGCAGGCGCAGATAGGCCATGATGTCTTTAATCTCGGCCCGGGCATAGAAAGAAGTGCCGCCGCTGAGGTGATAGGGAATGGTCTGGCTCTGTAGCTTTATCTCGAGCAGGCGGGCCTGATAATTACCTCGATAGAGCACGGCGAAATCTCGGTAAAAACAAGAGCGACGGGCGTGGGTGGCAATAATATCGTTGACCACGCGCTCTAACTCGGCCTCTTCGTCACCGCAGCGAATCACGCGCAGGGGGTCGCCAAAGCCTAGGTCGCTCCACAGGGCTTTTTCAAAAGTGTGAGGATTATTGGCGATCAGCGTGTTGGCGGCGCGCAAAATGCGGGCAGTGGAGCGGTAATTTTGTTCCAGCTTGACCACCTCCAGATGGGGGAAGTCGACCTGCAGCTGTTCAAGGTTTTCGGGCCGCGCACCCCGCCAGGCGTATATTGACTGATCATCATCACCGACCACGGTTAGCGCCTGGCGCTCGCCCGCCAGCATTTTAACCAACTCGTACTGGGACATATTGGTGTCTTGGTACTCGTCCACCAGCAGATACTGAATACGTTTCTGCCACTTGCCCAAGACCTCGGGGTGGTCGCGAAACAACTGCACTGGCAGCAGAATGAGGTCGTCAAAATCCACTGCATTGTAGGCTTTCAAGGCTTGCTGGTAGCGGTCGTAGAGCAGGGCCAGCGCCTGTTCGCCATCGCTCTCGGCGTGGGAGAGGGCGTGCTGGGGTGCTTGTAGCTCGTTCTTCCAGGTCGAGATTTGTTGCTGGGCGATGTTGACCAGATCGGGGTCGATCTCGGTTTTGGTAATCATCAACTCTTTGATGAGCGTGCGACTGTCTTCGGCATCAAAAATCGAAAAGCCACTTTTATAACCCAGGTGGCCCAGCTCGCGGCGAATAATATTCAGCCCCAGGTTGTGAAAGGTCGAAATCGTCAAACCTCGCGCCGCCCGTCCCTTAACCAGCGTGCCGACCCGCGCCTTCATCTCCCGCGCCGCTTTATTGGTAAAGGTCACCGCCGCAATATGGCGGCCCGCCACTCCACACTTATCAATCAAATAAGCGATTTTGCGGGTAATTACACTTGTCTTGCCACTGCCGGCACCGGCCAGCACCAGCAAAGGCCCGTCGATATAGTGCACCGCTTTTTGTTGCTGGGGGTTGAGTGTCGACAAGGTAGGCCTGGCTGGAAATTTGGGGCGGGGGATTGTAACAGTTGCTTGTGGCTAATAGGCAGGTTAGAGCGGCTGAGCTATGGTGTTTTAGACTCTTAATTTCAGTCTGCTCCCAAATATATCCTGATTTAGATTCTGATGGGTAAAGGCTCGCTTTAGAAGGTGGCGGCGGGAATGGTGCCGCTCTCGGGTTTGGCTCGGACCAGATTCTCGACCTTTCCGGTCTCACCTTCTCCTGCCCTTCACAGCAGGTGCACTTCCTGTGCGCCACCCGCAGCGCAAATGCGTACAATCTTGTTACTCAGTCCAATAACAAACCCCAAGCCTTTCGGCTTGAGGTTTGTTATTGGTGGGGGCGGCGGGAACTGAAATATGGATATAAACTATTGAAATATATAGTGTTTACGTTTTTATGTTTCTCTAGTGTTACTTCTGGTGTTCCAATAGCCATACCTCAATAGATTATTTAGGGTTCAAGTGATAAGTGGAGAATCGAATTGGTTATGGTATTTTACATTTGCATATATAGGTAGCTGTTCAGTTTACTTTGTGGCGTGTGAATGAGGGTGTCAAGTGAGTCGAATGATTATGAATAATGCCTTGCGGTTGCTTGGTGCCTTTTTTTTGTATTCATGTGTTTTTCTATTGGCTGCCTGTGCTGCTAAGCCCGTACAGAGAGACTTTGACTTAGTTGAGCTTGGTATGGTGAAAGAGGAATTGATAGCCGAAGTCGGGTTGCCTGATAGGCGGTATGCTGAGGGAACGCATATGTACTTTGTTTATCTTCAAGCAGAAAGCACTAGGCAGAAGTGGGCTAATGCCCTAGGGGCTTTTGGGGCGGGTGTCGATGGCCGGGGTCAGGATTTTACTGAAAAGTTGAATAAGCAGCGTGAGGGGGAAGCGTTTTTGGTTCGTTTCACTGAGGGCAAGGTGACTGGTTTTGGCCGTCGGTTGGATTTATAAGAATAAATAAGTTTTGTTAGGATGGTGTGTTGAAGAAGTTTTTCATGTGAACTCCCCATAACATCTCAAGTTGCTCATATTTTTTATGTAACCTATTGAAGGTTTTCCAGTGTAAGCCTTTCTTTTTGCCGAACCCTTCGCCGTTTTCGTAATGTTCAAAGATGCGCTCACCTAGCTTGTGTTGCTGGTTGATTAGGGTGTCGATGCGTCCTTTGTTCTGTGAGGCGTAGGGTAGTTTGTAGCAATGTCGGCATAGGAACAATATGTGAACGCCATATAGGACGCCTACGCGTTTCTCACAACGAGGGCAGAGAAGCCAGAGCCTTTCACCTCCATAGTTACAGGGCGTGCGGTCATAGTGGATTAATTGCTTCACAGGTTGCCAGTCGTCGCCATATTCACGGTAGCGATAGTCAAGTTCTAAGCTGTCCCATCGGCTTGTGTAATTGATATGGCCTCTGTCTTCTCCACGGCAAGTCCAGCTTAGAGAACCGGAGTAGAAACAGTTTAAAGCGCCGATTCTCTTCAGGTGGCGAATATCAACTCGCCTAACTTCTTCGGCGGTTGTTTGTGTGTTCCAGCGATGCCTGTTGCCGCTACCTATGCCGCCCATATTGAGCCTCCGATCTTTTTCTCATAAATCATTAGGAAAGTTGAGTGTTTAATCTTCGTTTACTTGGTTGGCTTTACAGATTTTAGCCTGCTAGAGCCGTAGTCTTTTGTTTGTGCTGGCCTATAGTTACTACCTTTGCCCCTTGGTTTGGCTAGATAGCTTATCCAATACACTGTTTTTTGAATGCTAGTCTCATCTTCGCGGTGAAGGTTTTCATAGCCAGACCAATGCGGTGTGCCGTCGTAGTTATTCCATATTTCTTGAATCCATTTCTGAATGGTTACGGGGTGCCTAATCTTGTGGCCCTCCAGAAACAGTACATAGTGGTAATGTTGTTTTTTAGATCTCTCAATTTCTCTGACCCAAGCAAAGCCTATTGTGCTTTTGTAGTGCCTTTTGATGCGCTTGAATAAGCGACGATTAAAATTAGTTATACAGCGGTTGTCATCTGTATAACCTGCTAGACGCAGATCGAACCGAAACATGAATACTTTGCTGTCTCGCTCAAGCATGATGCTAAGTTGTGACAATAAGCATTTGAGAATGTCGATTCTTGATCCGCTTTTCCTACTGTTAATTCTCCAGCCTTTATTTGCATACCAATACCAATCGCTATGAATGATCTCTGACATAACTGCTTAGTAGCAGATAGATAGATATTATTAATTACCCAGTTCAATGTAAGTGAGTACTTATCTTGTAGAGCCTGTCTGTGTTGAGGGTCTGGTTTATATGGATTTCATTTTTTGGGGTAATAAACCGTGTTTAGTGGCCCAGCAGGCACCGTCGTTTAAAAACAATGGGTTATGTGTTTCGAGTCGCTAATTAAAAATATCCATGTACCTGCTATCCTCTGGTTTATGGTTGGCGGTACAGGTCGCCAAACTCGACCGCCAGCCTGTTTAATGAGACTGCCTTGGCTTATGCTTTGGCAGTTTTTTCTTTTCTGTATTGATCTTTCTGCTCTAAAGTCATGAAGATTTGATCCACTGGATAAGGTGGTGCTTCTCCTGTAAATGGGCATATAGCTACACCTCTGCATAATGTAAATGGCACGGGTTTCCGCTTCATTGTGGCTACTATGCTGTGTAGATTGTGGATGCCTGTGTATCTGCATATTCGAGTGTTTAGATTGAAGCCCTCGGCTATTGTTCTGGTGATATAAGTGAGTTGTGTTTCACTACTTTTTGGTTTGGGTAATCTAAATTCTTGGCATTTGTCGGCGTGTATCATTTCAGTACCTCCATAGTTTGTTGGCGCTGCTTAATTAAATTAGAGACGATGGTCTTAATTTCTTCCTTTGGTTTTCCTGCTACATAAGCAGCCAGAACTGCGTCTACTTCAGATGAAAGCCAGCCTACACATCGCTCACCTAATGATATTGGAGGGACAAATAGTTGGTTTTTTATACGGGACTGTAGAACAGAGCGGCTATAGCCAGACCTGTGTAAAACTTCAGGTCTCCGTTCAATATGGAAAGGTGGTTGGTGGGTTGTGTTAGCCATAAATAGAACCTATTGGTTGCTTGATTTATAGCGAGATTATATTTAAGACAGGGTGGCATCTAGGACAAACTGCGCGGCAAAAAATTAAGTTTGTCTCCTTATATTTTTGTACCATGTAGAACGAATTATATTTTTATAGATTTTGTCTAGGGATTCCTCTTCCATGATTGTTGCTATGTAGGTAACAAATTTGCTGCTTGCTGAGTTTATTTCTGGCCTTGCTATAGAGTTGGGCCACGCTACGGATAGTGCGTCAATTACCTTTTCCATATATCCGGCGCCAAAGTGAACCTTAAGATCTTGAGCCAAGAAAGATGCTTCATCTCGTATAATATCTGCGGATTTTCTTGCCGATATAGAATCCCAGCAAGTGGCAGGGTTATCAAAAATCATAAAAGAATCGCTTAGATAGGATTTACCAAGCTCCTTCCCTAGATGACTGTCAATATGACAAGTTAAGGTGTCATCGAGGCGTCTCAATAGTTTGCTTAGTTGGTTTGATGATTTCGCGATTTCCTCTAATAGTTTTGCTTTTTCGATGGCGACAACTTTTCGCGTGCCTTTGGGTGGCAAGAAAGATTCTTCCATTTGGTATTCGATATCAAAGAAAAGATTGTTGGCAGCCTCAGAGCCATTTTTTATCTCAAAAAGTTTACAGAGTGTTAATTTCTGACTCTCTGATAATGTAAAAGTACTCATCTAGATTATAGCTCTGAGTGTTGTCGTACCGATTGCGGGCTTGAAATCGCCTTTAGTAGATTTGTCGATATGCTCAGACCACCAATTCAACATTACCCGGCGGCGCTCCAGATATTCGGCTCGGTTGTAGGCGCGGCGTACTTCGTTTCTATCTAAATGGGCAAGGGCTGCTTCAATCACATCGGGATCAAAGCCTTGCTCGTTAAGGGTTGTGCTGGCGAGGGCGCGCAGGCCGTGGGCGACAGTACGGCCACCAAAGCCCATGCGCTTTAAGGCCATATTGGCAGTCTGCTCGTTTATCGATTGGGTGTAGTTTCTGTCCCCGGTGAACACATATTCCCTATGGCTGCTGATTGGGCGCATGGCTTCGAGTATTTCCAGTGCTTGCCGGGTTAGCGGGACGGTGTGGGGTCGGCCCTTTTTCATTCGCTCGGCGGGGATAGTCCATTGGGCGGAATCAAAGTCGATTTCATCCCAGCGGGTTCCGGCGGCTTCGCTGGGGCGGCTCATTGTATGGAGCTGCCATTCAATCAGTCTGCGGGTGGTGCGCTTAATACTGGCCTCTCTGATAGTTGTCATTAATTCTGGCAGCTCAGCCGGTTTAAGGGCTGGCATGTGGCGCTTTTCAGGTGATTGGAAAGCTTTTTTTATGCCTGACAAGGGGTTCGCTTCTAATAGCCCTGTGTTGACCGCATAGGTCATAACTTCATTGAGGCGCTGGCACAGGCGCCTGATGGTCTCCAGATTACCCTTGGCGGCGATAGGCTTAATGGCTTCAATGGTTTTGGGGGCCGTTAGCTTATGGATTGGTAGCTTGCCCAAGGTTGGGAACACATGGAGCTGAAGAGAGCGCCAAATATCTTCGGCATAGTTGGGGGTGACTTCGGTCTGTTTTACGCCAAACCAGTTGGCGGCCACATGCTCAAGTGTGTTGCTGTGCGCTTCTTGATTCTGGGATTTCTCTCTGTCGCGCTGTTCTTTCGGGTCTATGTCCTTTGCTAGAAGCTCTCTGGCGCTGTCACGCTTCTTTCTGGCCTCTGCAAGGGTAAGGTCAGGGTAAAGGCCAAAGCTGATATTTGCCCGTCTCTTGGTGTATGGGCGACTGTAGTTGAATACCCATAGCTTGGAGCCGTTCGGCTTTATTCGGAGGGCCAGGCCACCACCGTCGGCAAGGTTATATTCCTTGTTTTTGGCGCGTGCCTGCTTTACTTCGGTATTGGTTAAGGGGCGGGTGGTTCGGGCCATTGTTGTAACGCTGATCCTTGTAACATTGGGTTGGTGTTACATCGAGTGTTACATTAAAGGCGGGATGTTACAAACGGTCTTGGTGTCTTATAGGTGCAAAAAAGCCCGCAGTCACTAAGTGGTGCGGGCTTTCATGGTCTTCTTGGGTTATATTGAAACCCTTTTTTGGTGGAGGCGGCGGGAATTGAACCCGCGTCCGTCAGTCCGCTGCTATCGGCTCTACATGCTTAGTTCGGTCTATTATATTTAACCTCTCACTGCCCGGCCGGCAGGGCATGTGAAATGGCGATTCTGGTTTAGGTTTTAGCGAGTCACCCCCAGACGTGGGTCATCGCGATCTTATGAGTTATGACACCTGAGTGCTTCGCCGCTGCTTTAGGTTTTGAGGCCCTGGGCAGATGAAGCGCTGGACGCATAAGCACGGCTCCAGTCAGATGGCGCTCTACTGGTGTTTAAGCAGCGAGTGCGTAGTTGTCGTCGTTGGCAACTATAAGGTTTGCGACTTTGGATTAACGAGATTGGTCACCATCTCGGCATGCACCTCAAGTTTTGTAACCGGCGTCGAATCCAAAACGCCCCCAAAAGCTTGAATGTGTTGTGGGCTCTCTTCCTTGTTGGCCCAAGTTGTAGATGGGGTCAATAGAGGTGATTTAAAGTCCACAGGGGTATTTTAACACAGTCTATTAGTGTCAGGCTGTCAATGTGTGCCTTTAGCTTGAGTGGCTGAGTATGCGTTGTTTTTGGCGTTGCCAGTCGCGATTTTTGTCATCCTGACGTTTGTCATACTCTGCCTTGCCTTTGGCGAGTGCAACTTCGCATTTCACCAGATGGCCCTTCCAGTACAGGGTGGTGCAAATGCAGGTGTAGCCCTTTTGCTGCACGGCGGCTTCTATTTTGTCGAGCTCGCGACGGTGCAGCAACAGTTTGCGACTGCGGTTGGGTTCGGTGACAAAGTGGGTGGACGCGGTGGGCAGGGGCTGAATATTGGCGCCAAACAGTAGTGCCTCGCCATTTTGAATGTGTACGTAGCTGTCGGTGAGTTGAATTTTCTTCTCACGGATACTTTTCACTTCCCATCCCATCAACGCGATGCCGGCTTCAAATTTTTGATCAATTTGATAGTCGTGGCGAGCGCGTTTGTTAACAACGATGGTGTTGGAGCTGGATTTTTTCTTGGGTTTTTTTGCCATGGCGCGATTATACGGTGTGATGGGGGCTCTGCCTATGCTTGGCGGGCTTTGTCTTAGGCAGGGGGAGGCTTGCGGTTTTGTACAAGGCAGACAGAGGGTACAATGACCGTCTTGTCATAGAATGAGTTTCGCCTTGAGTCAGACACAGTTTTATCCGGCGTGGCGCAGCCGCTGGGTGTTTATATTGGCGGCCACCGGTTCGGCGGTTGGGCTGGGCAATATTTGGAAGTTCCCCTATATCACCGGCGAAAATGGCGGTGGTGCGTTTGTTCTGGTGTATTTGCTGTGTATTCTATTATTAGGCATTCCCGTTATGGTGGCAGAGGTCATGCTCGGGCGGTGCGGGCGTCAAAGTCCGGTCAATGCCATGCGTCAACTCACCGCTGACGCCGACTTGCATGGTTTTTGGAAAAGTATTGGCTGGCTTGGCGTGGTGGCTGGCCTGTTAATTCTTTCTTATTATTCGGTGATTGCCGGCTGGGCACTGGCTTATATCCCTGAGATGGGCAAGGGCACGTTTCAAGGTGTGGGGCCGCTTGAATCCCAGGCATTTTTTGACGCCTTGTTGGCCGATAAAGGGCGATTGCTGGGCTGGCAGTCACTGTTTATGCTGCTAACAGTGGGTGTGGTGGTCTTTGGCGTGGTTAAAGGTCTCGGTGTTGCCGTACGCATATTGATGCCACTGTTGTTTGTTTTGCTGCTGGCTATGTTGGCTTTTGCTTATCGCTACGGCGATTTCGGTGGCGCAGCTGAGTTTTTATTTCATCTGGATTTTTCTGAGCTCACCGGTCGCTCTGTACTTGAGGCACTGGGCCACTCCTTCTTTACGCTGAGTTTGGGCATGGGTTCTATCATGGCTTACGGTGCCTATATGCCGGCGACAGCGAGCATCGGTAAAACGGTTTTGACCATTGCCTTTTTGGACACGCTAGTGGCGTTGATGGCGGGTATGGCTATTTTCCCCATTGTTTTTGCCCACCCAGATATTAATCCTGCAGCGGGCCCCGAGCTGTTATTTGTGAGTTTGCCGGTGGCCTTTGGTGCCATGCCCGGCGGTTTGGCGGTCGGTCTGGTGTTTTTTATTTTGGTCACCGTTGCTGCTTGGAGTTCGGCGATTTCCTTAATAGAGCCAGCCGTGGCCTGGTTGATCGAGCGTCGTGGCTTTAATCGTTTTACGGCGAATATATTGTTGGGGCTCCTGGCTTGGGTATTGGGCTTTGGTACCATATTGTCATTCAATGACTGGGCGGGTTTTACTCTGGGTGGTTTTACTTTCTTTGGCGCCATGGATTTTTTGACCTCGCGTATACTGCTGCCTCTCACCGGTTTGTTCATTGCCGTTTTTGTTGGTTGGATTATGCCGCGCAAGATGGTGAAAAATGAGCTTAATGGCGATAAATCAGTGATGTATTTCTGTTGGTTCTGGGTGTTGCGTTGCATCTGCCCCTTGGCGATTGGTGTCGTGCTGTTGGTGGGTCTTTACGATACCTTCACAGCGGCTGGCTAGGGGCTGGGGCTATGAAAAAAACGTCTATTCAGCGTAGTGCCTTGGTGCTGCACCCAGCACACGCTATGTTCGATTTGGTGAACGATATTGAAGCCTACCCCCAGTACATGGATGGCTGTTGCGGCGCACAGGTGATGTCCCGGGATGATAAAGAGATTATTGCCCGGCTGGATTTACGCAAGGCGGGGATTAGCCACAGTTTTACTACGCGCAATCACTTGTCGGCTCCCCAGTTGGTGGAGATGACCCTTGTTGATGGACCCTTTAGTTACTTTCAGGGTGTATGGCAATTTAAAGCTCTGCAGGAAAATGCGTCGAAAGTCAGTCTTGATCTGGAGTTCGAATTTAAAAATGGCGTGTTGAATAAGACGGCAGGCAAATTATTTACACGCGTGGCCGATAATTTGGTGGCAGCGCTGGTGCAACGCGCTGATGCTATTCTCTCTACTGCCAATCACTAGAGTGTCTGAGGTTGCATAAAAATGTTGTCAGATGAAGACCCTGAAGCCTTAATAGAAAGCATTGTTGTCGAAGTGGCTTATGCGCTACCTGATAAACAAGAAATCATTAGCTTGTCGGTATTGCCCGGCACCACGGCACGACAAGCGGTGCGAGAGTCAAATATTGTCGCAGTGTTTCCCGAGATTGATGTCGACACTGCAACACTGGGAATTTTTAGTCATACGTTGGGCACGAAAGGTATGCCCACAGCGGAAGACTATGTGTTGAAGCCAATGGATAGGGTGGAAATTTATCGTCCCCTCATTGCCGACCCCAAAGAGGTGCGCAAGCAGCGCGCTGCTAAAGCTCGGCAAGAGCGGGCGGCACAAAAGGGCCAACAAAATGCTGGTTAGTAGGAGGCCTTATGGCGTTGGTCAGCTGTAGCTGATTGAGGGATAGGGTTTACTGGGTTGATGTGGGGGCTTTGGCTTCAAGTTTGGCGGGTGATGGTAGTGCTTGTGCTTCAACGACACCACTATCTTTGACTTTGTCGCTTGTGGCTTCTGTACTCTCGGCTTCGTCGCTTGTGGCTTCTGTACTCTCGGCTTCGTCGCTTGTGGCTTCTGTACTCTCGGCCTCGTCGCTTGTGGCTTCTGTACTCTCGGCCTCGTCGCTTGTGGCTTCTGTACTCTCGGCTTCGTAGCTTGTGGCTTCTGTGCCCTCGGCCTTGTCGCTGGTGGCTTCTGTGCTCTCGGCTTCGTCGCTTGCGACGTTTACTTTCTCATCAGTGGTGGCAGGTTTTACGTCGCTTGGCAGGTAATCACCACTGAAATGAGTGAGTGTGTTGCCGTCAAAAAAGACGGTGATTTTTCTACGCCTCTCCTTTCTGCCAGGGCGTTTAATGCTGTAATAGTAGTCCCAGCGGTCCTGGTCAAAGGTGTCCATGAGCAAGGGTGTTCCCAAAATATAGCGCACCTGGGAACGGGTCATGCCGGGGCGTAACTTGTCGACCATATCCTGCTTGACGATATTGCCCTGCTGCACCGTCACTTTGTGAATGTCGGGGTATTTGAGGTAGGAGCAGCCGTTTGTGAATGCGGCAATTAGGAGGGCCAGGATAAAGCGGCTTGGCATTTGGGGTTCCAGTCTGTGTTTCGAACGGGGATAATACCCTATTAAGTAAATCTGTGAGAAGAGGTCATCAATGTCTCAGGGTAATCAAGAACTGAAAAAAGCGGGTTTGAAGGTGACTCACCCTCGCATCAAAATCTTACAAATCATGGAGAACGAAAAACAGCGGCACTTGAGTGCGGATGATGTGTTTCGCTGTCTACATGAAAAAGGTGAGGATGTGGGTATCGCCACGGTTTATCGTGTACTTACCCAATTTGAAACAGCGGGGTTGATTCAGCGCCATAGTTTTGATTCGGGGCCGGCGCTTTACGAGCTCAATCGTGGCGATCATCACGACCATATGGTATGTGTCGATAGTGGTGAGGTGTCAGAATTTCACAACGAAGAAATCGAGATCCTGCAGCGTCGCATCGCCGCTGAAAAGGGCTATGAGCTGATCGGTCATAGCTTGGTGCTCTATGTAAAGCCCAAAAAGTAGGCAGGCGTTATTTTTCATTGCCGGTGAATGTGTTGTTACTGGTTGAACAAGTTAACAGGGAGCTATTTAGCATCCCAAGAATGAGGAGAAAAAAGTGGAAGACATTAGTTTACAGTCGCGCATTGACATACTCAGCGAAGAGCAAGTGATGATTCAAGATAGTGCAATTGCCTTTATTGCACAGGATGAAGAGCTGAAAAAAGTTCGTGAAAATCGTTTCAAGCAACCGGGTTACGATGCACAAACCTGGACTGAAATGGCCGAGGCCGGTTGGTTGGGATTTTTGGTGCCCGAAAGCTACGAGGGAATTGGCCTGAGCTTTTCTGATATCAGTCTGGTGTTGATCCAGTTGGGCAAGGGGCTAGTGCCAGCACCGTTTTCTGCTACCGCCGTACTGGCGGCTAGGACGCTCGTTAAAAGCGATAACGAAACTTTCAAAAAGGCACGCCTGCCCGCGTTGATCAGCGGTGAGTGGAAACCTGCCATCGCCTGGCAGGAAACGCGGGCGACCCTTGATGTGAAAGCGCAGAAAGTAAGCTGTGTCGATGGCAAGCTAAATGGCCAAAAATTATTTGTGCCCGATGCCGGTGGAGCCGATACCTTTATTGTTTCGGCGGCGACAGCCGAAGGTACAGTCCTGCATGCGGTTGAAAAAGATGCCAGTGGTTTGAGCATTGAATACGCCCAGCGTGTGGATGGTGGTTTTTATGGCACCTTGACCTTCGACAACGTTGATGCAGGTGAGCAAGTCGCGAGCACTGCCGTTGCCGAGCAAGCCTTGGCTAGTGCCTTGGATGAAGCGCGCGTTGCCGCCAGTGCCGAGCTACTGGGTGTGATGACGCGAGCCTTGGAAATTACCGTTGACTATCTTACCCAGCGCGTGCAGTTTGATAAGCCCATCGGCAGCTTCCAGGCCCTGCAACACAATGCGGTCGACCTTTTTGTGTTGTCTGAAATTTCGCGCTCCGTGCTGCTACAGACCACTGCGCTGTTTGACGGCGATGCCTCCGATCAAGAGCGGGCGGTAGCCGCCAGTCAGCTGAAAGCCCGCTGTGGCGATGCTGCACTGCAAATCACTAAAGATGCCATTCAGCTACACGGGGGCATCGGTTATACCGATGAGTGCAATATCGGCCTCTACTTGAAAAAAGCTATGTATCTCTCCTCTCTGTGGGGCAATGCCTCTGCCCACCGTCGTCGTTATGCCGAACTGGTTTTATAAAAGGCAGGCGAGACTTAAGTGAACGACACAACATACGTATTGAGGTGAGAAAATGACTGATTACAACGCAATGGCGGATGATGATTTCCGCAAAATGCTTAACGACTGGTTGGTTGAGAATTACCCTAGCGAACTGCGCTTCCCGGCCGAGCGTATGCACTGGGATCAGTGCGGCGACTGGTACATGACCCTGGCCAAAAAGGGTTGGTTAGCACCGGGTTGGCCCGTAGAGTATGGCGGTATGGGGCTTGATGCCAATAAGCTATTGATATTAATGGAAGAGTTTGAAGGTTACGGCGTGGGCCGCACACCGGATCAGGGTATGACTATGATCGGGCCACTGCTAATTCAATACGGCACCGACGAACAGCGGGCGCATTACCTGCCAAAGATTCTCAACGGCGAAAATATCTGGTGTCAGGGTTACTCCGAGCCGGGTGCCGGTTCTGACCTCGCCAGCCTGCGCACCGCTGCTGTCCGCGATGGCGATGACTACATTGTTAACGGGCACAAGATCTGGACTACTCTGGCGATGGACGCCAACATGATCTTCACCCTGGTGCGCACGAATAAAGAGGGCAAAAAGCAGCAAGGCATAACCTTTTTGTTGATTCCCCTCGATAGCCCGGGGATTACCGTCCGCGGTATTGATAACCTTGGCATGCACGACGAATTCGCTGAAGTGTTTTTCGACGATGTACGCGTTCCCGTCTCGAATGTGGTGGGTAAAGAGAATGATGGCTGGACGATAGCCAAAGCTTTGCTCGGTCACGAGCGCATTTTTATCGGCAGCCCCAAAATGGCCTCCCTGGCAATGAACCGACTCAAGGCGCTAGCCGAGAGCGCTGATATGTTTAAGGACCCATTGTTTGTCGAGCGCTACACCGTGCTCAAGTTAGAAATTGAAGATCTGGCTGCGGCTTATACGCGTTTTGTCGAAGTGCTCAAACGAGGCGGCAAGATTGGCGCTGAAGTGTCGATGTTGAAGATCTGGAATACCGAGACTCAACAGCGCATTACCGATTTGATGCTCGATGTGGCAGGTGAAAACTGTGGAGTATCGGATGCCATTCCTGCTGGTGACACAGCGGTCAGTGCGCCGGGTGAGTTTATTGGTGCTCGCCCGACCACTATTTATGGCGGCAGTAACCAGATTCAACGCAATATTTTGGCGAAAGCCGTATTGAAACTGCCTAGCTAAGAGGGGGTAGTCTGTGGCGGGTGCAGTGTTACCTGCCATTTTTCAATAGTTCGATCTAAATACAAAGTAGGTAGTTAAAAATGGACGATCAGGCATTTCGGTTACACGTTCGCGAGTGGCTCGAGGCAAACTTTCCAGAAGAGATGCGCTTCCCGCCCCGGCGCCTGAATTTTGATCAAGCCATGGGCTGGCATAAAACGCTCAATGAGCAGGGTTGGGTGGCGCCGGGTTGGCCGACTGAACACGGGGGTATGGGTCTAAGCCCTTATCAGCAAATTATCTTTTCTGAAGAGCTCGACCGCGTGGGTGCTTTTGTTATCCCCAGTTTTGGCGTCACTATGTTGGGCCCGCTATTGCTGGGATATGGCACTGATGAGCAGCGCGCGGAATATCTGCCGAAGATTCTCTCGGGTGAGCATATCTGGTGCCAGGGATATTCCGAGCCGGGTGCCGGTTCCGATCTTGCCAGTCTGCGTATGTCTGCTGAAATTGATGGCGAAGACTACATTGTCAACGGCCAGAAAATTTGGACCACCATGGCGCAACAGGCCAATATGATTTTCCTGTTGGTGCGCACCGATAAAAAAGCGAAAAAGCAAAAGGGCATTAGCTTTTTATTAGTACCGATGGATACCCCGGGTATCACCGTGCGTGAAATCGACAATATTGGTGGTTACTCTGAATTCGCCGAAGTCTTTTTCGATAACGTGCGGGTGCCACGCAGTAATATGGTCGGCGCGGTGAATCAAGGCTGGACGATGGCAAAGGCCCTGCTGGGCGCAGAGCGGATTTTACTTGGCAGTCCCAAGTTGGCGAAGTTTCCCTTGCAGCGTTTGCAGGCAATGGCCAATGAATTTGGCTTGTTTGACGATCCTGTGTTTAAAGCCCGCTTCACCCAACTCCATATGGAGGTTGAAGATTCGGTGGCAGTTTATATCCGTATGTTAGAGGTGCTGCGTCGCGGTGAACAACTGGGCCCAGAAATCTCTATTTTGAAATTGGCGGTAACGGAGATGTTTCAGCGGGTGGCAGATTTAATCCTCAATGCCGCCTCTGAGTTTGCGGGCACAGAATCGGTAATTCCGCTTTCAGATGGTACAGCTTACAAACCCGTGAACACTTATTACCTGTCACGACCCTCGACTATCTATGGGGGCAGTAGTCAAGTGCAGCGCAATATTTTGGCAAAGGCTATTTTGAAGCTGCCGGGCTAGCGTTGACCATGGTATGACAAGCGTGGGTGTGGGTTGCGGTGCCTAGGTCTTGCATCGCTATTCCCTCTGTTTTAACGAGTAGATAAAGGTCGCGTACAGGATGCGGGTTATATTTAGCTCGGGCAGTGGTCAAAAGTAATCCCTCTGTCGGCGAAGTTATCTCGTTGGATGTGGAGGTGGTATTACCTGACGTCTAGCTGGGGAACACTTCATCGATGCTGAGATGGCTTATGGCCCCATGGTGTTATTGTATCGGCCCCCGCGGCTATCTCACTTATTAAAATCGGAGTGGGGAAGGGGGCTGTGCAACAAAAATAAAAGCAAGTTGCCAGCAATCCGCACAAGGTGACCCGCCTTTAGAAAATTATCTCTTCTCTCTACAAACGACACTGATCCCCAATCGATGACTGGTATTGGGAGGGTAGTTAATTTTATAAATTTACTGTTACTATCTAGGGGTAGCAGTTATGCTGTTTTAAAGCAGTTTGATTATTTGTCAGTACAATAAAAAATAATTTTATAAAGCAGGGTGCAGTATGGAGTTGAATTTAATCGAGCAGGGTGGCCCTGTCGTCATTGTTCTTATCGGACTCTCAGTTGTAGGTCTAAGCCTAGTTTTCTTTAAGCTCTTTCATTATCGGCATTATTCGATGGGTAAAATCCGCAATATAGAAGGGGCTATCGACCTTTGGGTTGCGGGTGAACAACAGAGGGCTCTGGAACAGCTGGGTCGTGATCGCGGCCCTTACGCGCAGATGCTCGGCCAAGGTGTTCGCTGGCTAAATGACGGCGAAAAAGCACGAGATGCTGTGCGAGAAGAGTTAAACCGCCAGGGCCAGAAAATTATTTCCCGAGTCAATGGTATGAATGGCTTTGTCGAGCAAATTGCTTATCTATCACCTATGCTCGGCTTGTTAGGTACAGTGTTGGGTATGATTGATGTGTTTCGCGGTCTCGCTAATCAGGGCAGCGGTGGTGATACCGGTGCACTGGCAGGTGGTATTTGGGAGGCGTTAATGACCACTGCAGTAGGACTGACCGTCGCTATTCCCTTTGCTTTAATTTATTACTTGCTCGATAGCCATGCCACGACCATTCGTCGCAGTATGGAGGATCAGTTGACACGACTGTTCACTATTAATCTCTACGACAAGCCTTAAGCACTGCTCAAAGGGGTCGTCTCGCTATGCATTTACAGTCCCATCACCGCAAAGCTCTGCGCCGCATTAGCTTGACGCCGTTGGCTGATCTGGTTTTTATTCTGCTGGTTTTCTTTATTCTGGAAACGAGTTTTTTACAGTTCAGAGAAGTCGCCTTTAAAGTGCCCGATGAAACGAAGAAAACGAGTCATGCCGAGGGTGAGAGCTTAAATATCCAGGTTTTTCCCGGTGGCAAATTGTGGATAGACGGCCAATCGATGGCATTGACAGAACTCACGCCATGGCTGGTGGGCAAGCAGTTGAGTGCAGAGACTGCCGTGATACTCAAGGCTGAAGACAGCGTTCCTTTGCAAATTCTAGTTGAGGCAATGGATCTATTGCGCGCCCAGTCTTTACCTCGTGTACAGATCCAGGCATTGGGAGATTAGACATGTTTGATCTCGGTAGCGTACACGATAAAAAGAAGCAGTCCGACGACAATATGCTGCCCGTTATTAATATGACGTTTTTGCTTTTGCTCTTTTTTATAGTGGTCGGCAATTTTAGCGAAACCTATATGAAGGAAGTCGCGCCTCCTGAATCGAGCAGCGAAGTGTTATTGGCGCAACAAGCTGAAGAATTGGCGTTAACAGCGGATGGAAAACTGTGGTGGCGAGGCGAAACGACAACATTATCAAACTGGGCAAGCCAAATGCAGGCCGAAGGACTACCCGTCCCGGCTAGGGTTAGTTTACGGGCAGATGGGCAAACCCCGGCAGCCACTATTATTCCTTTGATTGATGAATTGCGCCTACTGAAAGTTACCCGTGTGGCATTGGTCACTGTGAATCAGCCAGGTACACGGTAGTGAGACTGTTCTCGGGTCGTTTTAAGGGGGTCGGGTTGTGGTTGCTGTTGTTGTTAGTTTCTCTGGCGATTCATCTTGTATTGACTTGGCAGGCTTCACTTCACATTGTGAATCCTGAGTCAAGGGCTGAGCAAGGTGCTGCAGAAATTGAAATTATGCTCGACATCACCGAGCCAGAAGAAGTAGAAAAAGAAGAGCTAGTTTTTGAAGAGGCCATAGAGTTTGAACCGCCGCCAGTACTGGTTGCGACATCGGCACTGGCCCCACCTCCGCCAGAAGTTAATTTAGCTATGGAAGCAGCGGCCGGCGGGAAAAGTGCCAGCGGGTTTTCTGCCCCTTTGTTATCAAATACAGTGGCAACCGGTGGTGATGGACTAGCCGGTTTTGGCACTGGGGTCGGTACGGGTTTAAGCCAGTCTACCAATCAGTTTGCCGCCTATGTGCAGGGCCTGCGAGAGACCGGGCTCGATGTGGTGTTCGTGGTCGATTCCACTGGGTCCATGGAGTGGGTGATCGAAGAAGTGCAGGCGCGTATTGTCGATATTGTCGATGTGATTCGCACCCTGGTTCCTGTGTCCCGTTTTGGCGTGGTGGTTTACCGGGATGTAGATAGCCCCTCATATATTACGCAGCACCAAACCCTGACTTTCAGTCTGAATAAATTGAGTAGTTTTTTAAAACAGCTACGTGCCGAGGGCGGCGGTGATATGTTCGAGGCAGTTTATGAAGGTATGCTTGTAGCTACACAAAAAAGTGGCTGGCGCTTGGGTGCAAAAAAAGTCATCGTCCTGATTGGCGATGCCCCACCGCACAGGAATACGTTCAAGCGTTTATTGGCAGTTAATAGAGAATTTGCCAGTAGCCATGGCCAAATATCGACCCTTGATGTCAGCCACGACGCAAACCCTGCTGTTCTGGAAGCCAAACTGGGTCGTGCTGTGAACCGGGCTTTTTATACTGATACGCCAATGCCCGATTACCAACTGATGGCTGAGGCCGGTGGAGGCACAGCGGCTACTCTTGACGGTGATGTTCAAATAACACGACAGCTGGTTTCGTTGATTATGGGTGGCCAGTTCGCCCGTGAAATGGCACTGTTACTGGAGGGCTTTTAATGGTGGCGCCCAAGGGTATGATTCGCATTGCCGCATTGAGCATTTTGTTTCTCTTGTTGTCGTGGTCTCAGATTTCCCTCGCAGCAAAGCCCGATGAAGCTTTAAGCCTTATTCTGAGACAGTCTGGTGAGGTGACGACACCGAAGCAAAGCCGGGTTCTGCTCGATAAACTTGATCGTTACCTCGCACAAGAACTGAAAGATCTCGATACCCAGGTTTTTGTTAGTGCTGCAGATGCCTATGGCAATCTGGTGGCAGCCGCGCAAGATTACGGCGCCAGCCAGGCCGGTTTTAATGATTTACTCGCGCGTGGTGAGAATTTTTTTAAACGCTGCAGAGCCAAGGTACGCGATCTAGAGCAGGCCACTGGTGACCGGGAAGCGGCATTGGAGAAACTCTATCGCTCTGATCTTTGGCACGATATTAACTACGCACTTTCTGCGTTTAGCTATTGGCAGGCATGGGCCAAGTTGGGTCTGGCCCACACCTACCAGGGAAAGAGTCAACAAGTGCGTTGGCTAAACAAAGCTGAACACGGCTTTCAGAGCTCGTCGGTGCGCATTCTCTATCCTGGTATTGTGTATGGCAGTTGGTTGGGTATGGCTTATGTCGCTCAGGCAAGAGGCGATGATGAATTGGCAGAAAAGCGTTTTCGCCGGTTAGTTCTCGCCCTTGCAGGTGATGAAGATAATGCGGCGAGAGTTCGGGCTGAAAAAGAATTAACTATATTAGCTATTCGCAAGGGTGAAATACCCAGCATACCGGCGATGTCGAATGAGCCTCTGACGCCGACGACGGCTCGGGTGAGCCAAGAGCAAGCTTTTCTGCTTCTCCAGCGTCAACGAGATATTCAAAGTGGTGCCATTGAAGCAGCCGCACGGTTGAAGCGGCTGATTGAACAAGGTTATCTGAATAATGCCTTGCTGAATCGAATTATGTCTTATCGTGACGAAATAGCCGGTCACGATATTGGCCTGTTAACGCTCTATGTCGATAGCGAATACGCTTATGGCTGGCAGCAGTACGACACCGCCGTGCTGAAATACCAAGAGTTTCGCCAGAAGGGGGGGCTTAAACTAGGGGTAAATGTTCGCGTACTACAATATCACTACGCGGTCTCCTTATTAAAAATACAGATGGCTCGAGAGGCACTAAAAGAAGTCGAAAACTTGCAGCGTCAAACAGATCTGCCTCAACCAGTGGCTCAGGCACTGCCGAAGTTAAAATTTCTCGTCGCACAGGCGCTCTACCAACGTCGCGCCAATAGTACAAACCGAGAGCGGGTGATGGCCGAGGCGGAGCATTTTTTGCGGGTAAACCCAAATGATCCCGATGCTGCTAGTGCGCATCTAATACTTGCCCAATTAAGTGATGATCCAAGCAAGGCAAAACGTCATTTAAAAATCGCTAAGAAGAACAGGAAATTAAAAGGTAGCATTGGGCTGACACAGGTGCAGCGTGCGGTGAACGCTTTTAACCAAGCGGTAGTGAATGGTGAGCGTGCTAGGCAACGCGATGAGGCTGAAAAGGTATTGATGGCATTGGCTGATTTACCACGGGCCAAACGAAAAAAGCCTTGGTTCAAAGCGGTATCACTACAGATGAAGACAGTGCTGAGTGACGACCTTAAAAAAGTGCTGTCATCTATTGAGAAAATGTATGCAGCTGCGAAGGCCAATCCCGACAACAAAAAATACGCACTTGACCAGCGTGTGCGCAGGGTGTTGTTATGGTCGCAAATACGCGCACTCGCTGAATATGAGCAGGGTAAAGGTTTATCTACATTTATTGCTGAACTGGCTAACCAGCCCGCTAATGCCATTGCGCAAAAAGAAGTCTACCTATTTTTGCTGGCTCAGGAGCAACAGGGAAACTATTCGCGCGTACTCACCTTGGGTGATGTCTTTTACCCTGCACTTACTGGTCAGCCACAGGACCAACGACAGCTGCGCCTATTACAAATACGTGCTGCCAATGCGCTTGGCCAGACACAACGGTCTTACACAATCGCCCAGCAATTGATTGCGGATTTTCCAGACTCAGGCAACGCTTGGGTGGCTTACGCTGAAAGCGCTGAGCAACTGCAGAGTTGGTTCGAGGCCGAGCGAGCCTGGGCCAAAATCACCCGGGGGCAGGTGGAGGGCTCGACCCGCTGGCGTGATGCCATGGCGCGGCGCAGTCTGGCATTAATTGCTCTATATCATGCTGAAGGCAAGCAGACTGAAAAAAGTGTGGAGGCCTTGTGCAAGGTCTTGAAGAAGTCTTCGCAGTATCATCATTTGATGAATAGCGTTGAGCAGACTGAACTGGATGAACGTAAGAACCAATGGCGCTGTCAACAATAGAGAAGGGCTGATTATGCGAATTCGTAAATATGATCTAAATTTTGGACGCCGCCACTTTATGGGCCAATTGAGTAAAGGTGTCTTGGCAACGGGAGTACTGTCGCCGCTGTGGCAGGCTATTGCCGATACCGGTGATATTAGTGGCGTCTACCCGGACGAGCTAATGTCTATTGAGGGATTTACAAAAGGCAAAATTAATACCGGCGATATGATCACCGCCGACAATGTTGAACTAGTTAAGGACTTGCTCGATCCGATACGTTATACCCAGATTGCCCAAATGGGTCGGCAAGTCCGTATGATCGACACGACAACTGATATTATGAAACTTAGTGCCTGGGAGTATAACGAGGCAACGTTGCGCAATTATGGCAAGGCAATGTTTGATGCCAATGGCAACGTAGTGACAAAGGAGGGAAAGCCTTGGATTGGTGGTAATCCCTTCCCAAACCCGACGACAGCACTTGAGGTTTTTGCTGGACTGACTTTGAGTTGGGGTCGTCACGATGCCTCATTTTATGCAATTAAAGAGCAAGATATTGGGCCTAGCGGTGATGTGGAATACAACTATGAGCTGGGTTGGGCTGAATTGTCGCCTGTGGCTCGAACGGTACTCGACCCCAAACCTTATTGGCCTGGTCACGAAGATAAACTGCGCTATCAATCGGTGTTTTTTGTCAGTCCTAATGATATTGCCGGTACTTCCTTTTTAAACATCTGGCACTACGACCAACGTAGTTTTCCCGATTTGTACGGCTACCTACCTGCTTTTAAACGGGTGAGACGTTTTCCCACCAATCAGCGTTTTGAGCCGATGATCCCCGGTTCGACTCTTTACCTTTCCGATGCTTGGACTGCAGGCGACCCTTTTCTGACCTGGGGTAACTATAAAATAGTGGGCCGAGGCCCAACACTTGCGGCTATTTCACGTAGCTGGAATTCGAAACATGAAAACTGGGAGGGAACCACCCATGGCGGCCCCAAGGGCAATACTTTTTGGGATATGGATGTAGAGCTAATACCTGAGGCCATAGTGGTTGAAGCTGAGCCGGTTAAATTTCCACGGGCCCCGATCAGTAAGAAGCGCGTTTGGTTTGACGCCAGGACACTGTTGCCCTTGAGTATGGTTTCCTACGACCGGCGTGGTGAAATGTATCGGTCATTTGATGGCGCTGCATCGCTTTACACGGATGGTGAAAATACCGTCTATGACGGTAAGCATCCCTATGCTTCATGGACGCGGGTGCACGCGCACAATATTCAAATTGATCGTATGGCAAGGTTGGCCCAGGTTAAAGAAATTTCAGGCGGTTATAAAACGAGCGTCAATGAGGCTGATCTATACGACCGGTTTTTAACGCAATCAGCTATTCGACGTTTAGGACGGTAAATGAAAAGCCAGTCAATGGGAAAAACATTTGTTAGCATTGCTGCTGAACGAGAAGTGATTATTTAAGGGGTCAGCATGGACTATAAAGGGTGTTATACGATTATTTTGTCGTTCCTGTTAACTTTAGTTACCTCGTCATGTGCGGTGACTATGGTGCCTACTGATGCGAGTTCATTAACCACGGAGCAAACCACTGAAGGCTCATCTGACTTTTCATCGAACGTCACGTTTGATAGCGGTGAGCAGGCAGCTAATGATGGAAAGGCAATCGAAAAATTTGTCAGCGCTAATTATTCTCGGTTGCGCTCTGACATGTCTGTAGGACAGGGTGAACATTTAATGACTCTTGCGGTATTGATGTCTGTCGAGGAAGCTGACAAAGAGAAGTTCTACACCGTGTGTCAAAATAACTTTCTGTCTATTTTTCCCTCTACAGAAATAACAGAACAGCAAGTCATTGTTAATTTAAGGGAAGAGCTTACTAGGGAAAATATTTGATAGCTATTATTTCCTGCTGTCGCGTGTTGTTTTGACACGCCTTATTTGTAAAAATTTTGATAAAATTGGCGTGCTTACTTAAATTTTTTTCTATTGCATTAGTGTTCGTTGCTCTGCATCTGTTTTCAGCCCACGCTAGTGGGCGTGAAAAAGCTGAGGAAGAGAACCCAGCATTAAACCGGCTAATTCTCAAGGCGCGAGCACAACAAACCTGGCGTTTGCCAACCTGGCAGGCGCTATTACATGTCTCTCCTAAATTGTTGCTCTCACAGGAGCTGAGTCAAGTTGATGCGGCCCCCTTTTTTTTAGCAAAGCAAGGTAAACACTCCCCTCAGGCTGAACTCGAAGCAACCTTAGCCCTCCTTCTATCAGAAAAAGAAAGTACCAATGCAAACCAAACGGTGGCTTGTCGTTTTCCTGCTAGACGGGCCTGGTTGTTAAACGTGTTAGAAATTGAGGCCAGTGTATTACCCGAGCACCACTGCCCCCACTTGAATAGTTGGTTGGGCAGTTTAGATGCGGATAGCTTGACCCTGGTTTTTCCGGTTGCGGTATTAAATAGTCCAGCGTCAATGTTTGGCCACACATTTTTACGCGTAGATAGTAAATCAAAGAAAATGACTGATTTACTAGCCTGGACGGTAAATTTTGCAGCCCATGCAGAGGAGGGCCGCGGCCTGAGCTATGCCATTAATGGCGTATTTGGTGGATACCAAGGTAAGTTTACTATGGCTCCGTACCATGAGAGGGTCAAGGCTTATAGTGATATCGAGAATCGCGATATATGGGAATACGAATTGAGCTATAGCCGTGCTGAGGTTCATTTCATACTGCTACACCTTTGGGAATTGTTACCAAATTATTTTGATTATTTCTTTATCGATGAAAATTGTGCTTACCAATTATTGGCCCTACTTGATGTTGCCCGCCCGAATTTGGGATTGAGTCAACAATTTTCTTGGGGTGTCACACCTGCAGACACTGTCCGGAGGCTAACCCGAGTACCAGGTCTTATCAGCCAAGTGTACTATCGACCCTCGCTGCGCCAATCTATTGATAAGCGCGCCAAATCTTTGGACTTTATCGAACAAGAGATCGCTAAGTCTTTAGCCTTGGGTAAGGTCAGCTTACAAGCGACAGGTTTAATCAATAGATCATTACAATCACAAGGGCAAATTCTAGAGCTGGCGTCTGACTATCTTTCTTATCTAGAAGCAAATTCGGCCGAGTCACAAGGGTTGTTTTCTAGTATAGGGGGCCCTCGAATACCGGCAGGGCAAGGTGGCGAAGTACTAAAACGCCAGCATCAACTATTAACAGCACGAAGCGAGTTGGCCCTTACTTTTTTGCCAATACAAGCCGCTGTATCGCCAGTCTTTCGACCGGATGAAGGTCATGACAGCCGCCGTGTGGGTGTGCGTTATGGCAGTGAGGAGGGAGAAGACTATTTGCAATTGGATTTTCGTTGGGTTTATCACGATCAATATGACCCTAGCAATGGCTTTGTAAAAGGTGCTCAGCTGACATTCCTACAACCTTCGCTGCGTTATTCTTTTCAAGACAACCATTGGCGATTTGACGCAATCGACTTTGTGAATATTGCCTCGGCGCCAGTGCGTAACTATTTTATTCGGCCTTTTTCCTGGCGAGCATCAGCTTCTTTGGAACGTTATCGTTTTGCAAGTGGGGATAGACCATTGATGGGTGACTTCGCATTAGCTGCAGGGCTTAGTTATGAGTTAAGCCAACAAGTATCCGCATCGGTTTTTATTGATACACAACTGCTGGTTAGCGATCGATTTGATCATAATGCTGCTGTGGGATTGGGTGTTAGCACTGAGCTTACTTATACTCTAACGCATCAATGGAAAACCGGCTTGCATGTAGAGTTAATGCAGTATGTTGAAGGGGTCACTCAAACTGGCTATGAGTTTGGTGGCAAGCTTCGATTCAACGACAATACAGACAGCGCCATTTTGTTTGAACTAACTGAAAACAGAGAGTTTTCACGATCATTTACTAAGACGAAGCTCTCTTGGCAATACTATTTTTGAAGCGTTTTGACTTCTAATATCGTTCCAGTTCACTGGTATATCTCTCACTGCATGCAAATTTGTATAGCCAGCTCGTGTTAGGGCGATTAATTATTGGATAGATAAGCCAGCGGGTTGATGTCACTTGCTTTTTTAAAAGGCCCTCTTTTCAATTAGAAGGCTCTCCGCCGACAGACTAGCAGTGGCCCCGTAAAGTAAGTATCTAAGGACTTTATTCGGCAAGCTTACTCAAGGCTGCATGGGCTTCTGGCAGTAAATGCTCTCCACCTGCATCAATGTATTCAGAAATTTGTTGTTTCATTAGTGGTGACCAAAATTTATCGATATGGTTAGCAGCGCTTTCTATGCGCGCTTCGGGCGTGGCTGCAGGGATATTCTGCACAATTTGATTGGCCATTTTAATGAGGTGTTCGCTACTATCTACTGACACGAGTCATGGTTTCCTATATTTGAACGGTATTAGGTGGTGATACGTTGCGGGTGAGTGTAGACCATATGCCGGCCACTGCGGGCAAAGCCGACGAGGGTAATGTTGACTTGCTCGGCGAGTCGTACGGCGAGGCCAGTGGGGGCCGATACAGCAACCAACATACCAATGCCCATTACTCCAGCCTTTAGGACTAGCTCGTAACTGGCGCGACTGGAAATTAGCACAAAACGATCATTTGTCGCTGAGTCGGATTGTTTACACACCGCGCCATAAAGTTTATCTAACGCGTTGTGGCGGCCGACGTCTTCTCGCAATAATTCGATATTGCCATTGCTATCACATAGGGCCGCGCCGTGAACCGCACCGGTCATGGCTTGTAATGGCTGTTGGCTTTCAAGCTGGGCTACAGCGGTTTCAATGGCACTGTGGCTAAAGGTTTGCTGAGCTGCAACAGGCCCTGGTTGACGAATGGCCTGTTCCAGTGATTCTGCACCGCACAGGCCGCAACCGGTGCGCCCGGTCATATTGCGTCGTGCCGCTTTTAATAGGGCAAAGCGTTCGTTACTGATGGTCATTGACACTTCAATGCCGTCATCGAGACTGCGTATTCTCAGGTCGTAGAGTTGCTGGGGGTTTTCGATAATGCCTTCAGTGAGGCTGAAGCCCAAGGCAAAATCTCCCAGCTGAGTTGGCGTGGCCATCATGACAACATGGGAGATACCGTTGTAGACCAATGCCACAGCGACCTCTTCGATCAGTTGATCGTGCACCGGTGTAATGACACTTTGGCGCCAGTCGCTTGCGGTAAAAGAGGTGCTCACGGGGGGCGTGAGCACCTCATCGCTAGCCGATGGTAGGATTGCTTTCATCACGCCGTCGTACTTTTTTTAGCAGCCCCTGTTGCTGTTCATTAAATGCCTGTTGGCGTTCCTGCCATGCCGAGGGGGCTGTCACTTTGCTGATTTGTACGGCTGTCACTTTGTACTCGGGACAGTTGGTGGCCCAGTCGGAGTTGTCCGTGGTGATGACATTGGCGCCGGATTCTGGAAAGTGGAAGGTGGTGTAAACCACGCCGGGTTGTATGTTTTCGCTAACTCTGGCGCGCAATACGGTATCGCCAACGCGGCTTTTAATGCCCGCCCAGTCGCCATCGCTAATGCCGCGTTCCTCGGCATCGTGGGGGTGGAGTTCGATAATATCTTCACTGTGCCAGCGATTATTTTCAGTGCGGCGGGTTTGTGCTCCGACATTGTACTGGCTGAGGATGCGGCCTGTGGTGAGCAATAAGGGGAACTTGCGGTTGGCGCGCTCATCGGTAGGGACGTATTCGGTGACGGCAAAGAAACCTTTGCCACGCACGAATTCGTTGATGTGCATGGTCGGAGTGCCGTCGGGAGCCTCGTCATTGCAGGGCCATTGAATACTGCCATCGGTGTCGAGTTTGTCGTAGCTAACACCGTCAAACGTGGGCATTAAACGGGAGATTTCGTCCATGATTTCACTGGGGTGGTCGTAGTGCATATCGACACCCAGTGCTTTGGCAAACCCGAGCGTTGCCTCCCAGTCAGCTAAGCCCGCTTTAGGTGGCATGGCCTGGCGGACGGGTGAAATGCGCCGCTCGGCATTCGTAAAGGTGCCATCTTTTTCTAAAAAGGATGAGCCAGGGAAAAATACGTGGGCAAATTTGGCAGTTTCGTTGAGGAAAAGGTCTTGCACTACCAGACAGTCCAGTGATGACAATGCAGCCTCGACGTGATGCGTATTGGGGTCTGACTGGGCGATATCTTCACCGTGACAGTAGAGGCCCTTAAATTCGCCCTCAATGGCGGCATCAAACATATTGGGAATGCGCAGACCGGGCTCGGGGTCGAGGCCGACCTGCCAATCACGCTCAAATAACGAGCGGGTGTCACCGTCGGAAATGTGACGATAGCCCGGCAACTCGTGGGGGAAGGAACCCATATCACAGGAGCCCTGCACGTTGTTCTGGCCACGCATGGGGTTAACGCCGACGCCTTCGCGGCCGATATTGCCGGTGAGCATCGCCAGATTGGCAATGCCCATCACAGTGGTTGACCCCTGGCTGTGTTCGGTAACCCCTAGACCGTAATAAATGGCGGCATTGCCACCGGTGGCGAAGAGTCTGGCGGCGGCACGAATGTCGGCGGCGGGGATGCCGGTGATGCTCTCCGTTGCTTCGGGCGAGTGTCTGCTATCGCTGATAAAGGTACGCCATTGCTCAAACGCAGGGGTTTCACAGCGCTCGGCAATAAACGCGCCGGCTTCTAAGCCCTCGTCGATAATCACGTGGGCCATGGCGTTGATAAAGGCGACATTGGTACCTGGTCTTACGGGTAGGTGATAGTCAGCCTTGATGTGGGGGGCACCGACCAGTTCAATTTTTCGCGGGTCGACAATGATTAGTTTCGCGCCTTCACGTAAACGTTTTTTCAAACGCGAGCCAAACACCGGGTGGGCGTCGGTGGGGTTGGAGCCCATCACCATGACCACGTCAGTTTGCGCGACGGAGGCGAAAGACTGGGTGCCAGCAGACTCGCCCAGGGTGGTTTTCAAACCGTAGCCGGTGGGTGAATGGCAAACTCGGGCACAGGTGTCGATATTGTTATTGCCAAAACCGGCGCGCACCAGTTTTTGCACCAGCCACACTTCTTCGTTAGTACAGCGTGATGAGCTGATGGCACCGATACTGTTATTACCGTGTTTTTGTTGAATGCTACGCATACGCTCGGCGGCAAAGCTGAAGGCTTCGTCCCAGCTGACTTCGCGCCATTCATCTTCAATGCTATCGCGCACCATGGGCGAGGTAATGCGGTCCTGGTGGGTGGCATAACCAAAGGCGAAGCGGCCCTTCACGCAGGCGTGGCCCTCGTTGGCTTTGCCGTCTTTCCAGGGGGTCATGTTGACCACGGTATTGCCGCGCATTTCGGCCTTAAAGGAGCAGCCGACACCACAGTAGGCGCAGGTGGTAATAACGCTGTGCTCGGGCTGGCCAAGTTTAATAATGGTGTTCTCGGTCAGTGTTGCGGTCGGACAGGCGGAGACACAGGCACCGCAGGAGACACAGTCAGAATCCATAAAGCTTTCTTTTTGCCCGGGGCTGACCGTCGATGCAAAACCCCGCCCGTCGATGGTCAGCGCAAAGGTGCCCTGGGTTTCTTCACAGGCGCGCACGCAACGTGAGCAGACGATGCACTTTGAGGCGTCGAAGGTGAAATAGGGGTTGGACTCATCTTTCTCGGCGTCGAGGTGGTTATTGCCTTCATAGCCGTAGCGCACCTCGCGCAAACCCACTTCCCCGGCGGTGTCTTGCAATTCGCAGTTTCCATTGGTGGGGCAGGTGAGGCAGTCGAGGGGATGGTCGGAAATATACAGCTCCATGACATTGCGTCGCAAGTCGGCGACTTTATCCGTTTGCGTGTTCACCACCATGCCGTTTTCTGCCGGTGTGGTACACGAGGCCGGATAGCCCTTGCGGCCCTCAATTTCCACCATGCACATACGGCAGGAGCCGAAGACTTCGAGACTGTCTGTAGCGCAGAGCTTGGGCACTCTAATGCCGGCTTCGGCAGCGGCGCGCATGACCGACGTGCCCTCGGGCACCGATACGGCAATGCCGTCGATATTCAGAGTGACCGTTTCATTCGACAGGCTGGCGGGGGTGCCGTAGTCTTTTTGGGGTTCGTAAAATTGCAACATAGTGTTTACCTCTCGGTGGGTTTGGTAGTGCTCAGTAAGTGAGCTCCCTAGCCACCGAAGTCTTCGGGAAAGTGTTTAATGGCACTGCGCACGGGGAAGGGCGTCAAGCCACCCATGGCGCATAGTGAGCCAAATTCCATCGTTTCACACAGATCTTCCAGTAATATTAGATTGTCATCGCGCTGTTCGCCTGCGCGAATTTTGTCAATCACCTCGACGCCCCGGGTAGAGCCAACTCGGCAGGGGGTGCACTTGCCGCAGGACTCGACCACGCAGAATTCCATGGCAAAGCGCGCCTGTTCAAGCATATCGGCATTTTCGTCAAACACGACTACACCGCCGTGGCCGAGCATGGCCTTGGCGGCGGCAAAGCTTTCATAATCGAGGCTAATATCCAGAGCCGACTCGGGTAAATAGGCACCGAGGGGGCCGCCAACCTGTACCGCTTTAATTGCTCTACCGCTGAGTGTGCCGCCGCCGAAGTCTTCGAGCAAGCTGCGTAGAGTGTTGCCAAAGGCCAGTTCTACGATGCCGCCGCGCTTAATATTGCCCGCCAACTGCATGGGCAGGGTGCCGGTGGAGCGGCCAACGCCAAGGCTTTTATAGTGAGCTGCACCCTTTTCGAAAATGCTCGACACCGAGGCCAGAGTGAGCACATTGTTAATGACGGTGGGTTGGCCAAACAGACCAACAATGGCGGGTAGCGGTGGTTTGGCACGCACCATGCCGCGCTTGCCCTCAAGGCTGTCGAGTAGGGAGGTCTCTTCACCGCAAATATAGGCCCCAGCACCGAGGCGTACCTCTAAGTCAAAGTGCTTGCCGCTGCCAGCGATGTTGTCACCCAAATAACCTGCTGCATAGGCATTGGCTAGTGCGGATTTCAAGACGTCGTGGGCCTTGGGGTATTCCGAGCGCAAATAAATATAGCCTTGCGTGGCGCCGACTGCTAGCCCGGCAATTGTCATGCCCTCTATCAATTGTAGGGGGTCGGCCTCCATTAACAGGCGGTCGGCAAAGGTACCCGAATCGCCCTCATCGGCGTTGCAGACAATATATTTTTGTTGGGGCGGGGTGTCGTGCACGGTTTGCCATTTAATCCCGGCGGGGAAAGCTGCTCCACCACGACCTCGCAGGCCAGATTCTTTGACCTCATCGACAATAGCCTGGGGCTGCATGGCTAAGACGCGTGTCAGACCGGCATAGCCACCGTGAGCTTTGTAGTCGTCGACACTGAGAGGGTCGATAATGCCGGCGCGAACAAAGTTGACGCGCTGCTGGTTTTTTAAATAGGGGATGTCTTCGGTGAGGCCCAAAGCGAGATGATCGCCCTTGCCTTCTAGAAAACCGGCGTCGAACAGGGCGCTAACGTCTGTGTCGGTAACAGGGCCGTAGGCAACGCGCCCTTTGTCGGTGGCAACTTCAACCAGAGTTTCGAGCCAGAACAAACCACGGGAGCCGTTGCGTACAAGGTTGAGCGCAATATTGCGTTTGGCGGCCTCGGCGCTAATTGCCTTGGCCACGGCATCGGCACCCAGAGCACAAGCGGTGGTGTCGCGGGGGACATAAACAGTAATCATTACTTCCCCTCCAGCGCACTAATCAGGGTATCGAAACGCTCGGGTGTAACACGGGCGTATAGCTCGTCACCAATTTGCACCGAGGGTCCACAGGCACAGTTCCCCAAGCAGTAAACTGGCTCAAGGCTCACCGAGCCATCAGCTGTTGTGCCACCCAGTTCGGTGGCCAATGTGGTGGTTGCATGTTGCTCAAGCTCACGGGCGCCGACCGCCTGGCAGGCCTCGGCGCGACAAATTTGTACGGTGTGCTGACCCATGGGTTCGGTATGAAAATGGTGATAAAAGCTAATGACACCGTGTACCTCGGCGCGGGACAGGCTTAGAGCTTGCGCGATAGCAGGTACCGATTCGGCGGGCACATAGCCCTCTATATGCTGAATTTCATGGAGTATTGGCAACAGCGCGCCGGGTAAATCTTTGAGACGATCAATAATAGCGTCAATCGCGGGGTTATCGCTTGCTGGGCTCATGGCTCAACTCCCGTAGAGTATTGTTGCATTGGCATTGTGAGTATGGGTGTTGTTACTCGCATATTTATGCAGTAAACAAAGCAGCAAATTATAACGCAAAGCAAAGATGATTTCTTGTAATACAGCTGAAGTTGTTGGCTGACAATACCATTCATACTTTAGCAGTTGCTATTGCCCAGTTCGAAGGGCTTGCTATGATCGCCGCTATGGACTGGAAAATATTCGCGACTATTTTTGCAACCGTACTCGTCGCTGAGCTCGGGGATAAAACCCAATTGGCAACATTGCTTTTTGCCGCCGACAAAGGCGCTAATAAGCTGACAGTTTTCTTTGCGGCATCCCTGGCCTTGGTGGTCGCCTCGGCCTTGGGTGTACTCGCAGGTAGTATTTTAACGGCATATATCAACGAAAAAACTTTGGCTTATATCGCCGGTTTTGGGTTTATATTGATTGGTGTCTACACCTTATATCACGCTTAATACAGCGCGTTGTGTGCAAACGAACTCGTACTAGCAGGTGGCTATTGTCACAGCCCGTTTTGAATAACAATAAAACAATAGTCTATACTGAATTTGAGCAAAAATGAGTCTCGGCAGTTTTTCAAACGATGAATCATCAGGTTAAATGACCCTATGAAAAATACGGTTAAATTTTGGCAGCGTCATGACGACTGGCACGAGGCTGAAAAGGCTTGGGATGCGCGGGCAGAAAAACTGGCGACCGACTCGCCACTAAAAACCTTTAAAAAAAACCCACGGCTACCTGGCATTCGCACCAAGACCCGCAAAAACCTTAGCTGGAAAACGCTTTCTTATCTTCACTACCACGACTACAGCGGTAAACTAGGTCGTTATTTTTGGCAGCGTCCTATAAAGCACGGTATGGGTTTACTGGTCGCGCTCTTAAAACGTCATAGTTACCGCCGGGATGGCGACTTTTTTCTCTATAGCTTAAAAAACCTTGCAGAGTTTAAAGATTTGCTCGATGCCCCAAACACCGTTCTGGTTGTCGGTTTCTCCTATTGTCACAAGCCCTTTGAATGCCCATCGGGTCGTTTCACTGATGCTTGCATTCACGATGCCGATAGTCCTGTGTGCGGTCAGTGCTTTATTGGCAAATGTGTGCACAGTCTGCCTGATACCCAAGTGGTGCCGCTCTTTATCACTACGGTGCACTACATTGGCGAAAAAATGATCGAAGCCCAGAAAAACTGGCCAGATCACAAGGTCGTATTTATGATTACTGCCTGTGAACTGACGTTGGAGATGTTCGGTAAGATTGGTGTTGCCGTCGACCTGCAAGGTGTAGGTGTGCGCCTCGATGGACAAATCTGCAATACGATGAAGGCCTTTGAAGCCTCTGAGATAGGCATTAAACCCGGTATGGCAATTGTCGAAGATGAAACACAGCACCGTATGATGGAGCTCTTTAGCCAATTTTCAGCAGTGGCAAGGGTAGGGTCGCCAGTTTCATCGAAGAGTGCTGGCGCTGCTAATGGCGATAATCTTATTGCGAGCGATGCAGACAAGTAGTGAAGCGGCGTTGTGGTTGTAGTAGGAGCTGTAGCGTTAGTAATTGGCGTATTAGCTTTCGTTGAAAAAAAAAGAAAGGGTGAATTCCTCCATTCATTTTTTGTTGCTGTGTCCTCTTTATATTTGCGAATTTGCCTAGGGCTGGATCAGTCTGGCTAATTTAAAAGCTATTCGCTCATTTTGTTTAATTGGAGTAGCATGCTTGCAGTCTTGAATGGATTTTAATGAGGGAAAATTTGTGTTTAATGTCTTTAGCGGAATTAAGAAAATAATAGGGTCAAGCTCTGAGGCCGAGGATTTGGCATTAGGAAAACCTTCTAATTACGAAGAAATCGCCGCTATCAAATATTTTGATGGTTTGCATGTCAAGGTACATCGTGGAGACATTATTAGCGAGCACATTTCAAGGACGGGAACTTGGGAAGACGATCTTAGCAAGAAGCTAATTGCATTGGGTGAAAGTGGTGGCCTGATGGTGGATGTGGGCGCTAATTTAGGCTATTTCTCATTGCTATGGGCTAAGTCAAACCCTAAAAATACCAGCTATGCTTTCGAAGCTTCTCCCAGAATTTTTCCAATGCTCGCATCCAGTATTGAAACAAATAAACTGTCTAGCCAAATATTTCCGTTTGCGGTTGCTTTGGGCAATCAGTCTCAGTTTTGTGATTTTGTCCTGGGGCCTCATGAACAAACTGGGTGGGGTGGATTAGCCCTAAGGCCCGATGGTTTGAATACGACTAAAGTAATTTCACTGAAATTAGATGATTTGCTGCAGGGGCAGGATATTAAAGTATTGAAAATTGATGTTGAAGGTGCAGATACATGGGTTCTTCACGGCTGTAAAACACTACTGGAAACTAAAAAGATTAAGCATATTTTTTATGAGCAAAATTATCCGAGAATGGCTGAGCTGGGGATCGAACCTGAAGAAGCGGGCAACTTTTTAAAAGAGCTAGGGTATTGTAGTGAAAATATAACGACACTTGAAGATGATGTTGTAGAGTGGCATGCGAGCGCGACTTAATCGAAAATGCTTTGCAAAGCTTATGAAATCACCAAGTTTTCCTTAGGAGGGTCAAAATTCCCAAGGTGGTGATACATTCTTATCTTGAGTGGGGCTGTATTTGTTGGGGCAAGAGGGAGACCTTGGTGATTGCTATTTTAATTATCCAGTTTCATTAGTAGCTAATCAGTTATTGTTTTAGTTGAAGCGGCTATAGTTCTATATTCTCCATCAAAATAGACGCGATATTTCTAAACATGGGCCGCTCAATCCAGCTACTAAAGTTGACTATACTCAGAAATTTCACAATAGGTGTCGAGAAAACATCTGTTGTAGATGGAAATGCTATCCTTTACAAGCGCTGGGAAAAGCCGAAGTTAATTATTTCAAGGTAGTAAGAGTCTAAGCACGAATCGACTTCCCGCAATTTTATTTCTTCATTGTGGATTTGAACTCCAGATAAAAGCTGCGATGCTTGAAATGAGCAAAACTTAACTGCCTTTGGAACATTCAAGTCTGGGTCAAAGTAATTCCAACCACTATAAAAATACTCTACTGAAAGATGGCTCCGTAGCTATAGTTAGCTGGCTAACATGAGCTAATGGTTAACGAAGGTCGTCAATGAGGCGATCTGCCGATGAAACGACTGTGGTGAGTGAGAAGGGGAGAGCACTTCGCATTATTAAATGCTTCCCAAAGGGGTCAATAGTTTCGTAGCCATTGGTGGTGGGCTGTAAGTCCACATTGGTTTGACTGTGGCGGTGCCCGGTATGGGTTTTCACGAGATCAGTTCACCTGTCATTTTTTGCCCCAAGTATTTCTTCGCAGATCACGGTCTGTGCTGGTGGGAGTGATTGATTCTACGGCCTTTGCGCCAATAGCGAACCACTGCCCTCGATGGGGCTTTAATAAGATTTTTTTCTCGTTTGAAACGCAGGAAATTTTCAATGGTTAAAGCCTGCCTGCACAATACAAATATTACTTATAACAGGTAGTTTTTTCGAACGGCTTTGTCAGTGAAAAATTCTCTAATCGCCTCTGAATTAGAATATTTTTGCGGACTATACTGATTTTATGGGGGATTTTTACACCCCGGGGGAGGTTGCTATGTTAAATCCTAATTTTAAAAATGGTCAGGTTGTTGATGTGCAAGCCGCCTTAGCCAGTTTCGTTGTTATGATGGGTTTATTGTTTCTTATTGAAGCAGCTGCAGGATTGCATACCGGTATAGCACTATTGACCGTGTTGGTAGGGGTGGCTTGGTTTTTGTTTCGTCAGTTCCACCACCATAAAATTGCTAACCATTAGGGCCAACGATTAATATTGTTTGTTCTTTTTTGGATCGACACGGAATAAGGCAGTAATGATACCTCATTGGTCTGTGACGATAAAAAAGCGCTATTAGCTGGATACTGAGCTAGAAGATACGCACAGCTGTTGCCCCGCCAAGTGTCTGTGGTGCTGGCGGGAGGGTACTCATGCAAGGGTGATCGGTAATTTTGGCGATAACCGCTAAGAGAGAGGCAGCTGCACCAAGCGGTTAGCTTATTGGTACAGCTGTGGTATCAAGATTTTGGCGTTTCAGCGAGTCTAGGTTCGATAACTTTTATGGGTTAAGACTGACTGATAGCTTCTTGGCTAAATTGATATTCATTAAAATCGGGCTGCTGCATTTCTTTATAAAAAATACTTGGATGCCAGGGGTAAAGGTTTGGTGTACCGGTTTTATCTATATACCAACTATCGCAGCCCCCAGTGGCCCAGGTCGTGCCTGCAACTTCTTTGGCCATCGCCTTGTTGAAAGCATCGAAGGTATCTTGTTTCACGGCAATGGTGGCGGCTTTCTCCGCCTTCATGTGGTTGAGGCATTGAATCATGTAAGAGAGCTGGGTTTCGGTAATGGAAATCAATGACAGGTTGCCGACCGGGCCAGTGGGGCCTTCGAGCATCCAGAAATTGGGGAAGTTGGGGATAGTCATGGCACGATGGGCGCGGGGCGCACCATCCCATACTTCACTGAGCTCTAGGTTGTTTTCACCGTAGACCTTAGCGGGCAGCATAAATTCAGAGACTTTAAACCCGGTAGCGATAATAAGTACATCGAGTTCATGCAGGCGGCCATCCTCAGTGCGAATGCCCTCGGGCTCAATACCGACAATACCTTCCGTGACCAGCTCGGCATTGTCGCGGCTGATAGCGGGGTAAAAGTCAGAGCAAAAGATGAGCCGTTTGCAGGTTGCTTTGTAGCTAGGGGTTAGTTTGACGCGCAATGCGGGGTCAGTGACATCCTTGGCGAGTGTTTTCAGGCAGGCTTGCTCAATTTTGCGCTGTTCTTTGACATCCCCAATGGTAGCTTTGGCAAAAGTTTTGAGCATGTGGCGCTTATAAAAATTGCTCAAATGAGGGTGCATCCAGGGGCAAGCACGCAATATTTTCTTCCAGAAATAACTGTACTTTTTCTGAGGTAGGGGGGCAATCCAGTGGGGCGTACGCTGGAAGACAGTCATTTTCTTCACTTTTTTGGTCACTGCGCCGACAATTTGTGCCGAAGTTGAACCGGTGCCAATAATGCCGACTCGCTTGCCCTCGAGTGAAACTGAATCGTCCCAGCGAGCAGTGTGGAACATGGCCCCTTTGAAACTATCGATGCCTTTAATGTCAGGGTAGTTGGGGTGGTGGAGGATGCCCGTGGCTGATATCAAGAAGTCAAAAATTTGCTCTTCGTGACCCTCTGCTTTGAGTCGCCATTTGGGGCCGAGATAGGTCATTTCGGTCACAGGGCTGTTCAAGTTGACGACTGACATGACGTCAAATTCTTTTGCAACACGTTCTATGTACTGAAAGATTTCGGGACCGTAAGAGAAACGATAGGACCAGTCGGGGTTGGGTGCGAAGGAATAGGAATACCAGTACGAAGGTACGTCGCAGGACAACCCCGGATAGCGATTATCGCGCCAGGTGCCGCCGATTCTATCGGCCTTTTCGTAGACGGTTAAATCGGTGTACCCGGCCTTACGCAGGGCAATAACAGCGCCGATACCCGATAAACCGGCACCAACAATGGCGATGCGCGGAGTGCGTCCTTCTTTTGCCCAGCATGACGTTAAGTTGGCGATGTCTTCTGCCTGACTCATGATCGTTACCTTATTTTAAGTGGTGGATAATATGCGATCTTAATTCTATCTCAGTAGGTGTGGCTAGCCTGTGACTAAATGTGGACAGCCGGTACTTAATTTGATGGCGGTTTGATAGAAATCATACCCAGATAAAAAACCGTTCAACAAGGTATTGATTTTGAATAAAAGTATGAGGGAGAGGAGTGAAAGTTAGTATCTGCCGTAACGGGCGGTAGAGGTTGCGCTAATGCCCGCTCAATTTTGGTAATGCCCTGTTGAGCGTCGGGCCAATTTCATTGTGTATTAGCAGGTCGGCGCTGGTATCGAGGTCGGTTGGGTCGCGATTGATAATCACTAATTTAGCCCCACTGCGTTTGGCCACCAGTGGAAAGCCAGCAGCCGGGTAGACCTGCAGCGATGAGCCAATTGCAAGAAAAAGATCGCACTCATTGGCGGCTAGCTGTGCCTGTCGCATGGCTTGTTCGGGCATAGCCTGGCCGAAGGAAATTGTTGCTGCTTTGACCAAACCATCGCAGTGGTCGCACACCGGCAAACTTTCATCGCGCTCGAAATTTTTTTTGATCAACTCCAGATCGTAGCGTTGACCACAGTCAAGGCAGTGGGCGTAGGTGGCATTGCCGTGTAACTCAATGATTTTGTCCTCGGGTACACCGGAAAGCTGGTGCAGGCCATCGACATTTTGGGTAATTACATGACTGACGATGTCACTTGAAACTAGACGGGCAATGGCCAGATGACCGAGATTGGGCTTGGCATGCTGCATATCTCGGTCGAACATGAGCTTTAGTCGCCAAGATGCTCGGCGGGCCTCGGCTGAGGCGACAAAATCGCTGAAATCTACCGGCTGGTGCTTGCTCCAGATGCCACCGGGGCTACGGAAATCGGGAATACCCGATTCAGTGCTGATGCCCGCGCCGGTAAATACTACTGCGCGTTGGCAGTGGGTCAATAGTTCTGTGAGTTGCTCGATGTGCTTGCTCATAAGGTTTGTTCTTCAATATCGTACGCTGTACTGCCCCTACTGTGGGGTGATGATGCGAAAAGTGGCTGAAGACACCGCCAGTAATTCACCATCGGTGGCTTTTATCTCCGCCGCCATAAAGGCCACCGACCGGGTTTTTTTGACGATCCACCCCTCAGCGATAACGGTTTCCGGTTTAACGCCTTTGATAAAGCTGGTCTTAATTTCGAGGGTTGGAATAGAGGTGTCAGGCGCACAGGTACTGAGTAAAGCGGGGGCCATGACATCGTCTAGTATGGCGGTGACAAAGCCACCCTGTACAAAACCCATCGGATTGCACATGGCAGGGGTCGGTTGGTATTGAAATTTCATTCGCCCGCCCTGTGGAGCTATGTCGATAACACTCATACCCAATAGTTCACTACAGGGGGCTAGTGGTGAACTACCGCGTAAACTATCCCAGATGGGGTGTTCTATTGCCGACATCAGAGGCTTTCCATTGGCTATTTGACGACAGGATAACGCCTATTTGTTTACTGCGCGACAGGCGAGTGCAGTGAAAGTCCGATAAAATGATAGCCAAAAATTTCATTAACAAATCGAGAGGGGTGGCTGTGAATAGTCATTTGCAGAGTGACGTTTTATTAAGTGAGCAGCGTGGCCATATTGGCATTATTACCTTTAATCGTCCCGCGCAACATAATGCACTGTCACCTGAATTACTGGATAAGCTCTGTGCTGTGCTTAAGGCTTGGGCTACTAGTGGCAAAATACGAGTGGTGGTTTTAACCGGTGCTGGAGACAAGGCTTTTTCATCCGGTTACGATATTAATGCCATCGCCACTGTCGGCCCCGAGCACAAAGTGGCTGTGGATAATGAAGCGCAGCAAACCCCCTTCGAACGTGGTTTGGCGGCTGTTAAAAATTTCCCCTATCCAACTATCGCCATGCTCAACGGTCACTGCTTTGGCGGGGCGTTGCACATGGCACTGTGCTGCGATATACGCATTGCAGCTGACCACATTGCCATGGCTATGCCCCCGGCCAAGCTCGGCATGGTTTACGCAGCTGAGGGTTTGGCACAATTTATTCAAATTTTGGGCTCTGCTAAAGCCCGTGAAATGTTTTTTACTGGCCGAACCTACCAAGGACAGGAAGTTGCCGAAATGGGCCTGGTTGGGCAACTGACCCCTGCTGAGGTACTGGAGCACACAGTGTTGGTGATGGCTGAAGAAATAGCCTGTAATGCCCCACTGGCGCTACAGGGCATTAAACGCATTATGAATATGGTTGAACAGCCAAGCCTAAGCGATACCCAAGAGCGGGAAGCTCTCGCGCTGGTTACAGAGTCTTTTAGCAGCAGTGATTTGGTCGAGGGGCAAGCGGCATTTCTTGAAAAGAGAAAACCGCGGTTTGTCGGGAAATAATACTGTGAAAAATTCGGGCTATTGGCGAGTAGCCTATAGCCCTTTTCTTTACCCTGAATATTTTACCATTGATAACCCAGCTTAACGCTGTAGGTTGTGTCCGTTTTGTCGACCCCCGCTTGGGCACCGCCGTCATATTCAATTTTTATTTCAGTACTGGCAACAACGCCTGCGTAAATGGGAAACCGCAGGCCCGTCCAGGTATCCCACACAAAGTCCTCTGTATCTTCCACTGAAAGTAAACCGGTGTGGCGGTGATAAAACTGGATGCTGTCGGTGATGAAGCGGTCAAAGTTTAACTGCCAGCCCAGGGCCGCGTATTCGTCATTGTCAGCCATGTAATAATTTTCTTTTACATAATTTGGCCCCCCCGCCACGTCGAGATTCATGGCCGCACTGTTATAAAACTCGTAACCAACCAGTGGGCCTAGCGTGGTGCGGAGCTGCAGATCGGCGAAACGATCGTGTTCGAATCCTAGCGTGGCACCATAAAAGAGGTGGTCACTAACGAAATGGTCGTAACGACTCACTAGTCGCCAATTTTCATTAGTGAGTACTTCATTACTTTTTTCCTTATCGTAGTCACCATTGAGCTTCACTCGGTCTTCGAGCTGGCGGAAGGTCATGGCAAAGTCTGTTTGCAAGTCATCTTGGTCCGTATTGCCGCGTTCGAAGCTGAGAGCAATATTGGTATTGCCTTGCCAGTGCCAGCCCAGACCCAAACGCCAAGGTTCGGGGTTAAAATAGGCGACTTCATTTAACGTCGCTGTCTGAGCAGCATCTGCCCCGCTTAAGGTGGTGACACCGTCGTCATTTTTGTTGGCGCTCACCACATCGTAGCTGCTGCCACTTTTCAGGAGTACGGTAATGGGCTCATCGGCAATCAGTTGTTTAACCTCCGACCATTGAATGGTGATCACGCCGGCATAAGCGGTTTTAAAATCGAAGCTGCTGCCGCCATCCTTGTTAACGACAGTGCCCAACAGGCGGGAGCCATCTTTCATGATGAGTTCATCAGCGACTACTGGTAGGCCAAGCGTGAGCGTTGCCGTTGCTGCGAATATGCGGCTTTTGAGCAAGCGCTTTGTTTTCTGAAAATACATTGACAATCCTATAGTGAGTGGAGCTTTAGAAGATGCGGTTTAAAAAGAGCTAGGGCTTTAGCTATCAGTGTTAAAGGCTGCCCCCAATTTCCATGCCCTGACTGACAGCAGCGAGGGCATCAAGCTCCTTCGCCTCAGAGGCTCCTCCAATAAGCTGGCACGTCATACCTGAGCGGGTTAGCTGTTGATACAGGGCATTATTGGAGTTCTGTCCTGTGCAGAGCACAATGCTGTCGACTTCAAGTAGCTTGTCCTCGCCGTCGATGCTGTAGTGTAGGCCGGCGTCGTCGATCTTCTGATAACTGGCGCCCGGTACCATTTTTACACCGGCGGCATCGAGCTCAGCGCGCAGTACCCAGCCGCTGGTCAGACCGAGGCCGCGGCCGAGTGACTTAGGTTTGCGTTGCAGCATGGTGATGTCGTGGGCGGGCGAGGGAAACTGTGGGCCGCTGGGACTGAGACAGCCCGCAGTGGCCATGGTGGTGTCGACCCCCCATTTTTTCAGGAAAACATCAGTTTCTGGGGCGCCCGTATTCTTGCCGTGGGTGAGGAGTACAGCAACATCGAAACCTATGCCACCGGCGCCTAGAATGGCTACCCGTTTGCCTGCAGTGGCCTTGCCACTGAGCAGGTCGAGATAAGAGATCACCGAGGGGTGATCGATACCCTCGATGTCGGGAATACGTGGCACGATGCCGGTGGCGACGATCACTTCATCAAAGTTATCGCCGAGGCTCTTTGCATCGACAGTGGTGTTAAGTCTGACATCGACCCCATACTTGTCGAGGTGGGTTTTGAAGTAACGAATAAACTCGTAGAACTCTGTTTTGTCGGGCACAATTTTGGCCAAATTTAATTGGCCGCCAATTTCACTGCTGGCGTCGAATAAAGTGACCTTGTGGCCGCGTTCCGCTGCTGTGCAAGCAGCCGATAAGCCCGCCGGGCCGGCACCGATGATGGCGATTTTTTTGCTGTCACCTTGAATCTTGATGTTTTCTGTAAACTCTAGTTCGCGGCCAGCCTTAGGGTTGACCAGGCAGCTAGTGACGCGCTCGGTAAAGATAAAGTCCAGGCAAGCTTGATTACAGCCAATGCAGGTGTTGATTTCTTCGCTACGATCCTCGGCCACTTTGTTGGCAAAATGGGGATCGGCAAGCATCGGGCGGGCCATTGACACCATGGCGGCATCACCGCTGGAAACGATGTCGTTGGCGACCTCTGGCGTGTTGATGCGGTTTGAAGCAATGACGGGAATGTTCACCGCTTCACTCAAGTTGCGAATGGCAAAACGCCAGGCAGCGCGCGGCACCATATAGGCGATGGTGGGGATGCGCGCTTCGTGCCAGCCAATACCGGTATTGAGCAGAGTAACGCCCGCTGTTTCAAGAGCCTGGGCCAGCTCGATGATTTCCGCACCAGTGGCACCGCCTTCTACCAGGTCAATGGCTGAAATACGATACATCACAATAAAGTCATCGCCGACAGCCGCTTTAACTTTGCGGACAATTTCCAGAGGCATGCGCATGCGGTTTTCGTAGTTGCCGCCCCACTGGTCGCTGCGGTTGTTAGTGCGCTCAACCAACATCTGGTTGAGCAGATAACCCTCCGAGGCCATGATTTCAACCCCGTCGTACCCGGCTTTTTTAGCCAGCGCGGCACTGTGGGCAAAGTCTTCGATAATTTGCTCAATTTCATCACTGGTCAATATGTGTGGTGTACAGGGGTTGATGCGGGAGGGAATGTCGGATGCACCCACCGGCTGGGGGATTTTCGCATTGCGGCCTGTATGCAGTAGCTGCATGAGAATTTTGCCGCCCTCGGCATGAACGCGGTCGGTAACGAGGCGGTGCTTGGGCAGCTCGTCCTCATTGTCGAATACGGGAGCGCCGGTTTCGATCACGCCACTGTCGTTGGGTGAGTAACCACCCGTGACAATCAGACTCGCACCGCCTTTGGCGCGCTCGCCATAAAAAGCAGCCAGACGCTCGTAGGGCCGGTCGAGCAGCTCCATACGGCTGTGCATTGACCCCATCATGATGCGGTTTTTAAGGGTGGTGAAGCCGAGGTCGAGAGGTTGTAGCAGTGGATCAAAATTCATGGGGGCTCCTGGGCGACGAGTGGCGGCCCTTATGGCTATGACTAGTTTCTAGTGGTGGATAGCTTTATGTTGGCTGTTTTGAAAGGGGCTTATTGACTTGCTTATTGCGCTTTGGCACCTGTGATTTCGATAGTTTTGATAGGCACATCGGAGCGAAAAGGACCGCGACCATGGGTGGGAATAGAGGCCATTTTATCGACTACGTCCATGCCTTTAATGACTTTGCCGAACACTGCGTAACCCCAGCCCTGGGTGGTTTTGTTGGAGTGGTCGAGCATTGCATTATTGGTAAAGTTAATAAAAAACTGGCTGGAAGCTGAGTGAGGGTCATTGGTGCGCGCCATGGCGATAGTGCCACGTTTGTTTTTTAGACCGTTGTCGGCTTCGTTAAGAATGGGGGACAAGGTGGTTTTTTTTCGCAGTTTAGCGGTAAAGCCACCGCCTTGGGCCATAAAGCCCGGAATAACCCGGTGAAAAACCGTGCCCTCATAGTGGCCGCTGTTCACATAGCTGACAAAGTTGGTCACGGTAATGGGGGCGCGAGTATTGTAAAGTTTGATAACGATATCGCCGAGAGTTGTGTTCAGGGTAACCCGGGTTTCTTGTGGAATAGTGGGGCGCGCGTTCACCGCGGGGGAAGCTGTGGCCTGTTGCACTGCAAACACTGGGCTGAGCAAGAGGGCAATCGTTAAACTGAAATATTTCAACGTGGGGTGCATAGCGATTCTCTGTTAATCAAGGTTGTTCTGGGGTTTATCGTTAAGACGCGAGTTCGGGCAAGTTGGCAAAGTGGGCCAAGGCCTCGGGGTTGGCCAGCGCATCCGTGTTTTTGACGGCTTCGCCGTGGACGACTTTACGCACCGCCAGTTCGACAATTTTGCCGCTTATGGTGCGCGGAATATCCGCCACTTGAATAACTTTCGCGGGTACGTGGCGGGGTGTGGTATTGGCCCGGATAGTCGTGCGAATAGTTTTGATGAGGGCTTCATCGAGATGCAATCCTTGGCGTAATACCACGAAAAGTACTACGCGTACGTCATCACCCCATTGTTGGCCAATGCAAATAGCATCGAGCACAGCATCGACCTTTTCCACCTGACGGTAGATTTCAGCGGTGCCAATGCGTACGCCACCAGGGTTTAACACGGCGTCGCTACGCCCGTGAATCACAATGCCCCCATTGGCCGTGACTTCACCGTAATCACCGTGAGCCCAAATATTGGGGTAGGTGTCGAAATAGGCGGCGTGAAATTTTTCTCCGTGTTCATCGGCCCAGAATGCGATGGGGCAGGAGGGAAAGGGTTTTGTGCAAACCAGCTCGCCCTTTTCTTCGACCACACTTTGGCCCGCCTCATTCCAGATCGCCACCGCCATGCCGAGGCCAAAGCACTGTAGCTCGCCTTCGTAGACTGGGAGGTTGGGATTGCCGAGGGCAAAGCAGGAAACAATATCGGTGCCGCCGGAAATCGACGACAGGCAAACATTCTTTTTTATATCACGGTAAACGTAGCGAAAGCTCTCGTGAGACAGGGGTGAGCCGGTCGATAGAATCGCTTTTAGGTGGGTCAATTTATGGCTCTCGCGGGGCACGATGCCTTCTTTTTCTAACGCTGCGATGTATTTGGCACTGGTGCCGAAGATGGAAATGTTCTCTTCGTCGATCATGTCGATCAAACTGGCGGGCTGGGGAGCAAAGGGAGAACCATCATAGAGCACCAATGTAGCACCACTGGCGAGCCCGCTGACCAGCCAGTTCCACATCATCCAACCGCAGGTGGTGAAGTAGAACAGAGTGTCCTCTGGTTTGACATCGGTGTGTAGTTGGTGCTCTTTCAGGTGTTGCAGCAAAGTGCCACCCGCTGAATGAACGATGCATTTGGGTGCCCCCGTGGTGCCCGAGGAATACATTATGTACAGCGGGAAATCGAAGGGTAGCTGGGTGAATTCAAGGGCGGGGGTGTTTTCAGTGACTTTGACATCAGGGTAGAGCCGCGCATTAGGGATACCATTGATATCTAATTGGCCGGGTGTTGTACGGTTTAACACCGGCACCACAATGACCCCTTCAATACTATCGATCTGCTCGGCAATAGCAGTAACACGGGGCAGGGAATCGATTACCTTGCCATTGTAGTGATAACCATCGCAGGCAAAAAGAATTTTTGGCTCTATTTGCCCGAATCTATCCATCACACCATTGATACCAAAGTCCGGCGAGCAGGAGGACCACATCGCGCCAAGGCTGGTGGCGGCGAGCATGGCGATGATGGTCTCTGGGACATTGGGCATAAAGGCGGCGACGCGATCACCCACCGTCACGCCAGCCGCTTTGAGGCCGGCGGCGAGTTGTTCCACTTCCCCGTAGAGTTCGGTGTAACTGATTGAACGGCGCTCACCGTTTTCGAGTCGGGAGACGATGGCTATTTTGTTGGCGGCATCTTCATGCTGGGCATAGCGCAGCAAATTTTCAGCAAAATTTAACTCGGCACCGGGAAACCAGCGGGCACCGGGGAAGTGTTCTTTGTTTTCCAACACCGTGTTGTAGCGTTGGTTGGCGATGACGCCGCTAAACTGCCAGATGCTCTCCCAGAAATCTTCGGTATGACCTACCGACCACTGGTGTAACTGTTGGTAATTGTCGAAAGCAACACCGTGTTCGCCCTTAATAAACCGCTGATAGTCGCTTAAATTGCTATTACCGACGGCTTCGCTGGAAGCTTGCCATAGAGGGCTTGCGGTGGGAACTGTGGCCATGGATTTTCTCTTATTGAGCGGTGTAGGTGTTGGTGTTGTATAAGGGACTAAATTATAAACGGCCTATGCCGTAAAGCCTATGCCGTACAGTAAGGGCTTAAGCCAAAACCCCAAGGTCTTTGTCGATGGCGAAGATGTACGCCGCTGTATTTTCATCTTTATTGCAGACTCGACCTTCACATTAGTAACCGGATTCTAATCAAGATATTCAAAGACGCGCACTACCTTAACGACTCCGCCCGTGTTACTGGCAATGGTGCTCGCGTTGTCGGCTGCACTCCGGGAGACGATGCCCATCAAATATACAATGCCGCTTTCAGTGACAACTTCTATTTGACTGCCGGCAATTTCTTTATTGGCGAGTAGTTTGGTTTTTACTTTGGTGGTTAACCAGGTGTCGTTGGTGCGTGCCAGTAGCGACGAAGAGCCTTGTAGCTTTAACTCATTATAGACTTGGCGTACACCTTTGTAGTTGCGTGCAGTCGTACCAGCTAGGGTTCTCAGTTCGCTAGTCGCAACTTCTCCTGTGAGCAGTACCACCTTGTTGTAGGTGCTGACATTGATATGCGAATGGGCCAGTTGTGGCGAGGCCTTTTTAATATTGACACCAATCAGGGTACTCATTTGCCAGTCGTCGATATCGGTGCCAATAGACGTTTCACTCGGGTTGGGCTGCACCGGATCACTGGTGACCGCGTTGATAAGACTAGTGCAAGCGGTGAAGTTGATAGCTGCTGTGAGCAGTAGGGCAAGCCGTATTGGGGAAGTTGCTGTGGGTATCAAGAGTGTTCTCCGAATAGATGGTTTTCAATCAGATCGCAAAGGCAAAAGACACAGAGTTGGTGGATCTCCTGGATGCGGTATTGGTCATCGATGGCGACGTGGAGTTCAATGTCATTATCACCGAGAAGGTGTGACAAACTGTGGTCGCCAGTGGCAGTAAAGGCGATGATGTGCAGGCCCCGTGCATGGGCTGCCTCAACGGCACCGAGCAGATTAATGCTGGCATAGCCGGCACTGAAAAGCACCAGTACATCGCCCTCAATGCCCAGCGCGTTAATGGGTTGTTGGTAGGGACTGGCCTGTGTCGAAATATCGTTGAGATCACCGGGGGCGGCTTCTGCCTGTAATGTCAGCGCAGCAAAACCCGGGCGCTGCATTTTATAACCGTGGGTGAGACAGCGGCTCAGTGTAGCAGCGGCAGCATTACTCAGACCCTCCCCACAGGTGAGAGCTTTATTGCCCTGTAGTAACTGGCTGACTAGGCGTTGTGCTGCGTCTGCTAGTGGAGCAGCGAGGGCTTCGCCGACGGTCATTTTGGCCTCAATACTGCGGTGAAAAAGTTCGATCACCTGCTGCTGAGGGTCTGGGTGCTCGAGATCAGCATTCATGACGTAACTACTATGTGAGGTGATAAGTGGGTATTCATATTAGGCCTCGGGGCGAAAGGCATCGCGAATCCAATCGATAGCACGCCTGTTTGGGTCGATGCTTTTCTGCGTGGCCTCTCCGTCGACAGTGGTCATGCAAATGGCGTCAAAGCGACAGGGTTGGGCGTCGCTGAGCCCTGTTTTTAATAGATAGTGCTGGGCGGCACTTATCAACCGCGCTTGTTTGCGAGCGTCGATACTTTGTGCGGCATCGCCGAAACTGGGGTTGCTGCGCAGGCGTACTTCGACAAACACCAAGGTCTCTTCGTCCCGGGCAATAATGTCGATTTCACCCCGTTGGGTGCGGTAGTTGCGTGCGACTATTTTGACCCCTTGTTGGCTAAGGTATTGACAGGCGAGGCTTTCGGCACAGTCTCCTTTACTGGGTTTATGACGGTGTGAATTTGAGCGAAAGGGCAGTTTAATCACGGGTTACCCTTAATTGTCTTTCAACTCAGGGGCGAGGCGTACTTTGCCGCGATAAAACTCTGCCCAGGGATAGCTATGTTCAATACGGTCGTTATCACCGAGGGTGAGAGTGCCAGTGTGGCCGAAAAATGGTGTTTTCGGATAGGCGCGCATCATGTCGGCCCATTGGTGTAATTGGTAGGCGTCGACGCCGAGAGCAAAGAGATTGCGATAGGTCGATTGTAAAGTAGCCGTGGGCTTGAGTTTGTCTGACACAGTGCCGGGTATGGTCCAGGGCATGGCGCTAAAGCGAATACCTTCAAGGTCGCGGTTGCGCCTGGGGTTTTCCGTGCCAGTGTAAATGTGAGAAGTGGCGTAGGTAGGTAAGTCCCCGGCGTAGTAAAAACCCAGCGTTGGTTTTAGCTGTCGTCCCTGATTGGGGTAGGCGATGATGAAAACCATATCGATATCCTGCCGCCGTTGTTCCGTCATTTCGATGTTTTTACCCAAGGTGCGACGTAATTTATCACGGCGTTGTTTGCTGTGATCGAGCAGCAGAGCAGGTCTGACGATGGCTGAAAAATCGGTTTGTTTGAGGCTGTAAGGGGGCGCCGTGACTAAACGGCCGCCGAGCTCAGACCAGTATTTGCTGAAAGTCTTGCGCGCGGTGGCTGCCCACTTTGTGTCGGGGGTGATCAGTAGGGCTGAGCGATGCCCTTCTAGCCACGCACGCTGGGCAATTTGGCGCGCTTCATCGTCAACTGAAAGGCCAAATTGTAGCAATTTTTTGTGAATAGGGGCGTTAGCTTGAGCGCTATCGCTCAGATAGTTGAGGCCAATAAGCGGCGTGTCAAGCTTGGGCAGGGCGGCTAGTGTCGCCAGGTTTTCTTTGCGCAGTGGGCCGATAACAATTTCGGCACCGTCGACAACAGCCTGTTGGTAGAGGCTGACAATATCGGCGCCATGGGTATCGTAAATGTGCAGGGGAGGGGTTAGGCCCTCGCTTTCAAGAATATTGTAATAGGCACTGAGAAAGCCATCGCGGATGGCTTTTCCAGCGCGGGCATATTTGCCACTTAAGGGCAGAAGTAATGCCAGTTGGCCAGGTACGGTATTGGCAACGGCTTCAATCTGACGTTGGCTGGATGGCGGAAAGAGAGCCGCCGGGTGGCCGGGCCAACGGCTGTGCCAGCGTTTTAATTGCTCTGCCCAGCGGCGCAGGTCGCCCTGGTATTGGCGGCCCAGCAGAGCTAGGTTATACCAGCCTTTTAAGGTGCGGTGGGTGGCGGCGGCTTCGAGTGTTTGCAACGTGGTTTCTGGGGTGTTGATCAGCAGTTGCCAAATTTTCTCATGGGTTTCCGTGATATCAGCGGGTAGAGCCTGAAGGTGGGCGAGAGCAATATATTCGAGGGTGGCAATTTTATCCTCGCCGAGTAGGGAAAATAAATCGGCGCGTTTGCGCCGCCAGTCGAGCTGTTCCTCAGGGGACATTTGGCTGAACAGGGCTTCAAGCTGAGGTTTGGTCAGCAGGTCGCGGGCCAGGAAGTAGTGACTGTCTGCAATCAGTATATCAGCGTAGAGAAGTGCGTAAGTCACATGCTGTTGCTTGGACAGTTGGGTTGTTGAAATTTGCTCAAGAGCCTGTTGGACGCGGGGCTTGTCATTGAGCTGGAGGTAGAGCTTTGCCGCTTCCATCAAAAGCGTTTCGCGCTGGGGGGAGGCACTGTGTTGTGCTTGGCTGAAAGTGGCCTCGGCACGCTGTAAGAGGCGCTCCTCAGGACTTGACTGTGGTTGTGAAGGAATAGGCATCTCGGCACAGGCCGCGATTAGGACTGTGGTAAACAATAGAATGATGTGCAAACGGGAAGTGGGGAGCATTGTTAACTCAAAAAGTAGGTGAGAGCTTTGGCCCAGAGGGCGTAAATAAATAATGACTATGGTACAGCGCGAATTGGGGATACTCCAGATAGATAACTGTCGAATTTCTTGTCTCGGTTGATGGCCGGGTGCTTGACGATTGGACGCAGAGGAGGGCGGATTGGCCGGTTGGGTTAGATCTCAGATAAGGGGGTAGTAATAGGCATTCGCCTTATTCTGTCTGTGGGTATATGATTTGTTGCTGGCTCGGCGTCTGCTGTTGCCAATAGATTCGCTGGGCCAAAACCATAATATAGCCGGCGTTGATTTTTAAAACGTGTTCTTGAGCTACATTATTCTGTTGAGACCAGAGCGTGCATTACAGTGTTCAATTGTTTCGATAGTGCGTGACGATACCGCCCTCTAGCGCTGGACAAATGACTGGGAATGGCAGGCCAATTCGACGACAAGGCCTGTCGAACAGACCATTCGCCAACTACAGAATTTTGCAATTTTTAGCTTTACCCAGTGTGTGACTGAAAAATTACTTTCAAACTCAACTATCCAGGAGATTTTACAATGAGTGCTGCAAAACCTTATACAACTGACCCCGCCGAGCTGGGTTTTGACCCTGAAGAACTTCGCGCTAAATACAATTACGAGCGCGATAAGCGCATCCGCAAAGAAGGTTTCGGTCAATATAAAGCGGCAGCCGGAGAACTAGAGGAATACATGGTCGACCACTATGTCGACCCTGGTTTTACCCGTGAGCCGCTGACAGATGAAGTTGAGGTGGCGATTATTGGTGGTGGCTACGGCGGTCTACTGGCCGGTGCTCGACTGCGCGAGATTGGCGTTGAAAGCATTCGTATGATCGACAAAGCGGGTGACTTTGGCGGCACCTGGTACTGGAACCGCTACCCTGGCGCCCAGTGTGACATCGAAGCCTACGTTTATATGCCCCTGCTCGATGAGCTCGACTACGTGCCAACTGAACGCTACGCCCACGCCCCTGAATTACTCGAGCACAGCCGTAATATTGCCAAGCACTACGATCTCTACAAGGATACCGTGTTCCAGACAGAGGTATCTGAAATTAACTGGGATGAGGGCAGCAAACTCTGGATTATTCACACCAACCGTGGCGATGCCATGAAAGCCAAATATATTGCCATGGCCAATGGCCCTTTGACTCGGCCCAAACTGCCCGGCATCCCCGGTGTTGAAAAATTCAAAGGCCATACCTTCCACACCAGTCGCTGGGATTACAACTACACCGGCGGTAGTCCCGAGGGTGGCATGAGTAAGCTAGCCGATAAGCGTGTTGGCATTATTGGTACGGGAGCTACAGCGATTCAGTGTATTCCCCACCTGGGTGAAGACGCCAAGTCATTGCATGTCTTTCAGCGTACACCCACCTCGGTAGATGCGCGTCATAATGCCCCTACTGACCCTGAGTGGAAGGCCAAATTAAAGCCGGGCTGGCACAAAAGACGGGTGGAAAATTTTAACAACACATTGGGGGGCGCCTATACCGATGATGATATGGTCGGTGATGGGTGGACCGATATATTCCGCAACGTTGGTGGCATTGTGACCGGTGATATCGACAACTTAACAGAAGAACAAAAAGACGAAGTGTTCGAGTTGGGTGATTTTCAGAAGATGCAGGAAATTCGCGACCGCGTCGAGAGCATTGTCAAAGACCCCGAGACGGCGAATAAGCTCAAGGCCTACTATCGCCAGTTCTGTAAGCGCCCGGGTTTTCACGATGAATACCTGCAAACTTATAATCGCCCCAGCGTCACTCTGGTTGATACGAATGGCCAAGGGGTCGATGAAATCACTGAAACTGGCGTGATTGTTGACGGCGTTGAATATGAACTGGATTGCCTGATTTTCTCCACCGGCTTTGAAACCGGCTCTAGCTATACCAGCCAATCTGGTTATGACTTGATCGGTAAAAATAACACCCGGTTGAGCGAAAAGTGGGCCAATGGCCTGCGCACCCACCACGGCTTAACAACCCACAACTTCCCCAACTGCTTTATTCTCGGTTTTACGCAAACGGGTGTGACCCCCAATGCGACTCATATGCTCGACGAGCAGGCCAGCCAAATGGCCTATATTGTTAAAGAGGCGAGAGCACGTCAGGCCGAAACCATTGAGGCCACGAAAGAGGCTGAAGACGAGTGGTGCGATATTTGTGATAGCTATGGTGATAAAACTGAACAGCTTCTCGCCCAATGCACGCCCGGCTACTACAACAACGAAAGTGGTGGCTCGAATAAAAATGGATTTATATCTGGTCAATACGGCGGCGGCGCTGTGAAATTCTTCCAGATCCTGAAAGAGTGGCGTGAAGATGGCAAACTTGCAGGCATGGAAATTAAATAAAGTCAGCCCATATCAGTAACCGACTACAGGTCCTATATAAACCTTCGGTCCCACGCCTATGCTGTGGGTGCCGGGGGTTTAAAATGCAGTGCTTAACACCTTAGATCGTTCAGTACTGTATCCCCTTGACCATCGAGATGTTCTACAAAATTTTTGCCTAATCGGCTTGGCCCACAGAAACTGATGGGCAGCATGGTGAAGCAGTGTCACCATTTTTCTTATAAGCGACAGTGCGCCTATGCTTGCCGAGGTATTGCGAGCCTATCTACTGTATCCTTCTGCCTTAAATATTAGTCTGTAAGCGGGGGCTTGTAGCCTTATGGCAGGAACACTTTTTGTGGTGGCAACACCCATCGGTAATAGGGACGATATCAGTGCCCGCGCGGTATCCGTACTGCAGTCGGTCGATTTAATTGCCGCTGAAGACACTCGCCACAGCGCCCGCTTAATGAGTCACTTCCAGATTGCCACGCCTCTGGTGGCGTATCATGACCATGGCAATGAGACTCAGGGCGAGCGTATTTTTGCTGCGCTGGATGCGGGGCAGGATGTCGCCCTCATTTCCGATGCCGGTACACCTTTAGTCTCAGATCCCGGTTTTCGGCTGGTGCGTAGTGCGCGGGAGCGAGCCTATAAAGTCACACCGCTTCCAGGTGCCTGCGCGGCAATTACCGCCCTAAGCGCGGCTGGTTTGCCCAGCGATCGCTTTTGCTTCGAAGGGTTTTTGCCGGCCAAACAGAGCCAGCGACGCAAGGCCTTGGACTTGCTGGTAAAAGAAACCCGCACCATGATTTTTTATGAAGCCCCTCACCGTATTATCGCGGCAGTTGAAGATTTGTTAGAGATTTTTGGTGCCGAGCGTGAAGCCACACTGGCCCGGGAGCTGACCAAAACCTATGAGACTGTGCTCAATGGCAATTTGAGTGAATTACTCGCGCAAATAAAAAATGATATAAACCAGCAAAAAGGTGAGATGGTGGTGGTCGTGCGTGGCTTTGATGGCGAAGTACAAAGTGCCAAGGAGCAGGAAGAAGAACGGGTATTAAAGCTGCTACTGCTAGACTTACCAATAAAGCAAGCCGCTAGTCTGGCGGCAAAAATATGTGGTGGTCAGCGCAACAACCTTTATAAAAAGGCACTTGATTTAAAGCAAACAGGAAAATAGGATTCTGCCTGAATAATCTTTGACTATCCCTAGTGATTGCTTACTACAGAGCGTGCTCGCTGTGGTCATATAAACCGCTATGGCAGATGATTGAATTTATTCGCGAGGCATTAACGACGAAAAGCGGAGATAAGTCATATGGGGTTGCTGTCGATGGTGCCTTCGCCGGCCAGTGATTCAAGCAGATGACCCTTGCTAGCATTGTATCTGGTTTAGGGGTGATTATTTTCGCCTCCGGCTCGGCTATGGTCGTAACCGAGTTGGCCGAAGAGTGAGGCGTGTTGAACTCTGCGATTGCTGTGCTGTTGGTGATGCAGACTCTACAGCTATCTTTCAGTTATTAAGGCGCTGTGGTTTTAATATAATATCGAGAACACGTTTAATCCAAAATATGAAAATAAAAGAGGGTGGGGTGTGAAAAGAGTCGTTTTTAACCAAAAGGGTGGTGTTGGGAAGTCGAGTATTACCTGTAATCTGGCAGCTATTGCCGCCAATAGTGGCTTGCGCACCTTGGTGGTTGACTTAGATCCCCAGGGTAATAGTAGCCACTATTTGCTGGGTGATGCCTTTGAAGAGGCGCTGCCAGACTCGGCTGACTATTTCAAACAATGTCTGAACGGTAGACTGTCGAAAAATAACGCGATTGACTTTGTCCACGCCAGCTCTTTCGAAAATCTGTTTGTGCTTCCCGCTAGCCCGGAATTGACTGAGCTCGAATCAAAACTTGAAAGCAAGCATAAAATTTACAAGCTCAGGGATTTGCTGGCTAAGCTGGACGATGACTTTGACTGGATATTTATTGATACAGCGCCAGCACTTAATTTTTTCACGCTTTCAGCATTAATTTGTGCTGATAGTTGTTTAATTCCTTTTGATTGCGATGCCTTTGCGAGAAATTCCCTTTATATGCTGCAGGAAGTGATCGAAGAAATTCGCGATGATCACAATGAAGTGTTAACGATTGAGGGTGTAATCGTCAATCAATTTCAGGCGCGAGCCAATCTGCCCAAACAAATTGTCGAAGAAATTATTAATGATGGGCAGCCCGTCTTTCCGGTGTATTTGTCCAGCTCCGTGAAAATGAGGGAGTCACATGAATGTTTTCGTCCTTTGATACATATGGCTCCAACCCATGCTCTGACACAGCAATTTTGCCAGCTGTTTGAATTGCTCAGGCGCTAAGGGCAGGTCGCTGGACGGATTGGACATGCCGGTTTCATTGCGCTAAAACACCTTGTTACTCTAGCTTACTTCTGCCACCACTTCACAATAGCTTGTCCGATTTCAACGGCTGAGTCTTCCTGAATAAAGTGAATGCCGTCGACGGTGACTTCGCTTTGGTTTGCCCAAGTGCGGCAAAAATCTCGCGCTGGGCCGCGCAAAATGGCACCGGGCTCGGCATTGATAAAGAGCTTGGGCAGGTCGCTTTGGCTCAACCACTGGCTATAGCTGTCGACAATGGCGGCGACGTCTGCGGGTTCGCCATCGATCGGTATTTGTCGTGGCCAGGTGAGCGTTGGGCGACGGTCTTCGCCGGGGTTTAAAAAGGGCCGGCGGTATTCGGCCATTTCCTCGTCAGAAAGTTTGCGAATAATGGATGCGGGTAGTACTTGTTCAATAAAGACATTGTTGTCGAGCACCATGGCATCACCCGCTGGCGAGCGGAAACCTTCAAAAATGGGTTTCATAGAGCGCGGCCATTCCTCCCACTTGATGGTTTTGACGATCGCTTCCATGTAGACAATACCTTTCATCGAGGCGCGGTGTCGGTTGGCCCAGTCAAAGCCCAGTGCCGAGCCCCAGTCGTGCAGCACCAGCGTGACATTGTCGTCTACGCCCAGTTGCTCGAGTAGGGCGTCGAGGTAATCGCGATGTTCGACAAAACGGTAGCTGTCTGGCCCGGAAGGTGAAAGCTTTTGCGAGTCGCCCATGCCAATGAGGTCAGGGGCAATGCAGCGGCCTAGAGATTCGCAATGGGGTATGATGTGGCGCCACAGATAAGAGGAGGTTGGGTTACCGTGTAAAAATACGATGGGCTCGCCTTCGCCAACTTCTACATAGCGCATATCATAACCCTTGATGCGCGCAGTTTTTTTTGTATAAACGGTATCTGTGTTCATCAACGTTACCTTTTTTGTTTTATTCAAAGTGTGACTAAAAATTATTGTTAGGAAGTCAATATAGTATGAACGCCACCGAATTGCTGAGCCTACTGACACTCGAGCGTTTAGATAGTAATTTATTTCGCGGGCAAAATCAGGATATCGGTGCTGTCGCTGTGTTTGGTGGCCAAGTGCTTGGCCAGGCACTGATGGCAGCCGGGGAGACAGTTGAGGGTCGGCAGGCCCACTCTATGCATGCGTATTTTTTGCGTCCGGGCGATAAAACTGTGCCGATTATTTACGATGTTGAGCGGGTGCGCGACGGCGGCAGTTTTACCACTCGCCGGGTGGTGGCCATTCAGAAAGGTGAACCGATATTTATTCTCTCGGTCTCTTTTCAAAAAGCCGAAGCGGGGTACTCCCATCAAGTTGATATGCCCGATGTGCCAGCCCCGGAAGACCTACCCTGTGAATCGGAACTGCGCATGGCTATGGCGGAAACTTTATCAGAGGATCGACGGACTTTTTTTACCAGCGAGCGCCCGGTCGAAATGCGGCCTATTTACCCCCATGATCTTTGGGACAAAAGTGATCGGCCACCGGAGCAGGGGTTTTGGATTCGGGTCAACACCACAGTCCCCGACTCGCCCATGTTGCAACGGGCGCTGCTTGCTTACAGCTCCGACTTTTACTTGATGGGTACGGCGTTACGCCCCCATGGCGAACGCTTTTCCAGTGAGGGTATGCAGGCAGCGAGCCTCGATCACGCGATGTGGTTCCACCGCGAGTTTCGTATGGATGAATGGGTGCTGTATATGATGGAGAGCACCTCGGCCTCGGGTTCGCGGGGCTTGAACCTCGGCAAGTTTTACCGTCGCGATGGCACTTTAGTGGCTTCGTGCACTCAGGAGGGTTTGATTCGACAGCCCCGTAGGCAGGCTGAATAGTTTGGGTGCTGTGAAGGCGAGAAGAAAAGGCGCGATGATTCGATGATCACTGCGCCTTTTTTATACGCTAGATTGGGTTGGTCCTAGCTAGTTGGGGTCGGTGTTAATAAGCGCCACCGCGTGAAAACACTTTCTTTGGATTGGCAACCATCATGGTGTCGATGTCGGCTTGGCTGACGCCGCCAGCGAGAAGTGCGGGCAGTACGTCGCGGGGCACGTGCTCGTAACACCAGTTAGGGGCAAACTTTTCCACGTATTCCCCATCGAAGAAATCCTGAAAGCTACAAGCATCGTGGGAGACAACCATCTGACCGGCGTAGCCTTTTTCACACAAAGTTACCACAGTCTGTACCCGCTCGTCGGTGGGTAGGAAGGCTTCAAGACCAAAGCGGTCCATGCCGATAAAGCAACCGCTGCTGAGGATCTCTTCGAGATAATCGATGTCCGTCGAATCCCCCAGGTGGCCGATCACCACGCGGCTCATGTCAACGCCAAACTCTTTAAAGGTGGCAACCTGATCCCGGGCCGAGGTATTGGCAATGGTGGTGTGGGTGGAAATGGGTGCGCCGGTTTCGCGATGGGCGATGGCGGTAGATTGCAAAAGCTTTTTGTTGAAATCATCGACACCGGTGTGGTCGGTGGCGCATTTAATAACGGCGGCTTTTACATTAGTGTCGAGAATACCCTCGGTGATGTCACGAATCATATAGGTCGACAGGTGATTGGCATCCCAGCCGTGCATCCAAGCCTCTTCGGTCCAGTAAAAGCCGGTGGGACAAATGACGTTGACGCCGGATGCTTTTGACACGGCGATAATGGAGTGGATATCACGGCCCAGATTAACGGGCGTTAGATCGACAATCGTCTTGACGCCACGTTCTTTGGCGGCGCTCAGTGAGCTAACGGCTTTCGGTACTTCTTTTTCAATATCGACGTAGCCGTCATAGTTCTGACGCATATCCCAGTCGGCGATAATGATGTGCTCGTGCATCAGGCACATACCGATGTCGTCGACATCTATGGGTCCCATGGCGGTTTCTACTTGTGGCATAGCAGTGCTCCTTTCTTATTAATGGTGTTTTTTGAGCTATCAATTATTTGAGCTATTAAATTAGGCGGTATTTTGGAAACTGATCAATCATTATTTTTATTTAACTGACTGAATAGTAGTCTATTTATTAGGGGAATGTCAGCCTGCATCAGTGCGGTGGGCTTGTTATGCAGTGTATTATTTTTTCGTTTCTGCTTGCCTACTCGTTAAGTTCTGCTACCCTCTCGCGCGGGAGTCGGCTGAGCAGTCGCTGTTCCGCTTCGCCGCTTGTTCTTAATTGAATAAATGGCCGGCGGGATGGAGGAAAGTCCGGGCTCCATAGGGCAGAGTGCCAGGTAACGCCTGGGGGGTGCAAGCCTACGGAAAGTGCCGCAGAAAATATACCGCCTAAGCAGTTCGCTGCCGGTAAGGGTGAAATGGTGCGGTAAGAGCGCACCGCGCGGCTGGTAACAGGCGTGGCAGGGTAAACCCCACTCGGAGCAAGACCAAATAGGGATCCATAGGCGTGGCCCGCGCTGGATCCGGGTAGGTTGCTTGAGGTGTACGGTGACGTGCATCCCAGAGGAATGACTGTTCTCGACAGAACCCGGCTTATAGGCCGGCTCCCACTTTTTATTGATTGCGGAAGGGCTCTTTATAGCTAAGGGCTTCTTCTCAGTCACAGCTGACTTTAACCCTCTAATTCCGTGCTGTTTAAGGTTGCTTTGAGCGACGTTTTCTTTGTTTCGCCGATATAAAAAACAAGGCGAAGCCAGAGGCAACGGCTATCACTCCCAATAAGGCGAAAATCCGAAGTAGCCAAGAGTTAAAATTATCGCGGTCGACATAATCCATTATGTGCAGGCTCCATAATAGATCGTAAAGCCGCCAGGTATTCGTGCGAATGGCGCTGACCTTCCCAGTGTTGGCGCCAATCCATAGGTTGGCCTCGTCCACGCCGTTAAGTTCGATTTTCCAGGCCGGTAGCTCGCCGTTGCGATATTCACTACCCTGGCTGACTTCGGTGACCCACGTTGCCGACAGAGCCTGTAAGTGCGTGGCGTTAGAGGCGACTGAAAGGGCTTCGGACTCTGTCAATGGGGGGAGCTTCTCTGCGGTTTCCCCATGATAGACCGACAGTCCGTCTGCTAGCTTAACGATATAAACCGGTGTGTATAAGCGCTGCTGTAATTGTATTTTGCCAAGACTCACCACGGCGAGTTCCCGGTGTTTTGAAACTAGATCATTGGGTGAGACCAGTCTGACATGATCCAGTCGCAGTGCGGGTGGGGTTTGAAGCAGGTGGGTACCGCGCACGTCGTTAATGGGTACGATGGAAAAGAACAGCCCAGATGCCGTCCATATCAGCAGTTGTATCGCGGCAATTAAGCCTAGCCAGCGGTGAGTCTTTCTAATGAATGTTGGGTTCAAGCTAGCGTACCGAGTGGTATTTGAAAATGGGAGCATACCTCAATATAAGAGCAGTATGGCCTGGGTGGCACTGAGGCTTTGCCATTTATAATAGCGGGTTATTCAGTGCATAGGTTCTTAGTGGCTCCTATTAATAGATCAAATCAATCTTGTTAGTAGATTAAATCAATTTTTTCTTAAAGTGTTACTTTAAGTTATCTTTTTAGCATGCTGTTTTGCCTCGTTTATCAGCTTTTATGTTGTCATTTTTAATGAGCTTTTCCCTGTAAGTTCGCAGGAAATGTCAGCATTTTCGCGAAAGTTTGCCAACTCGTGAGTATTGACTTTAATTGCCTCGGGTCTATAGTGTCAAATTGTGGGTGAAAGTGGGTCAAAGTGGCCTTTTTGATAATAATCGTGAGAGGGTGTGGTGTTTCGAGGCAGTAACGAAATCAACATGGATGCCAAGGGGCGGATGGCTATTCCGGCTCGGTACCGTGACGCCTTGATGTCTGAATTTGGTGGCAGCCTTGTGGCGACGATTAGCATCACTGATACCTGCCTGTTTATTTACCCGCGCCCCGAGTGGGAAGAGATGGAAGTTAAAATTGCCCGCATGTCGACTTTTAACAAAGACACTCGGCGTTTGCAGCACTTATTGATCGGTAATGCCCGCGACCTGGATTTAGATGGCAGCGGTCGCGTGCTGATACCCCAGGAGTTGCGCGATTACGCCAAGCTGGATAAAAAAGTCACTTTGGTGGGGCAAAGCCATCGGCTCGAGCTGTGGGATACGGAGAGTTGGAATACTAATCGCAAAGCCTGGTTGGAAGAAGTCGCCAGCGGTTTGGAGATTCCTGAAGACATTCAATCATTGTCATTGTGAGGGTGGCCGCCTAATGCCAGCTGCTAAAAAAGCCCATATTACAGTGCTGTTAGATGGGGCCGTTGATGCCCTGATTGGCAACGTCGACGGCTACTATGTTGACGGTACCTTCGGCCGTGGTGGGCATTCGGGTCTGGTTTTGGAGCGGCTATCTCCTAAGGGGCACTTACTGGCAGTTGATAAAGATACTGAAGCCTGTAATGCAGGTCACGATTTGTTTGACGGCGATGCTCGTTTTGAAATTGTACAGGCCTCTTTTGCCGATCTCGAAAGTCTACTCCGTGAACGGGGACAAGTTGGCAAAGTCAGTGGTGTGCTGCTCGATTTAGGTGTTTCGTCACCCCAGCTGGATGACGCCGAGCGCGGATTTAGCTTTTTGCGTGATGGTCCTCTCGATATGCGCATGGATACGACCCGGGGTTTAAGCGCCGCCCAGTGGATTGCTGTTGCCGATGAGGCCGAAATCGCGGGTGTGATCAAAGACTATGGCGAGGAGAAATTTGCCCGTCGTATGGCAAGGGCCATTGTTGAAGCGAGAGAGAAAAAAACCATCACTCGTACCGGCGAGCTGGCCGATATTATCGCCGCAGCCAATCCTGCCTGGGAAAAGGGTAAACACCCTGCAACCCGGGCCTTCCAGGCAATTCGCATTTTTTTGAATCGTGAATTGGATGATCTGCGTTCATTGCTCGATTGTGTCGTGGACTTGCTTTCGGTGGGCGGACGGCTGGTAGTGATCAGTTTTCACTCTTTGGAAGATCGTATCGTCAAACGTTTTATTCGCGGTCACACCCATCCGGTGGTGCCGCGTGGTTTGGCCATTCCAGAAGATCAAATTATTCGACGTTTGCAGACTGTCGGCAAAGCTTCAAAGGCCAGTACCGAAGAGGTCGAGCAGAATCCTCGCGCCCGCAGTGCGGTTATGCGTGTGGCCGAAAAGGTGATGTGAAATGACAGTAGCAGCAAGTTTCCCACGCTTTAGTCGCTTAAGTATCTGCTTGTTACTGAGCTGGGTTGCAGTATTGGTTAGTGGTCTAGGCGTGGTTTATGTCAGTCACCAGTGTCGCTTGTTATACGGTGAGCTGTCGCAGTTGCAGCAGGAAAAAAATCGTCTAGAAATTGCTCGCGGGCAGAACTTGCTCGAGGCCAGTGCTCAGGCATCGCTTTACCGCGTAGAACAATTGGCCCTTGGCAAATTGCATATGCAAGTGCCCGCACTGGATGAAATCGTTAGAGTCAAACCTTTAGGGTCTGCGGAAATAGCGGCTCGATAATAAGGATGAAATAGTGGAGAAAGACGTCAAAAAGCAGCGTCCGCAAAACCGTGGCAAACGAGACCGCGTATCCGCTCGTCGCGGCTCGGGTGCACGCGTGCGCAGTATTGCGATGTGGCGTTATTGGGCTATGGTTGTGACCTTGGTCTCCCTGGGTGTAGTAACTTTAAGTCACGTTGCCGGTTTGCAGGTTTTGCCCGATGTGCACCGGGGGTTTGAGTTTTTACAAAGTCAGGGTAATAGCCGCACTTTGCGAACAGTGGATATCCCCGCTTACCGAGGCATTATTACCGACCGTCGCGGAGAGCCACTGGCGATCAGCACCCCCGTGGTATCTATTTGCGCGAATCCTCAATTGCTCGAATTGGGTGGCGACAAACTGGCCATGCTCGCGCGGCGCCTAAAACTACGTGTAGGTGATTTAAAACAGCGTATCGAGCGTTACCGCAATAAAGAATTTATGTATTTAGCGCGCCAGTTGACACCAGCCCAGGCCCAAGCGGTGCTCGATCTCGACGTCGTCGGTATTTTTAAACGCGAGGAATACAAACGCTATTATCCTGCGGGTGAGGTGGCGGCGCAGTTGGTCGGTTTTACGGGCATCGATGATCGTGGTCAAGAGGGGATGGAGCTCGCTTTTGATGACTGGCTCTATGGTGTCACCGGCAGCAAACGGGTATTGAAAGATCGCAAGGGGCGGGTGATCAAAGAGTTGCAGTTGATTGAAAGCGAGAAACCGGGAAGTAATCTGGCGCTGAGTATTGATCTGCGTTTGCAATATATCGCCTATAGGGAATTAAAGGCGGCGATGAAGCAGTTTCGCGCTAAGTCGGGGTCGGTAGTGGTGCTCGATGTGCAGACGGGTGAAGTGCTGGCGATGGTCAATCAGCCTTCGTTTAATCCCAATGATCGCTCGCGAATGGAAGCGGGTAGCACGCGCAATCGTGCGCTCACTGATTTATTGGAGCCTGGTTCGGTCATGAAACCGTTGACCATGGTGGCAGCGCTGGAGAGCGGTCAGTTTCATCCCGCAACCGTAATAGATACCAGCCCAGGCTACCTGCGCGTAGGGCGAAAAACGTTTCTCGATCATCGCAATTACGGCAAGCTCGATATGAGCGGTATTCTGGCTAAGTCCAGTCAGGTGGGCACCACCAAAATCGCGATGAAACTGGACCCCGATGATATTCGTGGAGTCTTTGATCGCGTGGGTCTGGGCCATAGTCCCGGTACGGGCTTTCCCGGGGAAAGTGCGGGTTTATTGCCAAGTAAACGTCGCTGGCGAGACGTGGAAACAGCCACTTTGGCCTTTGGTTATGGAATGGCGGCAACGCCTTTGCAGCTGGCCAATGCCTATGCTGTGCTGGCCAATAATGGCATTAAAAAACAAGTTTCGCTGTTAAAAATTTCCGCCGCAGAGGGTGTTCTTCCGGGACCTGAAGAGCGAGTAATTGACCAAAACGTTGTCGCTAGCGTGCGCCAGATGATGAAGGCCGTGATCGAAAAAGAGGGTACGGGCACCCGCGCTGCCATTAGCACCTATGAAGTGGCGGGTAAAACCGGTACTAGCCATAAGGTCGGTGCCGGAGGTTATGAAAAAGATCGCTATGTGGGTTTGTTTGCCGGCATGGCTCCCGCCGACAAGCCGCGTTTAGTCACAGTGGTGGTGATTGATGATCCTCGGGGCAAAGATTATTACGGCGGGTTAGTGGCGGCACCGGTGTTTTCGAAAGTCACCGCCGAGGCCCTGCGTTTAATGAGTGTTCCGCCCTTGAAATTACCTGAGCCCAAACTGGTGAAGGGTGCTGGGTTAAATCCCGGAGGTGATTCGTGATGACAGCGCCGCGTGATTTAGCGGGTATGACTTTGGGTGAGTTACTTGCAAATTTGCATTTGTCTCTCTCAAGTTTACCTAGCGAATTGGCGAACCTGGTCGTTAATGGCTTGCAGCTGGATAGCCGCAAGGTGGAGCCGGGCAACTTGTTTATTGCCTATCCGGGTTTACATAGCGATGGCCGAGATTATCTGGCCCAAGCCAAAATGGCAGGTGCCGTCGCTGCTCTGGTTGAAGGTGAAGGCTTTCAAGCCTTTGGTGAAACAGACTTTCCGGTAGTCGCTATTGATAAGCTGGCACACAAAGTGAGTGCCATTGCCGGTCGATTTTATTCTGACCCCAGTGCTAGTCTGCCAGTTATTGCTATTACCGGTACCAACGGCAAAACCACTTGCACACAACTACTGGCTCAGTTATTCACACTACTGGGCAAACCGGCAGGGGTGATTGGTACCTTGGGTTATGGTGTGCTGTCACCAGATGCCCGAGGCACTAAATCACGTTTGACCGATACCGGCCTGACGACACCGGATGCGGTGAATGTGCAGGGCATTCTTGCCGCATTGGTGAACGCGGGTGCAGAGCGGGTGGCAATGGAGGTCTCCTCCCACAGTCTCGACCAAGGTCGGGTTGAGAGTCTTCATTTTAATACCGCGGTATTCACGAACTTGAGTCAGGACCACCTTGATTACCATCAGTCTATGGCGGCCTATCAGCAAGCGAAAGCCCAACTTTTTAAGACCCCGGGGCTGCAAACTGCCATCGTTAATTGCGATGACGCAGCGGGTCGAACCATTATTGACGAATTAGCCACTGCCGGTGAGCCCAGTTGCTACAGCTATTCCTGCTCACAAAAAACAGCGGACATTTATGCCGACAGTGTGGCCTTTGGTAGGCATGGTGTGCGTGCTCATCTGACCACACCGTGGGGCCAGGGCGAGCTGCACAGCCATCTGCAGGGTGCTTTTAACCTGAGCAACTTACTCGCCGTGATTGGCGTCGCGTGCGCTGAAGGTTATACCTTGGCGGATGTGTTGGCTGTTGTCCCACAATTAAAGCCCGTGCCCGGTCGTCTTGAAGTTGTCGACACCCAGGCCTTACCCGTGGTCGTGGTCGATTATGCCCATACCGCCGATGCCCTTGAGAAAGCCTTGATAGCGTTGCGGTCGGGCTGTCGAGGTCGTCTCTGGTGTGTTTTTGGTTGTGGGGGGGATCGCGATCAGGGTAAACGCCCGGTGATGGGGGCTATCGCTGAACAGTTGGCAGACCGGTTAGTGATTACTAGCGACAATCCCCGCAGTGAAGACAAACAGGCCATTATTGACGATGTGCTGGTAGGGATGGCGGGCCACGGCATTAAGTCGAACGAGCTTCAGGTTTTGATCGATAGGCGCAGCGCTATTCGTTTTGCTGTGAGCCATGCCGCCGAGCAAGACGTGGTGCTAATCGCCGGTAAAGGCCATGAAGACTACCAGCTTATTAAAGATCAGCGCTTGCCCTTTAACGATGTTGCGGAAGCACGTTTAGCGTTACGTGAAAGGGGTGATAGGTGAGCTTGCAAAATATAGCGCCATTAAGCTTGTCACAGGCTGCCGTCAATTATGGCGGTACCTTATTGTATCCCGACTGCCATTTTTCGAATGTTTGTACCGATACTCGCAGTTTGGCAAATGGTGATTTATTCGTCGCTCTGCGCGGTGATAATTTTGATGCCCACCAATTTCTTGAAAGCGCCGCATTAAAAGCTTGCGGCATGGTAGTTGAAGCACCCGACAAGCGACTGGCCATACCTCAATGGGTGGTCCCCAATACGGTGCAGGCCCTCGGCCAGCTCGGTGCTCTCGCTCGCAATAGATTCACAGGGCCGTTAATAGCCATCACCGGCAGTGGCGGCAAAACCACAGTGAAAGATATGCTGGCGGTTATTTTGCGCTGCCAGGGAGAAGTGTTAGCCACTGCGGGCAATTTAAATAATCATATCGGCGTTCCGCAAACCTTGCTTAGGTTACAAGCTGAGCACCAGTTTGCAGTGATTGAAATGGGTGCCAGCGGGGGGGGCGAAATCGACTACCTGTGTAGCATCGCACGCCCCACTATTGCCGTGGTAACCAATGTTATGCCCGCTCATGTTGCCGGTTTTGGCTCCCTGGCCGGTGTTGCCAGTGCAAAGGGTGAAATTTATAGCGGCCTAGATAACTGTGGTATTGCTATTTTGAATTTTGATGAGCCCTGGTATGGGCAATGGCGTCGGCGTGCTCATGGTACCCATTGTCAGAGTTTTAGTGTTGAGAATAGCGCAGCCGATTTTTACGCATCGAATGTGCAGTTTAATACCGCCGCCTGTGCCCGTTTTATGCTGCACTCACCCCTGGGTGAAATTGAAATTCAACTCGCCATCCCGGGTGCTCATAATATTTCTAACGCGCTAGCTGCCGCCGCCTGTGCGGTAGCCGCGGGAGCTGATTTGGTCAGTATTGCAGCAGGACTTGCCTGTATGGCAGCAGCGCCTGGGCGCATGGAAAGCAAGCCGGGTGTTTTTGGTGCGCGAGTTATAGACGACAGTTACAACGCCAACCCCGGTTCGGTCAAGGCAGCGATTGATGCCCTCGTTGCCATGCCGGGCAGGCACTTACTGGTACTGGGTGATATGGCTGAACTGGGACCCAAAGAGAAGGTAATGCACCGTGAGATGGGGGTCTACGCTCGTAATGCTGGCATCGATAGGCTGTTTACGACGGGAGTTCTGAGTGCAGAAACAGCGGCCGCTTTTGGTGAAGGCAGTGAACATTTCGCCGATAAAGACATGTTGAGTGTAGCTTTGAGCAAACAATTGAATAGTGCCGCTACTGTTTTGGTAAAGGGCTCTCGCAGCGCTGCTATGGAAGACGTGGTGGCACAAATTATTGAGGAAAACGACTGATGCTCTTATTACTGGCCGATTATTTAAGCGAGTACTACAGCGCTTTCGGTGTCTTCAAATACCTGACATTGCGCGCCATTCTCGGCATGTTGACATCACTGCTTATTTCTTTGGTCTTTGGTCCCTATATGATCAGAAGGTTGAACGCGTTGCAAATTGGCCAGTCAGTGCGCAGCGATGGTCCGCAGACGCATCTGATTAAATCGGGCACGCCAACCATGGGTGGTGCCTTAATTTTAATGTCAATTTTTGTCTCCACACTTTTATGGTCAGACCTGACAAACCGCTATGTCTGGACAGTACTACTGGTCACCTTAGCTTTCGGTCTGATAGGTTGGGTGGACGACTACCGCAAAGTGGTGGAAAAAAATTCTGCGGGTCTACCCGCCCGTTGGAAATATTTGTGGCAATCGGTGGCGGGCTTATCAGCGGCACTGTTCCTTTATAGCAGTGCTATTTCCCCCGCCGAAACTGAGTTGATCGTACCCTTCTTTAAAACTATTGCTTGGCCCATGGGTATATTTTACGTGGTGCTGAGCTATTTTGTGATCGTCGGTTCAAGTAATGCGGTCAATCTCACCGATGGTCTTGACGGTCTGGCCATTATGCCCACAGTGCTGGTCGGCGGCGCATTAGGTGTCATTGCCTATCTCACCGGCCACGCCTCATTTGCTGAGTATTTACACATTCCATTTATTCGCGGTGCTGGCGAGTTAATGATTTTTTGCTCTGCACTGGGTGGGGCTGGCTTGGGCTTTCTCTGGTTCAACACCTATCCCGCACAGGTATTTATGGGTGATGTCGGCGCACTGTCGTTGGGAGCTGCATTGGGTGTTATAGCCATTATCGTGCGTCAGGAAATAGTCTTTTTCATCATGGGCGGGATTTTTGTCTTGGAGACTGTTTCGGTGATTATGCAGGTGGCCTCTTTTAAGTTGACCGGCAAGCGTATTTTCCGCATGGCTCCTATCCATCATCACTATGAATTGAAGGGATGGCCGGAGCCAAGAGTGATTGTGCGCTTCTGGATTATCACCGTAATGCTGGTGCTTTTTGGCCTGGCAACACTGAAATTGAGATAGAGCCTCACGCTAAATAATGGCGAAAAGAGATCGGCATGAATAAAGGGACAAGAGGGTAACGTGACTGAATTGATAGCGAGCAACAGACTAACCGTCGTAGTGGGCCTTGGCGCCACCGGTTTGTCTGTGGCGCGCTTTTTATCGGCCCAGGGTGAGCCTTTTGTCGTCGTCGATAGTCGTGAACAACCACCCGCCTTGGCGCAGTTGCGCAAAGAGTTGCCCAATGTACGCACCGAGCTTGGTCAGCTCGATGCCGCCACTCTGTGCAGTGCCGATCAGTTGATCGTCAGCCCTGGCCTGTCTCTCAATACCCCAGCGCTGCTTGAAGCGGCTGATGCAGGGGTGGACATTATCGGTGATATCGAGCTCTTTGCTCGCCACGCCAAGGCGCCGATTGTAGCCATTACCGGCTCTAATGGTAAAAGCACCGTGACCACCCTGCTGGGTGAAATGGCACGGCTGGCTGGTAAAAACGTTGGTGTTGGCGGTAATCTTGGTACCCCGGCCCTGAATTTGCTGGGCGATGATAAAAAGTTATATGTTCTTGAGTTGTCTAGCTTTCAGCTAGAAAGTGTCGAAAAACTGGGTGCTGAAGTGGCAACAGTCCTCAATGTTAGCCCTGACCATATGGATCGTTACACCTCTCTTCTCGACTATCATCGGGCCAAGCATCGGGTGTTTAAAGACACGAAGCAAATTGTGGTGAACCGCGATGATTGCCTCTCCCAGCCTTTAATCAATGATGCCGTGATCAATTGGAGTTTTGGTTTAAGTAAGCCAGATTTTGGCGCTTTCGGCCTGATCGATTACGAGGACGAAAGTTGGCTAGCCTTTCAATTTGAACCCTTGATAGGGGTCAGAGATGTGCGCATAAAAGGCCGCCACAATATTGCCAACGCCCTAGCTGCGCTTGCACTGGGTCACGCTGTAGGTTTGCCACGTGAGGCGATGTTGGAGGCGCTGCGCAGTTTCCCTGGTCTAGACCACCGCTGCCAGTATGTGATTGAGCGCGATGGGGTGATATGGATTAATGATTCCAAAGCGACCAATGTCGGTGCCACGGTGGCGGCGATTAATGGCCTGTGCGATGTGGCGAGCTCTACTGAAAATACATCAGGGAATATTCTTTTAATTGCCGGTGGTCAGGCGAAAGGTCAAGACTTTAGCTGCCTAGCAAAAGCGCTGCCCGGTAAGGTTAAGCTGGTCATTTTGATGGGCGAAGATGCCAATTTATTGGCCAAGGCTTGCAATACTTGCGTGCCCATCATTCATGCAGCATCACTGCCAGGTGCAGTGAGTGAAGCTGCAGCCCTAGCGCAGTCGGGGGACATTGTTCTCTTGTCACCAGCTTGTGCCAGCTTTGATATGTTTGCCGGTTTTGAAGAGCGTGGTCGCAGCTTTGTGGCGGCGGTGAAGGCTCTTGGCCCAGGAGCAATCCCATGAGCCGTGTAAATGTGAATGGGCCCCTACGGAGCATAGGGGCCAATACAGGTATAGCGGTGAACCTTTCTTCTGTCCCCTGGCTGGCAGGTTTCTGGCAACCTAGGCCACTGTATTATGCCGATCGCTATTTGTTGACTGCCGTGGTGGCTTTAATTTCAATAGGCCTACTGATGATTATGTCGGCGTCTATTAGTTTTGCCGATCAAAAGTACAGTGATGCTTTCTTTTTTACCAAACGTCACCTGATGTATTTACTGATGGCTCTTAGTGCTGCATGGCTTGTACTGAATATTTCGATGACCTGGTGGTATGAGCATTCTGGTTTGTTGGTGATCGCCGGGGGGCTAGCCTTAGCCCTAGTGTTGATTCCGGGGGTTGGCCACGCGGTTAATGGCAGTCGTCGCTGGTTCAAATTGGGGGTGTTTACCCTGCAGGTTTCGGAGTTAGCTAAGGTCTGCATGATCTTCTTCGTTGCGGCCTATTTGCAACGTCATCAGTTGCGCTTACAGGATAGCTGGCACAGTTTTGCTATTCCAATAGCGGTTGTTGGCGTGTTCGCCTTTTTATTACTGCTGGAACCAGACTTTGGATCAACGGTGGTGATGGCGGCGACGGTATTGGTCATGCTGTTTATCGCAGGTGTGCGTTTGTGGCAATTTTTAGGTTTGATGGCAATAGGTATCGCTGGTGTTGTGGCGTTGGCGTTGAGTTCTGAATATCGCTTTCGTCGACTGGTAACTTTTCTCGATCCTTGGGCCCAACAATTTGGCGATGGTTATCAATTGACCCAGTCGTTGATAGCCTTTGGCCGTGGCGAGTGGTTTGGCGTGGGCTTGGGCAACAGTGTGCAAAAGCTGTTCTATTTACCCGAGGCCCACACAGATTTCATCTTCGCCATACTCGCCGAAGAGTTTGGCTTATTAGGTGTGTTGGTGGTGATGGCGCTGTTTACATTGATGATCGCTCGGGTGTTTATTATTGCCCGCAGAGCGGTACAGCGCCAGGATTGGTTTTCAGCTTATGTGGTATTTGGTGTTGGCATACTACTGGCGGGACAAGTGTTTATTAATATCGGTGTGACCTCAGGGCTACTACCTACCAAGGGCTTAACGCTGCCTTTTGTGAGTTACGGTGGCAGTAGCTTGCTGGTATGCGCGATCATGATTGCTCTGGTACTGCGGGTCGGCATCGAAATGGACGATATGGCCGCCTTGGCTAAACGTACGGCGAAAACCAAATCGAAGGTGGCGCGATGACGGCGCGGCGTGTATTGATTATGGCCGGCGGTACTGGTGGTCATGTGTTTCCCGCACTGGCGGTGGCTGAGGAGTTGCGCGGGCGTGGCATCGAGGTGAGTTGGCTGGGTACACGCCGCGGTATCGAAGCCGACGTAGTACCGGATGCAGATTTCCCCCTTCATTTTATCGATGTGGTGGGCCTGCGTGGTAAAAGTGGTGTTGCGGGCAAGCTAAAAGCCCCCTTTGGTTTATTGAAAGCACTGTGGCAAGCCATTGTTATAGTGCACCGAGTTGATCCTCAATGTGTGCTGGGCTTCGGTGGCTTTGCTTCCGGTCCCGGTGGATTGGCAGCGCGACTACTGGGTAAGCCACTGGTGATTCATGAGCAAAATGCTGTCGCAGGCACCACCAATAGGATTTTGCAAAAGCTTGCAACCCGCGTGTTGCAAGCCTTCCCCAATGCCTTGGCAAAGGGAGAACACTGTGGCAATCCGGTGCGCCGAGAAATCACTGCTCTAGATGCGCCGCAAAGTCGTTTGACCTTAGTCGAAGGACAGCCCCCTCGGCTATTAGTACTGGGTGGCAGTCTTGGTGCATTGGCTATCAATCAAGTAATACCTGGGGCTCTGGCATTACTGCCAAGTGCTGAGCGTCCCGCGGTGCTTCACCAGTGTGGCCAAAAACACCTTAATACCACCCTTAAAGCTTATGAAGATGCAGCTGTTGAGGCAGAGGTGTTGCCTTTTGTCGATGATATGGCGGCGGCCTATGGGGCGGCGGATTTTGTGATTTGTCGCGCTGGGGCGTTGACAGTTTCTGAGCTCACAGCTGCCGGTATAGGCTCGCTGTTAATTCCCTATCCCCACGCCATTGATGATCACCAAAGTGAAAATGCTCGCTGGTTGGTCGAGAACAATGCCGCTGTGTTGATGCCACAACAAGACCTTAATCCGGAGGCTCTGGCGATTTTGTTGAAAGAATTGTTCACAGATAAACAACAACTGGTCGCGATGGCCGTGGCTGCTCGCGCCTTAGCTTTGCCAAAGGCAGTGAGTTCGGTGGCAGATGCCTGTGAAGAGGTGATGGTATGAGTGGCATTTATGCAGTTCCGGAAATGCGCCGCATCCGCCGCATCCACTTTATTGGTATTGGCGGCAGCGGTATGTGTGGCATTGCCGAGGTGTTGCTGAACCAAGGTTATACGATCTCCGGTTCCGATCTGGCGGCCAATGCCAATATTGTGCGCTTACGAGACATGGGTGCGCATATTGATATAGGACACCAAGGTGAGCAGGTAAAAGGCGTTGACGTGGTGGTGCAGTCGAGCGCAGTCAATGAAGAGAATCCCGAAATTATCGCCGCACGGGCGTCACGTATTCCGATCGTGCCCCGCGCTGAAATGCTAGCTGAATTAATGCGTTATCGTCACAGCATCGCCGTTGCCGGCACCCACGGTAAAACAACCACAACTAGCCTTCTGGCTAATGTGCTGGCTCAAGCTGGGCGAGCACCAACCTTTATCATTGGGGGGAAGGTCACCAGTGCTGGTGCCAACGCGCAGTTGGGTGAAAGCCGCTACCTAGTTGCCGAGGCCGATGAAAGTGATGCTTCGTTTTTGCACCTCCAGCCCATGGTGGCGGTGGTAACCAATATTGAAGCCGATCACATGGCAACCTATAACTTCGATTTCTCGAAGTTAAAACAGACCTTTATTGATTTTCTTCACAATTTACCGTTCTACGGTTTGGCCGTGTTGTGCATTGACGACCCGGTGGTGAGAGAAATTATGCCGTTGGTGTCGCGGCCCGTTATCACTTACGGTTTTAGTGAAGATGCTGATTATCGTATCAGTGAAGCCGAGGTTGAAGAGCGCAGTGCCTATTTCCGCGTAGACCGGCCCGATGATTTGAGTAGCTTGACGATCAAACTAAGTATTCCCGGCCGCCACAATATGTTGAATGCTACCGCAGCCATCGCCGTGGCCAGCGATGAAGGTTTGAGTGATGAAGCCATTTGCACGGGGTTGGCGGGTTTTCAGGGTGTTGGCCGACGATTTGAAGTTTACGGTAATTATCCCGTTGCTGGCGGTGCAGGTTTAGCTATGTTGGTGGATGATTACGGGCACCATCCCAGTGAAGTAAAGGCGACCGTACAAGCCGTTCGTGAAGGTTGGCCTCAACGGCGCTTAGTCCTCATTTTCCAACCCCACCGCTATACCCGTACGCGTGACCTCTATGATGATTTTGTCGAGGTGCTTTCAGAGGTGGATGTGTTAATTATGGTACCCGTCTATACCGCTGGGGAGGAAGAAATTCCCGCCGCAACTAGCCGGGACCTGTGTCGCTCGATTCGTCAACGCGGCAAGGTAGACCCAGTTTACGCGGAGTCCATTGAGGCTGCCCCGGGTATTCTGAAGTCACTGGTTAAGCCAGGCGATATTGTTATGACACAGGGCGCGGGCAGTGTGAGTAAATTGGTGAAGTTACTGTCTGAAGGGGGCTTGCAATAAATATGTCAGCGATCAATCCCCCGTCATCTACAGCTAGTGCCTTTGGCCGTGTCGTGGTGCTTTACGGCGGTCAGTCTGGCGAGCGTGAAGTTTCATTGCAGGGTGGCAAGGCAGTTTTGTCCGCTTTGCAGGACGCAGGCTTGGATGCTCATGGTCTGGATCTCGTGCCCGGCTGGATCGCTGAGCTTGAAACGTTACAGGCAGATCGTGTTTTTATCGTTCTCCATGGCGCCGGCGGTGAAGATGGTACCGTGCAGGGCGCACTGGAATGCTTGGGCCTGCCCTATACCGGTAGTGGCGTACTAGCGTCGGCATTGGCGATGGACAAGCTGCGCTGCAAGCAACTGTGGATGGGCATGGGCTTGCCAACAGCCGGCTTTGCCAGGCTGGAGAAAGACAGTGACTGGTCGGCGCTACTCGCTGAATTGGGTGGTGAGGTGATGGTTAAGCCCGCGAATGAAGGTTCCAGCCTAGGCATGGCGAAGGCGGGGAGTGCCGATGAGCTACAAGCGGCATGGTCGGCCGCCGATGCCTTTGACCGTGTGGTGATCGCTGAGCGTTGGCTCAGTGGTAGCGAGTACACGGTGGCTATTCTCAATGGCAGGCCGCTGCCGGTTATTAAGCTTGAAACTGATCGCCCCTTTTACGACTACGAGGCGAAATATCTATCTGATGACACGCGCTATCTCTGCCCCTGCGGTTTGTCTACTGATGCTGAGAAGGCCATGCAGACACTGGCGCTGGACGCTTTTATCAGCCTAGGCTGCCAGGGTTGGGGTCGTGTTGACGTGATGATGACTGCGGATGGCAAGCCATGCTTACTGGAGGTGAATACCGTGCCAGGTATGACAGACCATAGTTTGGTGCCAATGGCAGCGGCAGCAGCAGGTTTAAATTTTACGGATTTATTGCTAGAAATCTTGCAGACCTCATTGCAGGGCTATGAGAAGAAAGAGCCTATGACCTTTATCGAAAGGACCGATTGATATGGCGCTGACGGCTACTTCTAAAGTGAAACAGCGCGGTGCGCGACGCAAGCAAGAGCGCCGTGAAGCTCGGTATAGCGGTGTCCTGCTGAATGTGATGGAGGGGCTAAAAAGTTTAGCGCGTTTTTCCCTGTGGGCTGGCGGACTGGCGATTTTGACACTCGGCTCTGTGGTGTTGTATCGCTACATCGACAGACCGTTGACACGTATTTTCGTCGATAGCCCCTATCAGCGAGTGACGCAAAGTGAGATTGAAGTACTGGTTGGTGATCTTAGCAACGGTGGATTTATTAGTCTGGATTTAGTGAGTCTGCGCGAGCGTCTCGAGGCCCACCCTTGGATAGCGTCGGCAAGTGTGCGGCGCCAATGGCCAGATCGTTTGCAACTTGAAATCGTTGAAGAAGTGCCTATTGCACGCTGGCGTGATAGTGGGTTTTTGAACCGCAGTGGTGCCGCACTTAATGCGACAGACAATAGCAGTCTTGACAGTTTGCCACTGCTGGCAGGTCCGGAGGGCGGGGCACGACAGGTTATGAGTGAGTTTCGCGATGTTAGCGAATTGATGTTTGCCCAGGGTTTAAAGGTGATGGCTTTTAGTGTCGATGAGCACGGGGTGCGTAGTTTGCGATTGAACACGGGACACGATGTGGTACTGGGTCGCGGCGATGTGATCACAAAAGTGCGGCGTTTTTTGACAATTTGGCAGGGCGAACTGGCCAGTAGACAAGAAGAAATTCAGGCAATTGATGCGCGCTACAACAATGGTGTGGCGGTGTCGTGGCGTAAAAGTGATGTTTCGAGTTGATGACTGCGTTTAAAGATAAGGGAAAAAGAGTTTAATTCATGGCAAATAGTAGCAATGAACAAATGATCGTCGGCCTCGATATCGGCACCTCAAAAGTGGTGGCGATAGTCGGTGTGGCGGGTCCCGATGGCCAACTAGAAATCGTTGGCACTGGTATGCACCCTTCTTCGGGTTTGAAAAAAGGCGTGGTGGTCAATATAGAATCCACAGTGGCGGCCATAGAACGTGCGGTGCAGGAGGTCGAATTAATGGCAGGTTGCCAAATTCACTCGGTGTACGCAGGGATTGCGGGCAATCATATTCGCAGTCTCAATTCCCACGGCATTGTTGCTATCCGCGATCGTGAGGTGCATCGCCTCGATATTGAGCGGGTGATCGATGCCGCACGGGCAGTGGCAATTCCTGCCGATCAGGAAATTCTTCATGTCCTACCACAGGAGTACATCATCGATAACCAAGAGGGTGTGCGTGAACCCCTGGGTATGTCAGGTGTACGGCTGGAAGCAAAAGTTCACCTAGTGACGGGTGCTGCCAATGCCGCGCAAAATATTAAGAAGTGTATTCGCCGCTGTGGCCTAGAGGTAGACGATGTCATTCTCGAGCAGTTGGCATCGAGTTATGCCGTGCTCACCGAAGACGAAAAACAGCTTGGTGTTTGTATGGTCGATTTGGGCGGCGGAACCACAGATATTGCCATCTTTACCGATGGCGCGATTCGTCACACCGGCGTAATTCCTATTGCCGGTGATCAGGTGACTAATGATATCGCCATGGCGCTGCGGACACCTACGGCCAATGCGGAGGAGTTAAAAATTAAATACGCCTGCGCATTGGCGAAACTGGCGCGCCCGGAAGAAACCATCAAAGTGCCGAGTGTAGGTGATCGGCCGCCGAGGGATCTTTCGCGTCAGGCGCTGGCCGAAGTGGTCGAGCCGCGCTATGACGAGCTATTCACGCTGGTGCAGGCGGAGTTGCGGCGCAGTGGCTTTGAGGAGCTGGTTGCTGCCGGCATTGTCCTAACCGGTGGCACCGCAAAAATGGAAGGCGTGGTTGAATTGGCAGAAGAAATTTTCCACATGCCTGTACGACTAGGCTGTCCGCAAAATATTCAAGGTCTGAGTGATATCGTCAATAACCCGATTTATTCAACGGGTGTGGGCTTGTTGCTCTATGGCCTAGAGCAGCAACGTGAAGGTGGTAAGGGGCAAGAGGGTGAGCAAGGCGAGGGTTTGGTGTCGCGTATCAAAGCCTGGTTTAAAGCACACTTTTAATTTTTTAATGGGTAGTTAGCTAGTTAAATAGCAATGTTAATCGAGGGGTAAAAGCGATGTTTCAAATTGTGGATAGCATACCGGAAACGGCAGAAATCAAGGTCATTGGAGTGGGCGGCGGAGGTGGTAATGCGGTGCGGCACATGATCGATAGCCAGGTTGACGGCGTTGAATTTATCTGTGCCAATACCGACTCGCAAGCCTTAAAAGGTCTGTCTAATGCCACGTTACTACAGCTGGGTAATGGCATCACTAAAGGGCTTGGAGCAGGTGCAAATCCTGAAATAGGTCGCCAGGCAGCGATGGAAGACCGGGAACGTATCGCCGAGGTGCTAGAGGGTGCGGATATGGTATTTATCACTGCTGGTATGGGGGGTGGTACTGGAACCGGCGCCGCGCCAGTGGTTGCTGATATAGCCAAGGATCTGGGAATTTTGACCGTTGCTGTGGTGACTCGTCCCTTTCCCTTTGAGGGCCGTAAGCGCATGGCCATTGCCAATGAGGGCGTAAAACAGCTAAAGGACAAGGTTGATTCGCTGATCACAGTGCCCAATGAAAAACTTCTGTCTGTGCTGGGTAAAAGCATGACCTTGCTGGATGCCTTCAAGGCGGCCAACGACGTGTTGCTGGGTGCCGTACAAGGCATCGCAGACTTGATTATTCGCCCCGGCATGATCAATGTCGATTTCGCCGATGTGCGGACTGTGATGTCTGAAATGGGTATGGCGATGATGGGGTCCGGTATCGCCAGTGGTGAAAATCGCGCACGAGAAGCGGCGGAAGCAGCCGTGCACAGTCCCTTGTTGGAAGATATCGACCTGCGCGGCGCGCGGGGTATTTTGGTCAATATTACCGCGGGGCCAAATTTATCGCTGGGTGAATTTTCCGATGTTGGCGACACTGTTGAAGAATTTGCTTCCGACCAGGCGACCGTCGTTGTGGGTACCGTAATTGATGAAGAGATGGGGGACGAATTGCGTGTCACCGTCGTGGCTACTGGCTTGGGCCGCGCTGAGGAAATAAGCCGGCCTGTGCCAGCAAAGGTGGTTGATAACACGCTAAAAACCAATGGAGAGATCGACTATGGTCAGCTTGATCGGCCGACAGTGACACGCACAGCGGGTCGCAGCACAATGCGTGGAGGCGCGGCCAGTGCTGCCTCTGCCGAGCCGCAGAGTGAGGCGATGACCAAGGTGGCGTCGCAGCAGGAAGCCGATATGGATTACTTGGATATACCGGCTTTTTTGCGTCGCCAGGCAGACTAAAAGCGCTAGTGTGAAAGTATAAGCCCAAATCCTGCATACCCTCTGCGGGAATTGGGCTTCGAATATGGGTAGAGCTGGACCACAGGTTTTGCTACTATCCCCCGCTTGCACTCAGGGGACTTCAGCATTGATACGACAGCGTACGTTAAATAATACCATCCGTGCGACCGGCGTTGGCCTGCATACAGGTGAAAAGGTTTATCTGACCCTTAAACCGGCAGCGGTGAATACTGGTATTGTCTTTCGCCGCACTGATCTTGATCCTGTGGTCGAAATTGAAGCCAAGGCGATGAATGTTGGTGATACAACCCTCTCGACTTCGTTGGTCAATGGTGAAGTGCGCGTTTCCACAGTCGAACACCTCTTATCGGCGATGGCCGGTTTGGGTATTGATAACGCCATTATTGATGTCACCGCACCCGAAGTCCCTATTATGGACGGCAGTGCCGGGCCCTTTGTCTTTTTGATTCAATCGGCAGGTATTGTCGAGCAGGAGGCCCCGAAGAAATTTATACGTATCAAAAAACTGGTGGAAGTTAGGCAGGATGATAAAACAGCCTCTTTTAAGCCTTTTGACGGTTTTAAAGTTACCTTCACCATTTATTTTGATCACCCTGCCTTTAAAGAACGCAATAAAGAAGTGACTGTCGACTTTTCCAGCACTTCTTTTGTAAAAGAGGTGAGTCGGGCGCGTACTTTTGGCTTTATGCACGAATTTGAATACTTGCGATCACAGGGCCTCGCTCGTGGCGCGAGTATGGATAACGCTATTGCCGTGGATGACGCTCAAGTTTTAAATGAAGACGGTTTGCGTTATGAAGATGAGTTTGTTAAACACAAGGTGCTCGATGCCATTGGCGACCTGTATTTGTTGGGTAATAGTTTGATTGGAGAATTCAATGCCTTTAAGTCGGGGCACGCCTTGAACAATATGCTGTTGCGTGCACTACTTGCACAAGAGGATGCGTGGGAAGTGGTGACTTTTGAGGACAATGAGCAAGACGCGCCGATTTCCTATTCCAAACCCGTTATTGCCGCTATTTAAAGCAGGCGAAGATCCGGGCAATGAGAAGAGAATACTAATGAAAGCAATAACTATAAGACTGTTAGCTGACTGTTCGTTTAGCTTGGCGCAACTGAAATTTAAAGTGCGTTTATGAAAATTATTCTCCTTAGCTCCCGCCATGGTAAATCACTGACTCTGACCTTAAATGTTTGGGCTAGGGTGGTCTTGTCATTGTGTGTGCTTGGCGTGCCCCTCGGTGCGGGGCTGGTTATGGGGGCGAGCAGTGATAGTGGTGATGCATCACTGCGCGCAGCGCTGGCTGCAGTGCAGGCGGAGCTCGACCTGCAGCACGAAGAATTGCAATTGGGCGTTGCTAGTGCTGATAAAAAAATTGCAGCCTACTCTCAAAAGTTGGCAGAAATTCAGGCCCGCATGGTGCGCATGGATGCTCTCGGTGAACGTATCATCGATATTGCAGGGCTCGATAAAGGTGAATTTGATTTTACAAAGGTCCCCGCAATTGGTGGTCCGGCTGAACTAGATGAGACCGGCGATGAATTGACGGAGGATTCGTTTTCTACCGAGCTTGAAAGTTCTGAGTCGCAAGTAGATCGAATTATTTCGTCGGAGTTGCAGGAACTTTTCGACGAGCTTGAAGCACGGGTGGATAACCGCGAACAGCAGTTCGATTTATTGCGAGTGATGATCGTCGACCGTGACTTCAAACGTGAGAATACGATTTCAGGTCGCCCTGTGACAAAGGGCTGGATGTCTTCGCGCTATGGTAAAAGAACGGACCCTTTCAGCGGTCGCAAGGCCTGGCATCGGGGTGTGGATTTTGCCGGTAAGGAGGGCTCGGATGTAATTGCCGTTGCCTCTGGTATTGTCACGCGTTCTGAACCCTATAAAGGCTATGGTCATTTGATCGAAATTGATCATGGGGAGGGGTACGTCACTCGCTATGGGCACAACAAGACTAACTTGAGCGAAGTGGGTGACCTAGTGAAAAAAGGTCAGGTTATTGCCAAAATGGGTAGCACTGGCCGCTCTACTGGTCCCCACGTCCATTTCGAAGTCTTCAAAAATGGTCGCAATGTTGATCCCGCTAGCTACATTCGTCGCACGATTCGTTAAATCCCCCCCTTTTTTATTTTCTGCTGTTCCCGTTTTCGCTGTCCGTCGCTATAGAGTACGTTACAGCAAGTTATCAGTATTAGTTAATCACAGGGTCCAACGATTGCCATGGTCGGTAAAATATTCAAAAAAGTTTTCGGCACGAAAAATGATCGAGAACTGAAGACTTTACGTAAGATTGTCGAAAAAATTAATCAACACGAGAGCGCCTTTAAAGACCTCAGTGATGAGCAATTGCGCAATAAAACGAGTGAATTTAAACAGCGTTTGAGCGCGGGAGAGGACCTGGATCAATTACTGCCAGAGGCTTTTTCTGCTGTGCGTGAAGCTGCGGGCCGTAGCCTTGGCATGCGCCATTTTGATACCCAAATGATTGGTGGCATCGTTCTGCATGAGGGGAAAATTGCCGAAATGCGTACCGGTGAAGGTAAAACACTGGTGGCAACACTACCGGCTTATCTCAATGCTTTAACTGGGGAGGGCGTGTTCCTCGTTACTGTGAACGACTATTTGGCACGACGCGATGCCAGTTGGATGAGTCCGGTATACCTTGCTTTAGGTATGAAGGTTGGCATTGTTCAATCCCATGCTGTGGGGAGTGATAGCTCTTTTCTAATCGATACCGATGGAGAGAAACCTGTCAGTCGACAGCAGGCCTATGCTGCAGATATTACCTATGGCACCAATAATGAGTTTGGTTTTGACTACTTGCGTGACAACATGGTTCTGCGCCTGGAGGATAAATCCCAGCGCGGTCTCGCCTATGCGATCGTCGATGAGGTTGACTCAATACTCATCGATGAAGCGCGCACCCCCTTAATTATTTCTGGGCAGGCGCAAGATAGCTCCGACTTGTATAAAAAAGTCAACAAACTGGTACAAAGTCTAGTGGTTCAGCCCGCAACGGTGGGATCTCATGAGGGAAGCACTACAGGGAGTAATGACAGTGAGCTAGAACCGACTGGGGACTTTACTGTTGATGAAAAGATACGCCAAGTTGAATTGACCGAAATCGGCCATGAAAAGGTTGAAGACATGCTTTTCAACGAAGGCTTACTAGAAGAGGGTGCAGGCCTCTACCAGGCGGCTAATCTTGGTTTATTGCACCATGTTCACAGTGCTTTACGCGCCCAACACATGTTCCATAAAAATGTTGAATACATTGTTCAGCAGGGCGAGGTGGTATTGATTGACGAGCACACCGGACGCACTATGCCGGGCCGGCGCTTGTCTGAGGGTTTGCACCAGGCGATTGAAGCAAAAGAAGGCGTGAAGATACAAAGTGAGAGTCAGACTCTCGCTTCAACCACCTTTCAGAACTACTTCCGCCTTTTCGGTAAACTGGCTGGAATGACTGGCACGGCAGATACTGAAGCTTTCGAGTTTCATCAAATATACGGCCTCCCGGTGGTTGTTATACCGACCAATATGCCCGTGCAGCGGAAAGATTTGAATGATCTGATTTTCCTTACTCAGGAAGAGAAATTTAATGCTGTGGTTGAAGATGTGCGCGATTGTATTGCAAAGGGCGCGCCAGTGCTGGTGGGTACCGCATCGATCGAAACGTCTGAGCTTTTGTCAGCGCTACTGAAGAAAGAAAAAATCCAGCATCAGGTATTGAATGCTAAATTCCATGAAAAGGAAGCTCAGATCGTCGCTCAGGCGGGTGTGCCCGCCACTGTGACGATTGCCACCAACATGGCTGGTCGGGGCACCGATATCGTTTTGGGTGGTAATTTAGAGGTGGAGTTGGCGGGTCTAAAAAATCCGAGCAAAGAGCAAATTGCAGCAGCTACAACCGCGTGGCAACAGCGACACGATCAGGTGATTGCAGCGGGAGGCTTACACATACTCTCGACCGAGCGTCACGAATCTCGCCGTATCGACAATCAGTTACGCGGTCGTGCCGGGCGTCAAGGCGACCCAGGCGTCTCGCGTTTTTATCTGTCGCTGGAAGATAGTTTGATGCGTCTATTTGCCTCAGAGCGTGTTAAAAACATGATGCGTGCCATTGGTATGGAACAGGGCGAAGCAGTTGAGCACCGCATGGTGACGAGTGCTATTGAACGGGCTCAGCGCAAGGTGGAGGGCCACAACTTTGATATGCGCAAACAGTTACTTGAATATGATGACGTTGCCAACGATCAACGCCAAGTTATTTATGAACAGCGCAATGAACTACTCGCTTCAGAAAATATAAACGAGGTGATTAGTGCTGTTCAGCAGGATGTGGTGAGTCGGATAGTTGAAAACTCGATACCTCCGCAGAGCCTACCCGAGCAATGGGATGTCGAGGGTCTGGAGAAAGATTTGGCTGTCGAGTTGAATATTGAATTGCCACTGCAACAGTGGCTGGATGAGGATAAACGTCTTAATGAAGAGGGCTTGAAAAAGCGGGTTATTACGGCTGCGAAAGAGGCCTATCAACAGCGCTGTGATCGTATTGGCGACGATATTCACACCGTAGAAAGGCAAGTTATGTTGCAGGTACTCGATAATCTTTGGAAAGAGCATCTCGCTAACATTGACTATTTACGCCAAGGCATCGGATTACGGGCCTACGCACAAAAAAATCCTAAGCAGGAATACAAACGCGAGTCATTCGAACTGTTTCAGGAAATGCTTGAAAATATCAAACTTGAAACGGCTCGCTTTCTCAGTCGCGTGGAAATCCGTCGTGACAATGAAGCTGAAGAGTTAGAGCGCCAGCGACAAGAAGCCCTTAACCAGCAACAGTTGGAGTTCAATCACGCGCAGAGCCAGTCAGCTTTTACGGAAGAAGAGCCAGCGCCAGAGCTCGCCGCTCTACCAGAACAACCCTTTGTGCGCAGCGGTGAAAAAGTGGGTAGGAATGCCCCTTGCCCCTGTGGATCAGGTAAAAAATTCAAACAGTGCCACGGTAAACTGACTTAAGTTACTGGCGTTATCAATGGTATAGAGAGGGCATGGTTTTATGGCAGTAGGGTCGGGTAAATTACCTACAATGCTCCCGGTGAAGGGGTTTCAGTTGGCGACGGGCTGTGCTGGTATAAAAGTTCCCGGGCGCAAAGATCTGGTGATTATGGCACTCGCCGAAGGCAGTGGGGTCGCCACTGTTTTTACCCGCAATGCGTTTTGTGCCGCACCTGTGCAGGTTGCAAAGCATCATTTGTTGGCGTCTACAGACGATAAGGCAGTACGCTACTTATTGATCAATACGGGTAATGCCAATGCGGGTACGGGTGAGCAGGGTATGGCTGATGCTCTACAAACTTGTGCTACCTTGGCGCGAATTGCCGGTGTTGATGGCACACAAGTCCTCCCCTTCTCAACCGGTGTTATCGGCGAGCTACTGCCGATGGCTCCCTTATTAGCGGCTCTGCCGGCGACGTTTACCAGATTAAGTGAAAATGGGTGGAAAGATGCTGCAGAAGGCATACTTACCACGGATACTCGCCCTAAAGGCGCCAGTCGCCAGATTGAAATTAACGGCGAGACCATCACTATTACCGGCATCGCTAAAGGTGCCGGCATGATTCGCCCCGACATGGCGACCATGTTGGCTTATGTGGCAAGCGATGCACGTTGTTCATCCGAGTATTTACAACAGGTACTAAATCGGGCCGTGAATAAGTCTTTTAATCGCATCACTGTTGATGGCGATACCTCGACCAATGATTCTCTGGTATTGGTTGCCACAGGGCACTCAGGTATTGAACTCAGTCATGACGATGATGGCGCGCGTTTTGCCGACGCTGTAGAGCAGGTGTGCATCGAACTGGCCCAAGCTATCGTCCGCGATGGTGAAGGTGCTACTAAATTCGTCACTGTGGAAGTAATTGGCGGTACCAGCGTTGGGGAATGCCTTCAGGTGGCTTACACCGTTGCCGATTCGCCCCTTGTTAAAACAGCACTGTTTGCGAGTGATCCTAACTGGGGCCGGATTTTAGCGGCCATCGGTCGCGCTGGCGTTGCCGACCTCGATGTGAACAAGATAAGAGTCTGGTTAGGTGATCTTCTCATTACTGAGCGTGGGGGTCGTGCAATAACTTACACAGAGCAAGCCGGCCAACAGATAATGGATAAAGAAGAACTGACAATTCGTATTGACTTGGCGCGGGGTGATGTCAGTGAAACCGTGTGGACCACTGACCTGTCCTACGACTATATTCGTATTAATGCTGAATACCGCACTTGAGTTGTTGGCGTGAGCGCGATTAAAGTGAATGGAGCGGCCAAACGTATTCATGTGGTTGCCGGGGTAATTTACGATCCCTCAAAACAGCAAGTGTTGATTGCCCGGCGCCCCGAACATTTACACCAAGGGGGGCTTTGGGAGTTCCCCGGTGGCAAAGTGGTTTGTGGAGAAAGCCCCGAGCAGGCCTTGCAAAGGGAATTGATGGAGGAGCTGGCGATAGAGGTCACCGATTGCAGCCCTTTTTTACTCACCGAGCACGACTATAGCGATAAGTTAATTGTGCTCGATGTGTGGGCAGTTTATGGGTTCAAAGGACGGCCAAAAGGTAATGAGGGACAACGTATTGACTGGGTTGATATTCGTTCACTCAATGAATATTCATTCCCTGCTGCCAATTACGCAGTAATTGCAAAGGTGATTGCTGGCTGAATACAAGTTTTCTCTTAAATTAAGTGAATTCAGGTGTCTTACTCCTCCCCCCCATCAGAACTATCTGGCATCACCGAATCACCAGCAATGGTATTTTTCTCCGTTGCCCACTCACCAAAATCTAGCTGCTGGCAGCGTTTTGAGCAAAACGGCCGGTGTGGATAACGCCCATTCCAGTGCACCGGTTTTTTACACTGGGGACACTGCAACACAATATTGCTGGCAGGGTGAGTAGTCGCAATTTTTTCAGGCATCTTTAATGCAACCTCGGGCGTCGAAGCTCGCTGCAATTTTAAGGTATTGCTGGTGCAAGGTCTGGACTGCGGACTCTAAGTCTGCCAATGAGCCACTATTGTCAATAACATCATCGGCTAGGGCCAAGCGCTCTTCACGAGGTAGTTGGGCGGCAATAATGGCTTCTATTTGTTCGCGACTGTTGTCATCCCGCGCTGTAGCACGTTCAATCTGTAAGTCATTACTTACGTCCACCACTAGTGTTCTTTGTGTCGATTTACTTTGCTCTGTCTCTAGGAGTAGAGGTGACTCAAGAATGGCGTAGGCACTAGTGGCAGAGGCGAGTTCTATGGCTATCCAGTCAGCGATTGCCGGATGCAATAGTTGTTCAAGCCAAAGTCGTTGTTGCTCATCGTTAAAGACAATACTGCGCAGTGCTGCGCGATCCATTGTGCCATCGGCCTGTAGTACTTGCTCACCAAAGTGTTCGATAATGGCTTGCAGAGCAGGCATGCCGGGTTCGACCACTTTGCGAGCGGCGATGTCGGCATCGACGACCTTAATACCGTGCTGTTTAAAGCAGGCGGCAACGGCGCTTTTCCCGCTACCGATACCGCCGGTGAGTCCGAGTACAAACATAGTCTTGATCCACAGCGAAATATTGGCAGCAGATTATAGAGGACAGGGCTTGAATTCATAGTCCATGTTGGTTGTCGTCAGCGAAAGACGCTAAAAGAATTGCTGATACCTATTGGTGACTTCTTCACCGGCGACTAATGCAATCCAGCCAGCTATGGCGAGATAAGGGCCAAAGGCAATCTGGGTCTGCCGGTTGCGGCCATACAATAAAATAGCGGCAAGGCCTATCAATGCACCGACAGCAGAAGACAGGAGAATAATCATCGGTAGTTGTTGCCAGCCGAGCCAGGCTCCCAGTGCGGCAAGCAGCTTGAAATCGCCGTGGCCCATACCTTCTTTGCCGGTGATTAACTTAAAGGCCCAGAACACGCTCCACAGTACCAAGTAGCCAGCGGCAGCACCCACAACAGCATCGACTAATGGCGTAAATGTGGCACTGATATTGAGCAGTAAACCCAACCAGAGTAGGGGTAGGGTCAGATTGTCGGGCAATAATTGGTGGTTTGCATCGATGCCCGTCAAGGCCACCAATACCCAAGTAAATAGCAATCCCCATCCGGCTTGCACTGTAAAGCCAAAGTGCGAGACCACGGCAACTGTCAGTAGAGCGCAACTGCATTCAACCACGGGGTATTGCAACGAAATAGGCTCAGCGCAACTTTTACAGCGTCCCTTAAGGAGAAGGTAACTGATGACAGGGATATTGTGCCAAGGTTTAATCTGTACCTCGCAGTGGGGACAGCGCGAGGGAGGAAAAACCAGACTCAATTTTTGGCTCTCTACAGTAGATTCCTGGCCAAGGAAGTCTAAGGCGTCACGGCGCCAGCTATTTTGTAATTGCATGGGGAGTCGATAGATCACAACATTTAAAAAGCTGCCGACAACTAGGCCTACAACAAGGCTAAGGAAAAGGGTCAACTCTTTAGGGTAGGTACTGATCGCTTCGGTCATGTAAAAACTAATTATTGATGGTAGTGGCTAGGCTAAGCTAGGCGGTTTATAGATAAATTACAGAAAGCTCCTTTTAGCCCACAACTGCGCCCAGCTGGAAAATAGGCAAGTACATAGCAATTAACAGACCACCAACTAAGACACCAAGTACCGACATGATCATGGGTTCCAGCAGGGCAGTGAGATTGTCGACGGCGTTATCTACAGCCTCTTCGTAATGGTCGGCGGCTTTTTCCATCATTTCGTCGAGTGACCCCGATTCCTCACCAATGGAGGTCAGTTGCAGCAGCATGACGGGAAATAAGTCCGCCGCTTTTAAAGCAGTATGAATGGTAATCCCGGTAGTGACATCAGCTTGCACCTGTAATATCGCATCGCGATAAACAGCATTACCCGAGGCTCCGGCAACTGAGCCGAGGGCTTCCACGAGAGGGACGCCAGCGGCGAACGTAGTAGCCAAGGTGCGAGCGTAGCGAGCGACAACAGCATTTTCGAGAATGGGACCGACAGCGGGAAGTTTAAGCATGGCTTTGTCGACGGCATCGGAAAATTTTGGTGAACGTAATCTAGCCGTTTTAAAGGCATAGCCAATGGCAATTAAAATGGCGAAAATAATCAACCACCACTTTTGTGCGAAATCAGACAGCCCAACGACAAACAGCGTAAATGCAGGTAGGTCGGCACCAAAGCCAATAAAGACTTCTGCAAAAACGGGCACCACCTTAATTAATAGAATGGCGGTAACAATAATCGCAACAATGATGACTGCGATGGGATAGGTCATGGCTTTTTTTATTTTTCTTTTGAGCTGTTCACTTTTCTCTTTGTAGGTGGCGACGCGATCGAGGAGGGAATCTAGGGAGCCGGAGTTTTCTCCGGCCTCAATCAGGCTGCAAAATAGATTATCAAAATATTGTGGAAATTTGCGCAGGGCCGAACCGAAGCTATTGCCTGCCCCCACATCAGCTTGTAAATCGTCAATCAGCTTTTTCATTTTAGGGTTTTCGGCTCCGTCAGAGACGATCTCGAAGCTCTGTACCAAAGGCACACCGGCCTTCATCATAGTCGCCATTTGGCGACTAAAGGTGGCAATGTCTCCTGGCTTAATGGCTTTACCACTTCCAAACAGGTCTTTGGGTTTTTTGCGAACCGACTTTGTAATTATTCCCTGTTGGCGTAGCTGGGCTTTGACCAGGTTGGGGCTAGTGCCACGCATTTCTCCCTTGATTTGGCGGCCGTCTTTGTTCTTGCCTTTATAAACGTAGACCTGTGCCGTCGTGGTTGCCATGCTCTAGTCTCTTGTTACACGATTGGTTTCTTCGAGGCTGATGATACCTTCTGCGGCCTTCTTTAATGCCGACTGGCGCAAAGTTCTAAAGCCTTCTTGCTTAGCCTGTTCGGAAATTTCGAGAGAATTACCACCTTCCATAATGATCTTCGAAATTGCAGGTGTGACTTCGAGCACTTCGTAAATACCTACTCGCCCTTTATAACCATGGGCGCACTTGTTACAGCCTACAGCCTGATAAAGTTCTATTTGTTCAAAGGGGAGGTCCAGGCTCTCGAAGCCTTCGTCAATTAAAATGTTTTGAGGGATGTCTTTGGTCGGCTCCTTGCAGGCCTGACATAAACGACGCGCCAGGCGCTGGGCGATAATAAGGCTGACTGACGTTGCCACGTTGAATGCGGGCACGCCCATATTGAGTAGGCGATTAAGGGTTTCAGGCGCGCTATTGGTGTGTAATGTAGATAAGACAAGGTGACCCGTTTGGGCGGCTTTAATTGAAATTTCAGCGGTTTCAAGGTCGCGAATCTCGCCGACCATAATGATGTCGGGATCCTGTCGTAAAAAAGCCCGCAAGGCCTCTGAGAAGGTGAGCCCTACCTTGGGGTTCATGCCGACCTGATTAATGCCGTCTAGATTGATCTCTATAGGGTCTTCGGCGGTTGATATATTGCGCTCGGGGGTGTTGAGAATATTGAGGCCGGTATAGAGAGAAACGGTTTTACCTGAACCGGTCGGCCCCGTCACCAGTATCATGCCCTGAGGTCGACTTAAGTGACGAAGATAGGCTTCTTTCTGGTCTTCCTCATAACCCAGTGCATCAATACCCAGCTGAGTACTCGTAGGGTCGAGAATACGCAGCACAATTTTTTCACCGAACTGTGTCGGCAGGGTATTGACGCGAAAATCGATGGCGCGTCGCTCAGATAAGCGCATTTTAATGCGGCCGTCTTGTGGCATGCGTCGCTCAGAAATGTCCATTCGTGACATCACCTTGAGTCGAGCCGCAAGCCGGGTGCTCAAGTTGGCAGGAGGTTTGGCGACTTCTTCGAGCATACCATCGGTGCGAAAACGCACACGATAACTCATTTCATAGGGTTCGAAGTGGATGTCAGATGCACCCCGCTTAATGGCATCGAGTAGCAGTTTGTTGACAAAACGCACAATGGGCGCGTCGTCTTCATCTGCGGTAATTGCTTGGTCGGCGTTATTTTCGGCACTATCGACGACAACCGAATCAAACTGGGCATCTTCAAGTGTGCCCAAAGTGATGCCAATATCTTCTTCGTTATGGCTGATGTACCTTTCCAAGGTCGTCTTTAACTTGTCGTATTCAACGACCACTGTTTCTACGGTAGTGCCGGCCTGGAAGCGAATGTCGCTAATGGATTGGTGATTGGTTGGATCTAGAACAGCAATTTGAAGGCGGTTTGCGCGTAGCGAAAGAGGCAGGGCCATGTGTTTTTGTAGCAGCTTGGCGTCAACCACTTTTTTGGGGCAGCTATCGATGTTGAGACAGTTAAGATCAAAGAAGGGGACGCCGAATTCTTGTGCCGTGGTACTGGCGATTTGGTAGGCACTGAGAATATGTTCTTCAATAAGATATTGTGCCAGCGGTATATTGGCCCGTGTGGCTGCACTGAGTGCATCAATGGCGGCGGCTTCATCGAGAAGCGCGTCATTGACTAAGCGTTTGGGTAGACCATGTAGGGCTGTATTGCTGGCATTCATCGCGTGATTCGGGCCTATGGCGTGTTAGTGGAACGGTTATTTCAACATGTGACTTAAGGAGTCTATTGTAAAATAGCGACTTTACAAGTAGAAAGCACTTGTTTTTCATACACAAAGCTGTAATACCTCACGGCCAAGATCGTTTTTGCCACGTAACTCTAAATTCAAAAACAAAACCTGACGACCACTGACAAATTTTGTCAGTGGTCGTCAGGTTTTGTTTTTGAATGTCGGGCTTAAATCTGCAAGAATTTTTCTAACTTATTGATTATAAATACAAATGTGAGGTTGGCACGGTAAATGTATTATTCCTTACGAGTGAGTGCTGTCAGTGCATAGCCTCAACAAAATAATGTTATTTTTTAAGGAGCTCCACCATGAACAAGCAAACCAACCAACAAGGTTTTACATTGATCGAACTGATGATTGTTATCGCCATTATTGGCATTTTGGCGGCCGTGGCACTACCTGCTTATCAGGACTATACGCTTAAGGCGAAAGTGTCTGAAGGCGTACTTGCCGCCAGTCAGTGCCGTACAACTGTTGCTGAAATCTACCAATCTGCGAAAGCGGGCACAACTCCAGGGGCCAATGGGTGGGGCTGTGGAGAAGGGACTACCGCTACACAATATGTCAGTACGGTCGCTACTGATGCGAACGGTGTTACAACGGTTACGATGACAGGTACGGGTGAAGCGACTATCGACGGTAAAACAATCACTTTGACGCCTACTGATTCTTCTGGAACAGCGCTTGCTGTGGGCGATATTCCCACTCAAGTAGGTGGGTTTACCTGTGCACCAGGTACGATAGCGGCAAAATATTTGCCAGGTTCTTGTAAATAACGAAACAGGAGCAGTTTTGGCGTAATGGAACGCCGGTCTTCAAAAAAACCCCAGTTAATACTGGGGTTTTTTTGGTCTTACAGGCACGCGACATATTTAGTGATGCGAAACTGTTATCGCAAAGTGTGTAGAAAGGTCAGTAAGGCCTTAGATAGGGTTTCGTTCGATAAGTTGGCGCGAAATAATAATGCGCTGCATTTCGTTGGTGCCCTCGCCAATAATCATTAATGGCGCATCGCGATAGAGACGCTCGACGTCGGCTTCGCAGGAGTAGCCAAAGGCGCCGTGAATGCGCAGGTTTTCGTCGGCATTTTTGGCGGCGGCTTCGGTGGCAAAGTACTTGGCCATGCCGGCTTCCATATCGCAGCGCTCGCCGCTATCAAAGGCCTTGGCCGCTTGTTCCAATAGCAGGCGTGCCGCTTCGGTGCGGGTTGCCATTTCACCGAGTTTGAGCTGAATAGCTTGGTGCTCACAAATGGGTTTGCCGAAGGTTTTTCGCTGCTGGGCATAGGCCGTCGCCTGTTTTAATGCTGCGGTGGCAACGCCGACACCACGGGCGGCAACGTTGATGCGGCCTAGCTCGAGACCGCCCACGGCGTTGTAAAAGCCCTGGCCTTCAACGCCACCAATAAGGCAGTCCTTGTGTACGCGGTAGTTATCGAAGCTAATGTCGGCAGTATCAATACCTTTATAGCCGAGTTTTTTCAGTTTTTTAGTAACGTTAAAGCCCTCGCCATTTTCGGCGATAAACATACTCATGCCCTTGCGGGGTGGGGTGGCTGTGGGGTCTGTTTTCACCAATAGGCCGATGACGCTGCCCTCGACGGAATTGGTGATCCAAGCTTTGGAACCATTGACGACATAGTAGTCGCCATCTTTTTTGGCGGTGCAGCGAATGCCTTGCAGGTCGGTGCCTGCATCGGGTTCGGTGAGGCCAATGCCGCCGCGCAGTTCGCCTGTGGCGAAGCGAGGGAGGTATTTTTGCTTTTGTTCTTCGGTGCCGAAACTCTGTACGCAGCGCGCCATGATTAGATGGGAATTGAAGATGCCCGACAGAGACATCCACACTTCGGCCACAGCGGCGACGATTTTGGAATAGGTTGAGGCGCTGAGCCCGAGGCCGCCGTACTCCGGATTGATCGTTGCGCCGAACAGTCCCAGCTCTTTCATTTGCTCAACCATGGCGTGGGGGTATTCGTCGGCTTGTTCGAGGTCGTGGACGTAGGGGGCAACATCTCTTTCCAACCAACGGTTAACACTGTCGAGGATGAGTGTTTCTTCTTCGTTTGACATAGGGCGTCTCGTAGTGGGTAGTGTGAGGCTGATAGCTAAGCCGGGGAGTACAATTTAAAAGAGCTGATACGGCTGTTAGCAAAGAAGAGGGCTTAACAGCCGGGTATCAAGCGCTCTTGGCTTTAGTAGTTGGCTCTATCGTCAACCGCGTGGCCGGTTTTGGGGATGAGCATGGAGCGTACAAAGTCCATAATGACAACGTCATCCTGATTTTTCCCCAGGGTTCTGACCGTGACGATACCCGCTGTGGGGCGGCTTTTTGATTCGCGAATTTCTAATACTTCAGATTCCGCATAAATGGTGTCGCCGACAAAAACTGGCGCTGGCATTTTGATCTTATCCCAGCCTAGGTTGGCGATAGTTTTCTGGCTAACATCCGAGACACTCATGCCTGCCACCATTGACAGCGTCATGGTGCTGTTGACCAGAATTTTACCGAATTCACTGTGCTTGGCGTATTCTTTGTCAAAATGCAGGGGGTGCTGGTTCATGGTTAGAAGGGTGAACCAGGTATTGTCAGTCTCGGTAATGGTGCGGCCTGGACGGTGTTCATAAATGTCACCGACCTTAAAATCTTCGAGGTAGCGACCGTAGGATTCCCGATAACGACCGGGTGCAATTTCAACAGAACTGGGCATGGGTGTCTCCACTATAGGTTGGAAAGTCTAGTCTTTAATGGTAGCCCGCCACCTTAAGCGAGCGGGGGGCAAAGTGTCAATTTGAGGTGCTTCTGGGTATATCGATTCGAGTTTAGCGGGGTTTACGCCGAATCGAGCTCTTCCCAACGGGCGTAGCTCTCTTCAAGTTTGGCCGCGAGTTCTGTCATTTCATCGAGGGTTGCTTGCTGAGCGATGGGCTCCTGACTGTAAAAGTCGGCCTGGCCAATGATGGCTTCCAGTTCAGTTTGACGATGCTCTAATTCTTCTATTAAACCGGGAAGCGCGTCGAGTTCACGTTGTACTTTGTAAGAGCGCTTTTTTTTCGCCAGGGCGGGCTTGACCGTCGTACTGTTGCCGTTGTCTATCGGTGGGGCTGAGGCCTTTTTTACCGCGGTGGGCGTTTGGCTTTCTGCCTGAAGTTTACCGCCCCTGGCGACCCAGTCACTGTAACCGCCGACGTGAGCGCTGATTTTTCCCTGGCCATCAAAAGTGAGAATGCGAGTCACGGTGTGATCCATAAATTCCCGGTCGTGGCTGACTAAGAGCACGGTGCCTTTAAAGTCCAATAAAATTTCTTCAAGCAGCTCCAGGGTTTCGATGTCGAGATCGTTGGTCGGCTCATCGAGCACCAGCACATTGGCGGGCTTGCTAAATAACTTGGCTAAAATGGCGCGGTTTTGCTCGCCACCCGAGAGGGTTTTGACCGGAATTCGCACTCGGTCGGGGCTGAATAAAAAGTCGCTAAGGTAGCTAATGGCGTGGCGGTCTTTGCCATTGATACTGATAAAGTCGCGCCCACCACAGACATTGTCGAGTAGGTTTTGCTCGGGGTTGAGCTGATTTCTCAGTTGGTCAAAATAGGCAATTTCCATTTTGGTGCCGAGTTTCACTGTGCCTTCCTGGGGTTCCAGTTCCCCGAGTAAGACTTTGAGCAGGGTCGACTTACCCGCACCATTTGCGCCGACAAAGCCGATGCGGTCGCCGCGCAGCACTTTCAGCGACAAATCGCTAATTACAGGCGTGCCGTTAAAAGCGTGGCTGACGTGTTCGAGTTCGGCAACGATTTTACCCGAGGTGCCACCGGCTTCGATGCTGAAGTCGGCTTTGCCTTGGCGGCTGACGCGTTGGGAGTGTTCTTCGCGCAGGCTTTTCAGGGCGCGCACACGGCCCTCGTTGCGTGTGCGACGGGCTTTAATGCCCTGGCGTATCCACACTTCTTCTTGGGCGAGCTTTTTATCGAACAGGGCGTTGGCTTTTTCTTCCTCGGCCATTTGTTGTTCGCGAAAAACCAGAAAGCCATGGTAGTCGCCACTCCACGCGTGCAGTGTACCGCGGTCTAACTCCACAATTTCATTCGCCACTTGCTGCAAAAAGGCCCGGTCGTGGGTCACCAAAATTAAAGCGCCGCGAAAGTTTTTCAGTTGGCTTTCGAGCCACTCAATGGCGAGAATGTCGAGGTGGTTGGTCGGCTCATCGAGCAGTAATATGTCGGGGTCGGTGACCAGGGCTTTGGCCAGTGCTACGCGCTTGCGCCAGCCGCCAGACAGCGACTTCATGAGTGCATCAGCGGGTAGCTCGAGCTGGCTAATAATTGTGTCGACTTTCTGCTGCAAGGCCCAGCCGTCTTTGGCCTCGAGTTCTTGTTGTACCCGTGCCATGGTGTCCATATCACCGTCATTAATACTGTGGTGATAGGCTGCGAGCAGGGCGCCGACATCGTCGAGGCCGCTGGCCACGAGATCGTAAACAGTGGAGTCGTCAGCGTCGGGCAGGTCTTGCTCTAACCAGGCAATCTTGCAACCGGGGCGCAGCCAGTATTCACCACTGTCGGGCTGAATGCGCTGGCCGAGTAGTTTGAGCAAGGTGGTTTTGCCCTCGCCATTGCGGCCCAGTAAACCGATTTTCTGGTTTTTGTGCAGGGTCAGGTCGACCGCTTTTAGCAGGTCGCGGGTGCCAAAGTGCAGGCTTACGTTGTCGAGTCGAAGTAGGGGCATAGAGGCCTTTAAAAAATATTGACGTTACCGTGAGCGCGATAGCAGGTTTAGAGAATAAAGCGTGATAAGTCTTCATCGCTGGCCAGTGCATCGAGATGCTGGTCGACGAAGGCGGCATCAATGTCAATGGTTTTACCCTCGGCAGCGAGATCAGCGGCCTCATAAGACACTTCTTCCAGCAAGCGTTCAAGTACGGTGTGTAAGCGGCGTGCGCCAATATTTTCGGTGCGCTCATTTACCTCTGAGGCAATTTCTGCCAAGCGCTTAACACCGGCGTCGCTAAAATTGACACTTAACCCCTCAGTGGCCAGTAGCTCTCTATACTGCTCGGTGAGCGAGGCCTTGGGTTCGGTGAGGATGCGTTGAAAGTCATCGGCGTTGAGGGAGTCTAGCTCGACACGAATGGGTAGCCGGCCCTGAAGTTCGGGAATTAGGTCGGAGGGCTTGGAAAAGTGGAAGGCCCCCGAGGCAATAAATAGTATGTGGTCGGTTTTGATCATGCCGTACTTGGTCGACACCGTGCTGCCCTCGATCAGTGGCAGTAAATCGCGCTGTACGCCTTCGCGGGAAACATCTGTGCCCGAGGTTTCGCCGCGCTTGGCAACCTTATCGATTTCGTCGATAAAAACAATGCCGTTTTGCTCGGTATTGGTGATCGCGCGAGTTTTTATGTCGTCGTCGTTTACCAGTTTGGCTGCTTCTTCTTCCTTCAAGTGTTTAAGGGCTTGTGCCACGGTGAGTTTGCGGGTTTTGGTTTTCCCTCCTGACATATTGGAAAACATACCCTGAAGCTGGCTGGTCATCTCCTCCATGCCGGGAGGCGCCATAATTTCGACGTTGGGTGCGGCGGAACTGAGATCGATTTCAATTTCTTTATCGTCGAGATCGCCCTCGCGCAATTTCTTGCGAAAGAGTTGGCGCGCACTGGAGTCTTCAGTTGTTGCTTTATCTCCCTCACCTCGGGCTGGGGGCAGCAGGGCGTCAAGAATGCGCTCTTCGGCTAAATCGTGGGCGCGTTGATCAACTTTCGAGACTTCCTGTTCGCGCAGTAATTTAACGGACGTCTCAACCAAATCGCGAATAATCGACTCAACATCCCGGCCAACATAGCCTACTTCGGTGAATTTGGTGGCTTCAATTTTAATAAAGGGCGCGTTTGATAGTTTCGCCAAACGGCGGGCAATTTCTGTTTTACCAACACCGGTGGGGCCGATCATTAGTATGTTTTTGGGGGTCACTTCATTGCGCAGGTCTTCGCTCAACTGCATGCGACGCCAGCGGTTGCGCAGGGCAATGGCAACGGCGCGCTTGGCCTGGTTTTGACCAACAATGTGGCGGTC